>CAMHAV010000111.1 GCA_946182865.1 uncultured Clostridia bacterium
TTTTCATCTTTCCCTCGATTCAACCTATGTATAATTCTTTCGGGATTTTAGGATACCTCTAAATTCTCATTAACAATGCCCCTCCGTTGCAGCAGAAAAGGTGATTGTCACACATGGATGTATGACAGTCGCCTTTTCTGTTTTTCTTTGGAAAAATAGATATTGAATTTTGGTATGCAACTGTGTTATAATGAACAATAAGATTGTCAACGGCACTTGGATTGCAAAACACTTGACGAAAAGGGGTCGGTTACTATGATGATTCTGGGCGTTGACCCGGGCTATGCCATTGTCGGATTCGGATTTGTGAGGTATATGCCGCCGCATTTCGTGCCGGTGGAATACGGTTCCATCGTCACCAAGGCGGGGGTGCCTTTTGAAAATCGGCTGGAGATCATTTTCCGCCGCATGGTGGAGCTGTTCGACAAACGCAAACCCGACGCGCTGGCGATCGAAAAGCTGTTTTACGCCAACAACGCCAAAACCGTCATCGGCGTGGCGGAGGCACGCGGCGTGATATTGCTGGCGGCGCGGCTCAAGGGCGTGCCGGTTTATGAATACACTCCCTTGCAGGTCAAGCAGGCGGTCACGGGCTACGGGCAGGCCATCAAGCCGCAGATGCAGGAGATGACGCGTCGGCTGCTCTGTCTCAAAGAAATCCCCAAGCCGGACGACACCGCCGACGCGCTGGCCATCGCCATCTGTCACGGACAAAACTGCAAGGTGATACCGCGCACGGCGGCGACAAATCCCTACAACAAAAAGAACTGAGGAATTTTGAATATGATATACAGCTTAACAGGCAAATATCTGACCGCCGAGCCGAATTTTGTGGTGATCGAATGCGGCGGCGTGGGGTTCCAGTGCTTCACGTCGATGTCCACCATGACGCGGCTGCCCGCGCAGGGCGCCACCGTCACGCTCTTCACCTATATGAGCGTCACCGAGAATGCCATCACGCTTTACGGCTTCTCTGAAAAAACGGAACTCAGCTGTTTCAAAATGCTCATTTCCGTGTCGGGCATCGGCCCCAAGGCGGCGCTTTCCATTCTTTCCACCCTTACCCCGGAGGACGTGGCGCTGGCGGTGGGTTCGGGCGATTACAAAGCCATTACCCGCGCCAACGGCGTTGGCCCCAAGATTGCCCAGCGTGTGGTGCTGGAGTTGAAAGACAAATTCAAGAGCATGGGCGCGCCGTCCGATCTTCCCATCGGAAAAGGCATTGCACCTTCCGCGGCGGGTAACGCGTCGGCGGCTATCAACGCGCTGATGGTGCTGGGCTGCCAGCCCTCCGAAGCGGCGCAATTGGTCGCGAAGCTCGACGCGACGCTTCCCACCGAGGAAATTATCCGCCTCGCGCTGGTGGAAATGGCCAAAGGAATTTGATATAATGCGTAATGCGTAATTCGTAATGCGTAATGATTGTGATTTGAGAAAACGCAGGAAAAGGTGAGAAAACTGTATGTCTTTACATTGTATGGATGTGATAGGGTTTTATCTGAAAGGGTATCTGACCGATGCGCAGTTTGAAGAGATATTTGATCGGCATTCGGCAGAATTTGAGTCGGTTTTGGATGAGGGACTCTTTTTTCAAGTATTGAACACCGATTTCCGTTCCAAAGAACAGCGCATTCATTTGCAGGTGTGTCTGCGGGATTTTATGCTTGCCGCTTTTCCTGTCGAATATGAAACCATCAGTGACGCGTATGCCGAAAACCTGATAGAAGCGGGACAGAAGGACGATCTGACCGCCATTTTGAAAAAGCGGTACGAGCCAAAGGAAACCGTGGTCATCCACTGCGGTGAAATCGAAAGCGTCACGGAGCTGCACGCCCTTTTGCAAAAAGAGCTTGGATTAGGGGCGAATTACGGCAGGAATTGGGACGCGCTGCGCGATTTTCTCTATGATATTCTGTTTCCCAAAACGCTTGTCTTTGAAAACTGGATGACGTATCAAAAAAAGTTTCCGCGTGACGCGGCTGTTTTGCGGGAGATTTTGCAGGACATTCCCGACGGCCGCTGCGCTGTGGCATATGAGTGATTGAACCATCAAACAAAAGGATTACTATAAAACATGAAACAACAAAACGACAACGAAATCAAATCCGTTTCGTTTGACGAAGCGGACGAAACCGATTACGAAAACCGAATCGTTGACCCAGATTACAATCCCGCCGACGCGGAGACGGAGAACCCTCTGCGACCGCAGACGCTGGACTCCTATATCGGACAGGACACGGTGAAGCAGAATCTTTCGGTGTATATCAGCGCGGCGCTGGCGCGTCATGAAAGCCTCGACCACTGCCTGCTTTACGGGCCGCCGGGTCTGGGCAAGACGACGCTGGCCGGCATTATCGCGCATGAGATGGGCGTGGGACTTCGCATCACATCCGGCCCCGCCATCGAACGCCCGGGCGATCTGGCGGCGCTGCTCAGTTCGCTCAACTCGGGCGACGTACTCTTTATCGACGAGATTCACCGCCTGTCGCGGACGGTGGAGGAAATCCTCTATCCCGCGATGGAGGACTTTGCCATCGACATTATGACAGGCAAAGGACAGGGCGCGATGAGCTATCATCTGCCGCTGCCCAAATTCACACTGGTCGGCGCGACGACCCGCGCGGGGCAGTTGTCCGCGCCTTTGCGCGACCGCTTCGGCGTGGTGCTGCGTCTGGAACTGTACACTCCCGAACAGCTCGCGGATATTGTGGAGCGTTCGGCGGGCATTCTGGGCATTGCCATTGACCGCGAGGGCGCGCTGGAACTCGCGTCGCGTTCGAGAGGAACGCCGCGTATCGCCAACCGCCTGCTCAAACGCGTGCGCGACTTCGCGCAGGTGGTGGGCAACGGCGTGATCACCTGCGATATCGCCCGCATGGCGCTGGACAGACAGGAAATCGACGAGCTGGGGCTGGATAAAATCGACCGGCTGCTGCTGTCGGGTATCATTCAGTTTTACAACGGCGGCCCTGTCGGATTGGAAACCATCGCGGCGGCTATCGGAGAAGAAGCCGTTACCATCGAGGATGTGTACGAGCCGTATCTCATGCAGATCGGTTTTCTCGCGAGAACGCCGAGGGGGCGCTGTGTCACCGACGCGGCGTATGTGCATCTGGGATTAAAGCCGCCCCATCAGACCGGCGGGGGGCAGCAGCAGTCGCTGTTTGATTGAACAAGGAAAGGAACGGAATATAAAAAATGAAAATGACCAATGACAGAGCCGCGTTTTACGGCATATTGGGAGAAACGATAGATATTTATCAGGCGGAGCACGCCGTGGTCGCCGCCTATCATGAACTCGGCGGACGCACGGCGGTTCCCGGCCGCAAGTACCGCATTGTGGTGGGTCACGACCAAAGCCCTGCTTCGGATATGATGGAGGCGGCAGTCTGCGCGGCGCTGTGTGCGGCGGGCGCGGATGTGCTGACGCTCGGCGCGGTTCCCTCCGGCGCGGTGTCGTATCTCACCGCCAAGGCGGATGCGCTGATGGGCGTGATGATCACGGGCAATACCTTTGACACCGAAGTGAGCGGTCTGAAATTCTATCATAGCAACGGCCGTCCTGTGCTGGGCGAGCAGCTTCAGTCTATTCTCGCGAGCATCGACAGCCACGCGGCGCTCAGCAGCAAGCAGTCGGGACGCATTGTAAAAGCGGACGGCAGCGTGCTGCAAAAATACCGTGCCAATCTGCTGGAAGCCTCCAATTACACCATGTTTGAAACCCTTAAAGTGGCGGTGGACTGCACGCAAAGCGCCTCCGCTGTGTTTGTCAGGGATTTGTTTGAACAGCTCGGCGCGGAAGTGTCGGTTTTTGCGCCCGACCCAAGCGAAGAAAAGCAGATTCTTCCTGCCTATTCCAATCCCGCCGCGCTGATTGATTATGTCAAGGATACCAAGAGCGATATCGGCTTTGCGTTCAGCGCCAGCGGTGAAAACTGCCTCGTGGCCGACTCGGAGGGCAAGTTGTATGACACTGAGAAGCTTGCGGCGATTTTCGGCTTTGTGTACGGCACCTTTGCGTCGCGCGGCGCGGAGGCTCAAACCGTGATGGTGAGCGATTCCTGTCACATTGCCCTTGCGCCGTATATCCAGTCGGTGGGCGCGCAGTGCCGCGTGGTGACGGGCGATTACAGCTATCTCGCGGAGGAATTTCTCAATTACGGCGCGGCGAGTTCCGCAAACGACGGCGTGATGATGGCGGCGGACAGGGACGCGGGTCTGGTTTTCCCGCGGCGCTCCTATGTTCCTGACGGTCTGATGACCGCCGTGATGCTGCTGACCTGCATGAACCGTATGGGTATGTCGATGGCGGAGCTGTCCGTCGGCGTTCCCCGTCTGATTCGCAACACTTCCTCCGTCAATATTCCCTCGGGCGCGGTTCTTCCGCTGCTGCACTCCACCGATCTCAATGAGGAAATTCATGTGCTTCGGTCTTACCTGTCGGGTGACGGACGCGTGTCGATCTATCGGGCGGATTCCGGCAGGGGCCGTGTGGAAATCATTGTGGAGGGCATCAAGCCGCAGCAGGTGGCGAAGGTCGCGGAAATGGCGGAACGTCTGGTGCGCAAGAACCTGCGCGAAAAGGACGGCGTACCCATTCGCGAGCAGGACCCTTACCGCAAAAATGAAGACAAGCCCGCCGATTATGAGGACGCGGTGCAAAATTATGTTGACGAGGCAAAGGAACGTAAAAGCGTATGAGATACTCGGCAGACTGGCAAGATTATGAACTGATCGACGCGTCATCCGGCGAACGGCTGGAACGCTGGGGCGACATCATTCTCATTCGTCCTGACCCGCAGATCATCTGGAATACCCCCAAAAAAAATCCCCTCTGGCGCAAGGCGCACGCCCGCTATCACCGTTCGTCGTCGGGCGGCGGTCAGTGGGAAGTCATGAAGCACATTCCCGACGTGTGGCAGGTGCATTATAAAACCCTCACCTTCAATATCAAGCCGATGGGATTCAAGCACACGGGCTTATTCCCCGAACAGGCGGTCAACTGGGACGATATGGGGCGGTGGATTCGCGAAGCCGACCGCCCCATCAAGGTGCTCAACCTTTTTGCCTATACCGGCGGCGCGACGCTGGCCTGCCTGTCGGCGGGAGCGCATGTCTGCCATGTGGACGCGTCCAAGGGCATGACCCAGTGGGCGCGTGAAAACGCCGCCTCCTCCGGACTTGACAAGCTGCCGCAGCGCTGGATTGTGGACGACTGCATCAAATTTGTGCAGCGCGAGATCCGGCGCGGCAACCGTTACGATGCGGTTATCATGGACCCGCCCAGCTACGGCAGAGGTCCCGGCGGCGAGGTCTGGAAGCTGGAAGATCAGGTATATTCGCTGGTGGAGCTGTGCGCCGATGTGCTGACGGACGACCCTCTTTTCTTCAATATCAACAGTTACACCACAGGGCTCAGTCCGTCGGTGATGAATTATCTGAACGGCGCGATTTTGCAGCCGAAATTCGGCGGTGTGATCGGCGCGGATGAAATCGGGCTGCCCGTGACCGAAACGGGGCTGGTGCTGCCCTGCGGCGCAACCGCGACGTGGCGGACGCAGGCTCGCTAAGATAATAAATAATAGAGAATAAGGAGAAAGCCATGCGTTCCGATTATTCATCTCAAAGCGAATATCTGCCGGTTGTCAACGGCATTCTGTATGCAAACGGCGTGGTGCAAAGATACACCATTCAAACCGATCGGAACGGAAGAAGATTGGAATGCCATCCGTCACCCTCCGACGATCAAAATGAAACGGTCGAAACCAAAGCTTATATCAACGACGCGCTTGAATGGAGCGACAGAAACGTCGAATTTTTCATCGGAGAAGGCAGTTACGGGGGCGACGGCTTTATCTTAGCCGAATGCGTCAGCACCAAAAAAATGCTCTGGCTGATTTCCTTTGACAATGCCAATCCGTTTGTGAAAGTGAGCAGGCATGACAACCTTTTGCTGGCGGAGAATAACTGCGGTGAGGAATGGGCGGTTGCTATGCATGACATGGAAAATGTCTCATTGTCTATCGTGAAGCAGTCAGTTTATTGGTAAAGTTTTGAAAAAACAGAGAAACCGTCATCATAAATGAGGGAGGAGAACCATGCAGGTTGTATTATATCCGCTTGACAGAGCAGTCATTGGCGAAAAAACGATCATGTTGGGAATGCACAAAACGTCCGTATGGAATACACTTGGAAAAGGCGAGAGTTTCGATGGCAAACGGTACTATTATTTCAACTCTGAGGTCGCGATTGATTTTGACGACGAAGACAAGGTGGAATTCATTGAATTTCTCGCCGGAACAGACGGTGAACTAAAGCCTGTCATCTATGGACTATCCGCTTTTGAAGAAAATGCGGATACTTTGACGGAAGTCCTGACGAAGAAAAACAACAGGGAAATTGACGATGCCGAAAAACCGTACAGCTATGGTTTTCCTGCCATTAGTGTGGGGATATACCGAGAATGCTTTCCCGAAGAGATCATCCAAGAAGCCAGAGATGAGGGCAGGTCTTTGGAGGATGACGATGTAAGGGAAGAGTTGCGCAAAGCGATGCATTGGAGTACGATCGGAATCGGTGTAAAAGATTATTATAAGGATTAAAGGAATGGATTATGGATAACATCAACAAACCCTCAGAACCAACCGAACTCGCCGCGCTGGAAGTGCAGATTTCGGCGCAGGACGTGTATTTTCAATATGACAGCACCGACGGCACGCCGCCCAAGGAGGTGCTGCACGGGATTTCCATGGAGATTCGCAAAGGCGAATTTGTGGCGCTTCTCGGTCACAACGGCTCCGGCAAATCCACCATGGCCAAGCATATGAACGCCATTCTCCTGCCGAGCGGCGGCAAGGTGTATGTCGGGGGCATGGACACAGCTGATGACGATCTGCTGACCGATATCCGGCGGACCGTGGGCATGGTGTTCCAGAATCCCGACAACCAGCTTGTCGCGACTATCGTGGAGGAAGACGTGGCGTTCGGCCCGGAAAATCTCGGCATCCCCTCGCCGGAGATACGGCAGTTGGTGGACGACGCGCTCAAAGCGGTCGGCATGTACGAATACCGCCGCCATGCCCCCCACAAGCTGTCAGGCGGACAGAAACAGCGCGTGGCCATTGCGGGCATTATTGCCATGCGTCCCCAGTGCATCGTGTTTGACGAACCCACCGCTATGCTCGACCCGCGAGGGCGGCAGGAGGTCATGGAGACTATCGACAAGCTCAAAAACGAACTGGGTATTACCGTGGTGCTGATTACCCACTACATGGACGAAGCGGCACGCGCCGACCGCGTGATTGTCATTGACGACGGCAAGCTGCTCATTGAAGGAACGCCGCGCGAGGTCTTTTCGCAGATTGCCTTGCTGCGCGAGCATCATCTGGATGTGCCGCAGGCGACGGAGCTGGCGCAGTATTTAAGGAGCATGGGGTACGATATCCCCAAAGATGTGCTGACGCCGGAGGAATGCGCGCGGGCGATATGGGCAGCGAAGAAATAAAAAGAAGTAAAAAAAGAAGTAAAAAAGAAAAAGCGAAGCGCAATTAGCGAGCGAATGCGAGCGCGGGGTGCAGGGGACTGGTTCCCTGCCGAGTCAAGGGCAGCGCCCTTGTGGGGAGTGGGGCAAAGCCCCACGAGGGAGGCGGAAGCTGACCGAGCGAGACGCGCCCGGATTAACAACGGGGTCGGGCGAATACGGGCGGAGAAAACCTTTCCCAGTCGCCCCTCCCCGATGTAAAATCGAGGCGGGTCTATGGCTTCCATCATCAAAACGAAAAGGAGGAATTTGCCTATGGCACTCATCGAAACACACGATCTGCGCTTTGTGTACGGCAAAGGCACTCCCTTTGAAAAGGTCGCGCTGCAAGGCGCGAATCTTGCCATCAACGAGGGAGAATTTATCGGCGTTATCGGACATACGGGATCGGGCAAATCCACATTGGTGCAGCTTCTCAACGGGCTGCTGAAACCCGAATCGGGACAGATTTTGCTTGGAGGCAAAAATATCTGGGAAAAGCCGAAGAAGATTCGGGACATCCGCTTTCAGGTGGGGCTGGTGTTTCAATATCCCGAATACCAGCTGTTTGAAGAAACGGTGTACAGGGATATCGCGTTCGGCCCCATGAACAAGGGCATCAAAGACAAGGACGAGCTGGATCGCATCGTCCGCACCTCCGCCGAATTTGCGGGGCTGAAGGAATCGCTTCTGGAAAAATCGCCTTTTGATCTGTCGGGAGGCGAAAAGCGGCGGGCGGCGATTGCGGGCGTGATTGCCATGGAGCCGAAGGTGCTGATTCTGGACGAACCGACGGCGGGACTTGACCCGCGCGGACGCGACAGGATTCTCAATCAGATCAAAGAATACCGCAAAAAGACGGGCAGCACGGTGCTGCTGGTGTCTCATTCCATGGAGGATATCGCGCGGGTGGCTGACCGCGTGCTGGTGATGAATCACGGGAATGTCGAGATGTTCGACACCACCGAGAATATTTTCAAACAGGGCGAACACCTTGCCGAAATCGGTCTGAAGGTGCCGCAGGTGACGCAGGTCTTTCTCGAATTAAAAAAGCTGGGCGCCGACGTCGGCACCGACGTGTACACCATGGACTACGCTAAAAACGCGGCGCTGCAATTTCTGCGGGGCGGCCGGACGGAAGGAGGAGAGGCACAATGATATCCGATATCACCATCGGTCAGTTTATGCCGGGGAAATCCTTCATTCACAAAATGGACCCGCGCATGAAGATCATTGTCATGAGCGCCATGATCGTGTTTGTCTTTCTCGCCAAGAATCTGATGTCCATGGGGCTGATGACCGGGTTTGTTTTCCTGTCCATGCTGCTCACGCGTGTGTCGCCCAAGATGTATTTCAAGGGACTCAAGGCGATCTGGTTTCTGGTGCTCTTTACCGCCGTGCTGAATATGCTGTACCTGCGGGGCGACCATGTGCTCTTTCAATGGCGGTTTCTGACCGTCACGGAGGAGGGTTTGTGGCAGAGCGGCTTTATCGCGGTGCGGTTGGTGCTGATTATCATTATCAGCGCCATGCTGACCTATACCACGTCGCCTACCGATCTGACCGCCGCCATCGAACGGCTGCTGTCTCCTCTGAAACTTTTCAGAGTGCCGGTGCATGAGCTGGCGATGATGATGACGATTGCGCTGCGCTTTATCCCGACGCTGCTCGAAGAAACCGAAAAGATTATGAATGCCCAGAAGGCTCGCGGCGCCGATCTGGAGAGCGGCGGCATGCTCAAACGCGCCAAGGCGCTCGTTCCGATTCTGATTCCGCTCTTTATCTCCGCTTTCCGACGCGCCTTTGAACTGGCGACGGCGATGGACTGCCGCTGCTACACGGGCGGCAAGGGTCGCACCCGCCTGAATGTGCTGCGGTATAAATTCCGCGACGTGTTTGCGTTCCTGTTGGTGGCGGGACTCTGCGCGGGTATTGTCTACCTGAACACCCTCGCCCCTGCGCTGGTGCGATAAAAGCCGCAGTTACGTGTGCAATATGACAAAACCTCTGTGACGGTCTCCTTTTTCGGAAAGGTTGCCTGACAGAGGTTTTTGTTTGTTTTGGCGTCGTATATTCATTGGCAGTTATGCAGGTGTTATGAAAAAATACATTAATTTTTGCAAAACAAATATTGACAATCACCAATTGTATGATAAAATAGAAATATGCAAATTATAAGGAGATGTATTTATGAAAAAAAATCCCGCCTTGCACACAGCACCTAAAACCAACGTAAATCAGGCAAATT
>CAMHAV010000112.1 GCA_946182865.1 uncultured Clostridia bacterium
TTATAATATACCTACCGGTTGATAATACCCGCAAGCTCTTGAAGCGTTCATGTGCGATGTCAGGAATCCCAGCAACTGCAACTGCTGCTGCAACTGGAGCAGCAGCCTCCTGCCGCAGCATCCAGCTCTTCATCCGGGACCTCATTTGACTGGGCTTTGATCGCCTCTTTTTCTTCCTCCGAAAGACGAATGCCGTATTTCTTTACCACCTCCAGCCACTCGTCCTTCGATTTTGCCTCTCGCAGCTCCGCTACGAACGCTGCCTTGTGTTCCTCGGCAACCTTTGCGAGCAGAAGCTCCATCTTTTCTTTTTTGGTCATTTTTAATGTCCTCCTTGCATTAAGTTTTATATTCAATTGATAAACAATGGAATATCACAGTTCATAGGAAAGGAGCCGCTTCTGTCCCCAGATCAAAAAGCGTATCAGGGTGCAGCATTCCGGACACATATTGCTGTCTGACAGTCCGGCTACAATGGCCGCGTCATGTACGGCGCGCTTGTTCTCATGCATCAGGGATAGAAACGCGGTGAGTGTTGCCGCTGAATATTTTGGGGCAAGCATTCCGCAGCAGAGCAAACGCGCGGTATGCCCGTTGCCGTCCGGAAACGGGTGAATCCGAACCAGCAGAAAGTGAGAGGTAAACGCCGCCAGCTCCCGCGGCAGGTCTTGCCTTTGCACAAATTCCTCCAAATGAGAGACGGCTTCCGGTATTTCCTCCGGCGGCGAAGTCTCATAGCCTACCGGAACCGGTCCCGGCACAAAAGGATTCTTCCCGTGTGCAAAGGGAACGCGCTCACACGGCGTCCGAAAATGTGCAGGCAGGTCATCAGCCCAGCGCGGCTCCATTCGGTTTGCCGTTTCCCACAGTGAAAGAACAGCCTCGGCGGAATCCGGAAGCGGCGCGCCGTCCGCCAGATATCCCAGCAGTCGGGCCTGTTCCCGGACAAGTCTTCTCAGTCTTCCATCCTGAAAGGAACCGCGCAAGGTCAGGCAGGCATCAAGGAATGACCGGGTGTCATCAGCCGTCAGCAACGCATTGCGCAATGCCCTGTTTTCTCCGGCAATCAGCTTACAGGCGGCAGATTCCTGCTCAGAAGCGGAGGGAAACCTGCGGCGGATGACCGATTCATTATCCTCGGCCTGCTGAAAAAGCTCCTCCCACTCTTCCGAAGGCACGATAAATCTGCCAAAAAGCCCGGTTTCTATGAGACCTGACCGCTTTTTCTTCCTGCCTAATCCATTCCATCCATATCCGCAGATAGCTTCCATGTGTTCTTCCGTGAGTACGATGCCTTCCTCTTTGATTACGGTTTGCATTTCCGCCAAAGACTGACAAGCTCTAAGGCGCGCCTGCTGTTCATCCGTCAGCGAGCGGTACAAATCCATGACCGCCATGTATATTAGCTCCTTTCACTCGAAGGTCAGTCAGTCAGTTTTTCCGTTTCCTCTTCTGATAACGGAACCAGATTCTTCCAGCCGCTCAGAGCATCGGTGTATTTTTGATAATAGCCTTTTTCAAAGAAAACGCATTTGTACCCGTCCGAAGAGAGCAGGCTGCCTCCCAACATGATTGACAGTGCCGGACAGCCGCCCTGACAGTTGATAAAATACGGACAGGCAGCGCATTTCGGGTTAGCCTGACGCTTGTCCCTGACCGTCTGCGTCACCTGCTCGTACAGCGTCCCTTCGGTGAAGAGCTTCTGCAATCCCACCTGCTTTACATTTCCCATGTGGATGCCTTTGAGCGAGAAAAGGCCTGCCAACGGCGCACAGGGAATCATTTCCCCGTTTGCCTGAACGGAGATTTTTCTCAGCATAGCGGGGCAGATAGTGGCGTCGTCCCGATAGGCGCACTGAGACGTCTTGACCGGCAGTATGTGGTAGACCTTGTCCCGCCCTCGCAGATACAGGCTCTGCCAGATCGTGACGGGCAGCGTCAGTTCGCTGACGCTATACCACTTGGCAAAGTCGATCGAAAAGTCGTAATACTCCTCCGGCGTCAGTGAGGCATCTTCGGCGTTCAGTTGCCATCTCGGTGCTTCCGTGGTCTTGATGATACGAAGTTCATCCACGCCCAGCTCCGTCAGCATTTTTACCGAGTCGAAAATCACGCTACGGTTCTTGCGATTCACGTTCATGTTGATTTTGACGTTCAGTCCCGCGTCTTTACTCGCCCGTATCGCCCGTTTGACGCTCTCCTCACTGCCCTCATGCTGCCGCAGCCAGTCATGGGTGCCGATGCCGTCAAAGGAAAGCATGATCTGTGCCTTCGGGTGCATCCTTTTAATGAATGCGGCAAGCTCATCATCCATCAGCGAGCCGTTGGTGATGAGCGTTTTCAGCCGCATCCCCCGGTTGCGGATTTCTTCTACGATCTCCCGGAAATAAGGATAGAGCGTAGGTTCCCCGCCTGTCATGCGGATAGCGGACACGCCGCACGCCTGCGCTTCTTCCAGAAGCCGGAGCGCCTCCTCACGGGAGAACTCCTCCCTGTGGACGTTGTTGTCGGCTGCGTGAAAGCAGTGAAGGCAGTTATAATTGCAGCGCTCGGTAATTGTCCAGTCGATGACGCAGGACAGCTTGTTCGGGTATTCCCTGATCTGCCCGGGCGCAAGTTCTGCCTCGCCCTTTTGACAGCGCCGTATCACGCCCAGCGCCTCCAGCACATACAATGTATTGTTTTCGGGAAGATCAGTCATGCCGTCGCAGCATTTTATCAGCGCGTATTCCTCCGGTTTCAGACGAAACTGTTTGGTCTTTCCCTCAACGGAATAGCTGGCTACATCGGACATCCACTTTTTCACTCTGATTTTGTTTTCTAAAATATAATACATCGGGTTTCTCCTTGCCGTGCTTTCTCGTGCGGATATAGATTGGCAAGCGTCACATTGATTCTTTCGTGTCAGCACGCTCTACGTCATGTCGGGCAAGTACGAATAAATAAATGGCAAACAGCACGGTCGCTGCCGTCGCACCGACGATGTAAGACACAGTTTGATTCAGCCGAAAGCCTTCGTCCGCCATAAGAATATAGGTCAGGCTCACCGCCGTCATGAACGTCGCGGGAAGGGCGTTGGTCAGAGAACCGAAACGGTACTTTCCGTTTTTCAGCAGATAAGCGGTGGATACCCACAACGCAATCATCGCAAGCGTCTGGTTGCTCCATGAGAAATAGCGCCAGATGGTTTGAAAGCCGTTATCGTTCACGATAGCGAACCATGTCAGCAGACCGCCGAGCATGAGCAGCGGAATCGTGATAATCAAACGGTTTTTAATGTTTTTCTGATCGAGACGAAAGATCTCCGCCAGAATCAGACGGGCGCTTCTGAACGCCGTATCGCCTGAAGTAATCGGACATACGACCACACCCACGACAGCCAAAATTCCGCCCACCACGCCCAGAACGCCGGTGGATATTTCATAGACCACATTTGACGCGCCACTAGCCAGCGCTTGGTTTAAAAGCTGTGTTGTGCCGTAAAAAGAGACGCCTGCGGCAGCCCATACGAGCGCAATCACCGACTCGGATATCATCGCTCCGTAGAATATTTTTCTGCCTTCCTTTTCGGATTTGATACATTTGGCTATCATGGGAGATTGGGTGGCGTGAAATCCTGAAACAGCACCGCAAGCAACCGTAATGAACATATACGGCCAGATGGGTGTTCCATCAGGGTGAAGATTTTGCAAAGATATCTCAGGAATGGTATATTTACCGCCTGAGAACAGAATTCCCCCGATGACCGCGCCCGCCATCACGATCAGCAAAACGCCGAAGATCGGATAGAGCCTGCCTATCAGTTTGTCCATCGGGAGCAGGGTAGCGAGCAGATAATAGGCAAGGATCACGAGCGCCCAGAAGGTACCGTTCATCCAAGTCGGCGTGAGCTTGTCGAGCAGACCTGCGGGACTGGTGACAAATACCGTGCCGCACAGTACCAGAAGTCCGACGGAAAAGATACGCATGACCCATTTTGCAAAATTGCCGAGATAAGTTCCCGACAGTTCGGCGATAGAAGCACCCTCATGGCGGGAGTTGATCATGCCGCTCATATAGTCATGTACCGCACCGCCCAATATGGAGCCAAAGACAATCCACAGAAATACGACCGGTCCAAACACCGCTCCCATCAACGCGCCGAAAATCGGTCCGGTGCCTGCGATGTTCAGCAGTTGTACTAAAAATGCCTTCCATGTTTTCATCGGAACACAGTCCACGCCGTCGTTGATGGCAACGGCGGGCGTAGGTCTGTCATCGGGGGCAAATATCTTTTCTGTCACCCGACCGTATGCAAAGTATCCGATTATCAACATGCCAAAGGAAAGCAATAACGAGATCATGCTGTAATACACTTCCTTGTAAATTTTTAAAAAATCAATCCATCATCATAAACAACCGATCGGAGCGCTTTGATTAGTCGGAAATTCTTACAAACAAGCCCTCACCACTGTTTTTTGAGTCTTTCCAGCGCAGCTTATCTCCTTCATTGGAAAAAGACCCCTTTGTTGTTTCCTCGCCGGATATGGTTTCATTGTCTTTTTCGTCCCATGTGTGAACAGAGTATTTTCCGTTATCATACGTGAGCGTGCCGGACTGGGCGTCATAGGTTCCGTGAATTTCCCATGTAGATGTTTCAGACGCGCTTGAACCCCATGAAACAAGAATGTCATAGCTGCCGTCCTCATTCTTTTTCACATCCATTGAGGCGCGCTGACTGACCTCGTCCTGCCACGAACCTGCCAGTGAAGTTTCCTCGTTCCCTTCCAGCTGCGTGCTAATTTCCTGCTGTCCTTCTGCGATTTGCCGCAGGCTGTCAATACAGACGCACTCATCAGAATGGCGATCATAAGGGCTACTATTTTTTTCATAATGGTTACCTCCAAAAATGTTAAAATATATGTTTTATAAAAAAACAATATCAAAGTTCATGGTACGGTGTCAGCAGCGCTAATTTTTCTTTCATTGACCACGCGCACACCGTAATCGTCTTCGTATCCCGCTGCTATCAGGGGGTCACTTGCGTAAACAGCAATGTCTGAGCGTTGGATGAGTCGATTTTACCTTTTCAAAAAAGCGGTCAGTCTTTTCTGAAATTCCTGATAATACGGTTTTTCATACATGATGACGTGTGCGCCGCCTTCGATGACTTCCAGCGCGGAGCCTTGGGGTAAGGAATCCAGGGAAGCATTTACCAGATCGAAGTTAAGATACGGATCATTGCTTCCGCATATCACCAGCGTCGGAACCGAAATTCCGGCAAGATCAATCAGCTTATCGGATTTTGCCACACATATATCTTTTCTTCCGCCGTTCGGACTGTACTCTCCGTCGTAATGCCAGCAGCTCGAACAGTACATTTCTATCATTTCCGGCTCGGTGATCGCATGGTCAAAGCTGCCGTCCTCGTTGCGCTGAAAATCATCGGCGGCGTGTTCCCATGTGTTGTGGTGAAAATCATCGTTGACTTCATATTCGCCGAGACCGCTGAGAATAGGCGCATACATGACCAGTCTGTTGATATGCTCCGGATGCTTTGTCACAAAGCGCGAAGCCGTCACCGTTCCCCAGCTCCAACCCAGCAGATCAATCTTGTTCTGACCGCTTTCCTCCACAATCTTTTGAACGGCAGCGTGTATATCCTCCGCGGCATAATCGGAATCGGGCATGAACCCATCGCTGACGATTCCAGATTGACCGAAACCGGCAATATCCAGCCGCCACACAGCGTAGCCCTCGCGTGCCAGCCTTCTTACAAGGCTGTAATCCTTGTAGTCAACGTCAAATTCGTGGGAAGAGTAGGTAACGCCGTGGGTAAGCAGGATATTCTTTTGCGGCGATGCGTCTTTCAGCGTCATGCGGTCAAGGTGCAGTTCTATGCCGTTCCGACTCAGCGGAACATTTGTCAGCAAATATTCTGTTTCATTCTGACCGGTTTCCGATGTCAGCGCCGTTGGCTGATGCAGAGAACTGTCAGAACAACCGCTTAAATGGGTCACTGCCGAAAATAGCAGCGTAAGCGTAAACAATAACGCGAGCGTTCTTTTAGAAATGATATTCATATTGTGGCAGGCTCCTTTTCTTGATCGGATGGATATTGAAAAGAGGATGGTAGACTGAATCCATCAAAAATATCGCTGTTATTGTAGTGTGACAGCCACATTTTTTATTTCTTCTCGCTTAAATCTAAAAGTCCAATCATCTGAGGCAGCATAGGGGCGACCTGTCTGAATTTCGGCAATACTGTATCGACGATTGCCTTTGCTGTTTCCGGATTGATATTTCTCGAATCCTTGCTCTTGCCAGGGACAACAAGCATCACAAAGGTCGAAAACGCGCCGATCACCTGATCGTACTTTGCAAGCGTGTCTTGATCCTCTGTGCCAAAGTAGGTCTTCAGCATATATTTTCTGGTCTTCAAGGCATTTTCCGGAGAGAGCTGCATGGACTTTTCAATGACCTGCGGCATACTCTGCGCGGCAATCACATGACCCATATAATTGAATACCAGATCGAATATCGGATGACCGGTGCATATGTCGTCCAAATCTATCAGAATCAGCTCGCCGTCCTGCACCATCACATTCCCTTCGTGGAAATCGCAGTGGAGAATGGTATTTCTTTCCGGGATTGCCGCAAGCACATTCCGAAGAAGTCCCGCGTCCTCCGCCTTAAGATAATGTTCTTCCATGTAATCAATCCAGCCGGACACCTTTTCTCTGACAGACGGCAGCGTTCCCAAAGGAACGGCGGTCGTGTGAATCGTTCGGAGCAGTTTCCCCATCTTTGCTCCGTATTCTATTATCCTGTCAGGTTCGTCAGAGATGGCGCGTCCCAACGTTTTGGCGTTCAGCATTTCAAACACAATGCCGTATCTGTCGCCTACTTCCACGGTATCAAAGGATATCGCCGTGGGAATGCCGTTTTTGAAGGCTTCTCTGGCGAATTTCTTTTCAAGCGCTATTTTATCGAAGCCGGTTCCGGGGTTGTAGACCTTGATGATTGTTTCCCGGTCTATACGGTAAACCGTACCGTTGCCGCCCTGACCGATAATCTCACAGCCATCGACCGAGACTTGCCGCATACGCTTGGTAACGTCAAACAGTTCCGAAAAGCCTGTCATCTCCAAGATTTCATACACGTCAGGCGACACATTGACGATTCGGGCTTTATACGGCAGATTTTTCTGTATTTTCAGAAGAACCCGCAGTCCCGCGCTTGAAATATATTTGAGCGCTTCCGCGTCAAAGACGGTTTCCTTCTCCGTATCAAGCTGCTGCGTGAGCTTTCTCTCCCACTCGGCGGCGTTTACGGAATCGATTCTGCCAATAAGCGGCAGTGTATTGGTTGAGTTCATATGATGCTGCCTCTTTTCCGTTCAAATACTTCAAGCCGTCTTGACCGCCGGGGTGCGTCCGTTCCTTCTGAGCAGGAACAGCGCAACGCCAATGGCAGCGCAGACCGCCAGCAGGCAAACGCTGAGCAACGGGCGATAGCGGAACCACGCGATCAGAATTACCAGCAGCGCGTGCACAAGCGACAGCAGGAACAGCGTCAGCGTAAATACGAAATTGACCGCATTGCCCAAAATCGGCACATACGACAGCAGTTTGGTCAGAGGAGCAATCACGGACATGTAACCGATGAATAACAGCAGGAAGCCGACCAGACGGAACAGCCATTTCATGAGCTTATCCTGATTGCGCATCGATTCGATCATTTCGGCAGCGGTGCGGTTGCCTTCGGTCACGAAATTGACGTTTTTCCCGGCTTCCGAGGTATAGCTGACAAAACTGTCGCCCGAAACCTTGGCAATCAGGCTGACTTCTTTCCAGCCGTTGTATTTCCAGGAAATTCTCACGTCACCGATCTGGGGTTTGTCAAGGTTTTCCGCATTGGTTACATACTTGCCATTGCCCTTATAGCCATCGGGAATGGCTACATTGTCATCCGAAAGAGAAAATCCCTTGTCCGTCTCCATCTGGCTGATCTGACTGCCCGCCAAAAGATAATTGCCAAGTCTGACGTTCTGTGCATAGAAGCTGTCGCTGCTATACTCTGTCGAAGTAGGGTTATCATGACCGGATTTGTGAAAGTCAGAAGAATCAATCAGTCCCTCGTGCCACACCTTCTTGTAGGAATAAGAAGTGGTATCGCCCTCACTGTCGGTTTCTTCTTCCTCTTCCCACTGATAGATTTCCACCACTCTGTCCAAAGCGGCGGAGTGGATACTGACCTGAAAAATGTCGTCAGAGATCGTTTTGTCTTCGACTGTGAAATTTCCGCCTACTGCTACCAACTGACCGCTGTACTGCGAGCAGTCGCTCTTCGATGTGATCTCGACGATATTCTTTTCGATTTCGTCGGTAGTTTTGATGTTGCGGACGTTGTTGCCTTCATTCAACCAGAGGAACACAGTTCCCCCGATAACCATGAGTAAACCCATAATGATACCGGCAAACAAACCGCCGTTTTTATTGTTTTTCATACTGTACGACCTTCTCCTATTGATCAATCATTATGTGAATTACGCAGCCGGTGCAAGTTCCTGCTCCTGTACAATACTTGTCTTTTTAACATTGTCGCCGTAAATTGTTGCAAAATCGTCCTTCATGGACACCGTTTCAAATCCAAGTTCCTTGCATTGCTTGTCGAATTTGGCAGCCTTTTCGGTGTCGCCGTAATCGCGCTCGGTATCGTCGCAGAGCAGCATATACGCCTTGCCGCCGTTACGGACGGCATACGTACCCATTGCAAAATCGCCCGAGCTGTTGCCGAACGCCAGTGTCGGCGCTATGCCGATCTGATTGACAATACTGGCCACCTTGCCCATTTTCACACACTTGTATGTCATATTGCCTTCGATGAGTACCTCGTCATCGTCTGTCAGATTGTAATCGCGTAAAGCCTTGTCTCCCTGTCCCGTTGCAACAAGGGAAAACGTACTGCCAATCATGCGGTAGGGTGGAATCCACTGACCGAGATCGTCCTGCCAAAGCTCACGAAGCAGATTGCTTTCGGCACCGCTGACAATATACACCATAAAATCATGCTCGACAAGGTACTGCACAAGTGCCACCATCGGCTTGTAACTACCCTGACCGTAGGTCATACCTTCAAATCCGACCGCAGGCTGTGACATAAATTTGTGGATATATTCACGGTATTCCTCGACAGTAAATCCCTTGAAGGATTCCGCGATGATCTGACCGCTGGATCTGGGTGCTTTGGGTTCGGACTGACCGCTGAGCAGAGCCGATTCAAGTGCCTGAGCGTATTCTTTAACCTCGGCAGGCGCTTCGTAGGTCTTGTCGTGCAGCAGCCTGTGCATCATGAGACACTGGTCAAAATAGGTCGGGAAAAGCTCCCCGAAGAGCGTACCGTCCGAATCAAACACAGCGATTCGCTGCTCCGGCGGCACATAGCTGTCGGACGATTCATCGCACACCTCGTTCACAAAAGCAACGATGGACTGCATAGCAGTTGAATCCTCCGTCCAGTAGGAAATCGTGTCGTCATCCTTGACGGACGGTTTCGCACATGCCGTTGTCATCAAAAGAAGGACAGACAACAGTAACGCCAGACTTTTTTTCATACTCTGACCTCTCCTTTGTCACACAAAATAAACTTCGTCATATAACGACAGAAAGCGGCGCACAGCAGGTTATTCTCGCAGCAGCACACCGCTTTCCGTCAGTCATGACCACCACTTCAAGTGGTGGTTTGAATATGCCCCTATAAGGGGCGAA
>CAMHAV010000113.1 GCA_946182865.1 uncultured Clostridia bacterium
ATGCGCTTCGTTCCCTCCTTTATGGTCGCTTTTCGCTCGTCACTGAATAGTTACACTGATTCAAATAATGCTAAAAAAATATGTAAAAGAAATCGCCGCGAGTGCGTAATGGGCACTTACGGCGATTTCCTTACTCTTTTATAGATCATGAATCAGCTGAATCATTTCAAAATAGCGTTTCCCGCACTCGGGAAAAACAGACATACAGAAAATTGCCTCCTGATATTTGTATGTGAATGATTACAGGCAAATTTCCCTGACAAGACGACACCATTCATCTGAATGAAGTGCCAGAAACTCCTCATGGCGCATATCCTGCTCGTGAATGATGGGATTTTTAAAATATTGATGATAGCGATCCAGATACTTTTCTCCCATTTTTTTGGCATAGAACACATGAATTTCCGTCTCACCGTTGTCAATCTGTTGGGGAAGCGGGGTTACAAGGTCAGATTGAAATTGATTTTTAATGCTTTGTTTCGTGATAAAACTCATATCGTATTTGTCACGTCCCACCATCGCCACAAAGGCCTTATTATACGGATCAGAGGATGCCATTTGCTTTTCATACCGTTTCTGCATAAAGGACGAGCTGTAATGCCCTGTGTGAATAAACGGATAGATGACTTTTCCCATGAGTGCCGCCTTTAGCTTTGCCGCCAATGCTCTCGATTGGTCGAAATCCGAACTGCCAATGATACCGTATTTCATATGGATTTTTTCTCTTGCGGCAAGCTGCGCCACAAAACTGCCGCCGAGTGAAGAACCATAGGCCGCGCAAACCTGATGATTATAATGTTCGCCAACGTATTTCTCAATCCGTTCGGTTTCCAACAGAACCGTATCAAACGCATCGTCTGATTCCTCATCAAAACCGCTGTAGGCTACCGCGCCAACCAGGAAATCTTTTGACAATTCCTCTATTACATGGCCAAACGTACCTTTCCAAAAACAGCACGTCCCGGGCAGTAACAGCAGCACGGGATTCCCCTGTTCTCCAAATTCATGAATTTTCATTGTAAAGACCAGCTTTCCAAATCAATATTTATTTCAAAAACAGTGAATAACACACAGGCAACGATACTTTCAACAGCAAATATCATTATCTCAGCTTCTCGTATTGTAACTAGGTTAGGTACATCTAACTAAAATTATACCTCAATGGTTTTCGTTTGTCAATATACGTTTTAATAAAAACCATCAGAGGAGCATATTCGTTCGCTTCTCTGATGGTTTTTGAATCATGCCTTTCCAATTATGCCTGCCATTTTTTTTACATTGAGGCGATCGAATTTTGATAAAACACATCCGCTATTTTTGCACTATCTATCGCTTTCATTTCATTGGCAGTCAATTCCAAGCAGCGATTGCACGTTGTTTCCAAAAATTCAATATCGTGCGTGACAACCACAATTATCATTCCGTTTTCTGACAAACGCCTTAAAAGACTGCTGACAGTAAGCATATTTTGATAATCCAAGCCGCTGGTCGGTTCGTCCAAAAGCAGGATTTTTTTGCCTGACAATACCGTTACGGCTATTGCCAGACGCTGCTTCTGCCCGCCTGACAATCCTTGCGGGTGCGCATCTTTGCATGCGGACAGACCCATTTCATTCAATATCGCGTTTACCTGTTCCGCTGTTGTACCCGCATTACCGAGAAAGCATTCCGATTCCACGCTGTCGGAAAAGAGCTGATAATTTACGTCCTGCATGACAACACCGCAAAGACGCCGTTTGTCTTTTGTCCTGCACCGTCTGCCGTTAAACCTGACAATTCCCTTGTCGGGCTTTTGGATTCCGCACAGACAGCGTAACAACGAGGTTTTACCCATACCGTTCGCCCCAATGATACCAACAATTTCCCCCAAAAAAATTTCAAAGCTCAAGCCTGAAAAGACCGGCTTCTTTTGATAGGTGAGCGTCAGATTCTCCACACGCAGACGATTTTGTTCGGCCGCCTGTATAGCCGTTCGGGTAATTTGAAACAAATCGCTCATGTTAAGCTTTCTCAGCCCCATCCCGATACGTCTTTGGTCGTCAAGTGCAAAAAAATCTTTCACGTCATGGCTTTCCAAAATACGCCCGTTTTTCATATAGTATACGGTATCCACCAAGCCCCGCAAATAATAAAGTCTGTGTTCAGCAATCACAATCGTTTTGCCTGCCGCTTTCATTTTCTCCATCACTCCGCGGATTTTCTCAATCGCCCACAAATCCAGATTCGCGGACGGTTCGTCCAACACCACAATGTCGGTATCGGAAAGATATGCCCCTGCAAAAGCAATGATTTGTTTTTCGCCTCCCGACATTTGAAACAGACTTTTGTTCATCAGCGGGGTCAAATCAAGTTCTTCAATGGTTTGTGCCAATCTTTTATCAATATATTCCACCGAAGCCGCCTGATTTTCCAAACCAAATGTCATTTCACTCTCCGCATCTGTATTAAAAAACTGCGTTTTGGGATTCTGAAACACACTGGACACACATTCCGCCAGCTGATACATCGGCACATTCTTCGTATCCAGTTCATTGACCGTTACCTCGCCGCTGAAATTTCCTATTTCAAAATGGGGAATCAAACCATTGATAAGTTTGGTGACAGTGGTCTTGCCGCAGCCTGATTCACCACACAGCAGTACACATTCCCCGCGGCGGATCTGCAAATGGATATCGACAATTCCCGTGTCGCGAGAAGATTCTGATTCAGCGGTTTCGTCCCCATAGGTAAAACCTGCATTTTTCATTTCAATCATCGTCTGTCCTCACTATGTCAAAATATATTCGTTAACAACGCAAAAAGCTGTAACACCGATTGACAAGAGAATCACGATATAATCCGCAGCCCCCATCGGACGGTATTTTCGGCAAGTCGGCATACCGGGACTGTCAATCCCTCTGGTAATTGCGGCGGCAGATAATTCATCGGAGGTTTTGATGGCGGAAATCAGAAGCGGCACCAAGTAACATTCTATGCATTTTGACAATCTGACAATGGGATTGTGAATGCCAACGGTAGCACGGCGTACCCACATTGCCTCCTTGATATGCCGCCATTCCTCTGCTAAAGACGGAATATAGCGAATGGCAATGGCAATCGCAATGGTGGCGCCTTTGGATACTTTCATTTTGGTAAAGGTAGCCACAACCTGACTCACCTGTGTTGTCTTGTAAATCAAAACCACACACATGATGACAGGGAAAAAGCTGCGGATATTGACAACAGGCAGTGACAGCAGCAAGACAACCACTTCGGGAATCACAGGGAAGATTTGATATTGAATCAGCAGCAGCACTCCATATAAAAGCAGCAGCCGCGGCATAAATACGCCCTTGCCCGATAACAATTGCAAAAATGACAATGCCAAAATTATTCCTATTTCAACCAAAACATGGGTGTTTAAACTCGCACAGGTGGCGGATAAAACCAAAAGAATGAGATAAGTACGGATATCCAGCCGCATATCAAAGAATACCCGCCTTTTTCAAATGTTTGCTCATGATTTTTTTGCCCAGCAGCGTGCCAAGCCAAGTGGTAATAGCCGTGCTCACAATGACCGCTGCCCAAAGGGGTTTGATATGGTAAAAGCTGCGCATTTGTTCCACGATAGTTTCGTTGATGCCATGCGCCAGCGCATTATCACAATAGGTATCGGTAAAGACAAAATTTTCCGCCATACCAAGCGTTGACATATAGAGTGTATAAACCACTGCCGCAACGGAAATTTGATTCAAGTTGTCATGGCGTCTGCTCATCATCCATTCGGTTATCAGGGCAAACAGCATAACGCCAGCAAATCCAATGAACCCCTCCAGCAAGCCGCTGGCAAAGAAGTACAGCGCGGGAATGATACTGAATATGACAACGGCTCCTTTCTTCGGGACCTTGACCTCAAGAATGACAAATAATATTCCCACAAATATGCCCACCAAGGTCGGGTAGAAAATAGCGGTATATCCCGAAATATTCATGACAGCCGAAAGCAGCATGGCCACCATATACAGCAGACTGAACACGCCACAGGTGATATAATCCTTACCGATCATTTTTTCGTTTTCTTTCATTTCAGAACCTCTTCTTTCTATTTCTCCTATTTTGCGATTTTCCAGCCCGCCGCCTTATCCTGCTCGGTCCAGAGCGCCTGATAAAGACCGTCACTTTGCAGCAGTTCTTCATGCGTTCCCTGCTCTTCCACCCTGCCGTGATTCAGCACGACGATATTGTCCGCGTTCTTGACAGATTGCAGCCTGTGGGCAATGACAATGACCGTTTTATTTTGCACAAGCGAGCTGATAGCTTTTTGTATCAGCACTTCATTTTCAGGGTCAAGGCTTGCGGTAGCCTCGTCCAGCAGCACAATCGGCGCATCTTTCAGAATAGCGCGGGCAATAGAAATTCTCTGTTTCTCTCCGCCTGAAAGAGTGGATCTGCCTTCACCAACGACCGTGTTGTAACCGTCGGGAAGCTGCATAATAAAATCATGGCACGCTGCCATTTTGGCGGCAGCGACAATTTCCTCATGACTTGCGCCGGCTCTGCCCGTACGGATATTTTCTTCCACCGTATCATGGAACAAATACACATCCTGAAAGACCATGGACAGCTTGGACAGCAGCGTTTCCTGCGTCATTTCGTTAAGACCAACGCCGCCAACGGTAATTTCACCCTCGGAAACATCCCAAAATCGCGCCACTAACCGCGTAACGGTGGATTTGCCCGATCCCGAAGGACCGACCAATGCGGTCAAGGTATTCTGCGGGAAGGTAAGATTGATGTCGCTCAAAACAGGTTCTCCTTCGTGATAGCCAAAGGATACATTTTTCAATTCGATCGTGGCGTAGTCGGTCATTTTATCCGCCGTGACGGGCAAAACGGTTTCTTCATACAGACGGTTGATTCGCTCTGCCGCCCGGTTGGTTCTTCCCAGCGTTACTATCAGAACCAGCATTTGAATCAGCGGTTCATAGAGCACCAGCGCGGCCAACAGACACATGATGTAGAAAAACGCGCTGATCTCTCCGCTGACAAACAGCTTCGCGCCCACTGCCATAACAACGCCGATTCCCATGAACAAAATTCCTCTGCCAATCATCGAAACGGGACCGCCTGCGCGCTCTTGCATTTTCGATACGTCACGGAATTGTGCGAGTGTGCGCTTGAGCTTATCAAATTTGTCTCCCGCCTGATTGTATGCCTTTAGTGTGTTGATACCGCCGACAAATTCTAAAATCAAGGAGGACGTTTTTTCTCTCGTTTCAATCAGTTCCGCACCCGATTTTCTGACGCGCCTGTAACTGATGACCGCAAAAGGCACAGCAAGGGGAATGACCGCGAACATAGCCAATCCCATCTTCCACTGAAACGCCATTACCATGATAATGCCAAGCAGCAGCCGAATGGTAATCACCGAAATATTGGCCACAATCATTGAGGAAGTTTGCTCCACCTCGTCATAATCCTGCACCAAAATCGTTGACAGCTTTCCCGCGTCATGGTTCGAGAAAAAGCCCATGGATAACTGCTTCAAATGCCCGCCCATACGCAGTCTTGCCGATTTCAGCGCTTCGCTGTGTCCTACACAGATATCCATGTAGGTTTTCCGTCGGATAAAGATATAGATTACCGTCTGTACAGCAAGTACCGCTGTTAAAATCCACAGCATTCTGCTGTCATAAGTCGCTCCGACATTCATCACGGGATTCAGAAGCACCCAAATCACCATCATCAAAACAGTAAACGGCACCGAAGCCACGATACTGTCCAGCAGCATCCAGCCGATAAATTTCAAATATTGTTTCTCTTCCCCAAATGTGATCAGGTGAAACCATTTTTTGAGTTTTCTCATGCCGTCACCTCTTTCGCGCGAATCGTCCAACTGTCTCGTCTTTCATTAGCCGTCACCATATTTTGGTAAATGGAGCAGGATTCCATCAGTTCCGTATGCTTTCCCGCCGCAATTATCTTGCCGTCGTTCACGACCAATATTTGGTCGGCATTCTGAATCGACTTCAATCGGTGGGCAATCATTAATACGGTCTTATGCTCCGCCAATTTCGCAAACGCCTCCTGAATCTTGCTTTCGTTCTCTGCGTCGGCATATGCTGTCACTTCATCAAGCACCATAATCGGCGTGTCCTTGAGAAATACCCTTGCAATTGCCAACCGCTGTATTTCGCCGCCCGATAAATACGCGCCATCTTCCCCCAGCACCGTCTGATAGCCGTTCGGCAGCGCCATAATCACGTCATGGATATTGGCCGACTTGGCCGCCTCCATCACCTGCTCCTGCGTAGCGGCATGATTGCCCATGCGGATAATATTTTCCACCGTATCCGTAAACACAAAGGAATCCTGGAAGCAGTAGGAAATCATGTTCATCAGCTCATTTACGGAAATTTCCCTGATATCTACATCGCCGATTCGGATACTACCGCCCGCTATTTCATAAAAATGCAGCAGCAGCTCTGCCAACGTGGATTTTCCGCCGCCGCTGGGGCCAACCAGCGCGTTGACAGTATTTTCTTCCAATCGGAACGACGCGCCGCTGATCGTATTGGTACCCGCCTCATAGGAAAAATCGACATTTTCAAACGTGATGTCAAAGTGATCGGGCAAAGCTGCCGCTTCCCCGCTCATGATTTCGCCATAATTCAGAATTGCGTCAATCCGCTCCACACCCGCGCTGATTTTTTTGGAGTCAATCGTTACATTCATCATGTTTTCCAGAGGTTCCTTCATGCCGCTGCCAATCAGTAAGAAGAGCAGTATCACGGGCAATTGTTCGGCGTAACGTTCACCGCTGCCGAGAAGCCATATGATGGCAGGAATTAAAAACAGGATTTGCGCGCCGAAAAACGCGTAATAAGTGCCTATCATATTTTTGCAGAATTCCGCTGTGACGGTGACTCTCTCCATAAAATGAGAAATCGCGTTTTCATACCGCTGAAAGGAGCTGCCGGTTCTGCCGAAAATCTTAATCACGGGCATTCCGTGGATATATTCAATGATAGTGCCTTCCATATCCTCACGCGCCTGCATCATCTGTCTTTGGTTCTCCGCGCCCTCCGGCTTGGTCAAAGACAGCATCAGCATGACCATGGAAATGAGAATGGGAATCAGTGTGACAAGTGCCAATCGCCAATCCATGACAAACAGAAACACCAGCGTAAAGAGCGGCGTTGCCACGGCCGCCACAACTTCGGAGATGTTATGCGCCACAAAGATTTCGATTTGCTCCACGTCCTCGATGAAGATTTTTCGGATTCCGCCGAGTTTATTTCCCGTAAAAAAGCCCGCGGGAATTTTGCCGAGCTTCTCCATCACGCGCATACGGATATCATACAGGATATCAAACGCCGCATTATGCGCCGTAATGGACGACAAATAGGAGGTCAGTCCATAACCCAGCGCCGAAGCCATCGTAATGACAATAAACAGGAAAGAGAGGATCGAGACATGAAATACTTTGATAGTATGTCAATCGCTGTGGTTTCCATATCGTAGAGTTTTTTAATAGCCATCATCCTGATCCGCACGATCCTGATATGACAGGTGAGCCTGATGAGCAATTTCCGGGCGAAATGTTCAGGTTTGAAAAAGTGATAAAGAACTAAAAAGGAATTTCAGATATAAAAGGAATCATAGAACAAAGCCTCGCTCTCCGTAAAGTGAAGAACGAGGCTTTGTTCTATGATTCGGTTTCATTTGACGTACTCTGCAATTTCTTGCGGAGTTTTTTCATACCCCGTCTGTGCCCAATAGCAGAACAGCTTGTAAAACCCGCCGATTGTAAATGCAATATGGAACGGATCAGAAATATCACAAAGGATCGCAGTGAATCGCCTGTCAAATTCTTCTTCAAGCAGATACATTTTGCCGTCACGAAGCATAGAAGCGATTGTTTCGCGATACTGATACAAATGTTCCAGCAGAAAAATAAGGAATTCCTGTGGATTTTCAATGGTGAGATAATTCTTATCCGTGCTGCCCAGCCACCTGTCTGTTTCAGAAATGATGTAGTAACGCAGTATATCGTCCTTATCTCTGAAATTGCGGTAAAATGACACTCGACCCACTTTGGCATAGTCGGTAAGCTCACATATAGAGATATCATCAATACTTTTTTCTTTCATCAGTTTCAGCAATCCCTCGGTAATCGCATCTTTAACATAGGTCTGTTTTTCCGGCATGATACAAAAACCCCTTTTTGTTTCATTTTTCAAAATCACTTGCATTTTGAAAATCATCATGATACAATTGTATCAATATAGTATAACAATATCGTGGGGGTGTCAAGGAGAAGATATCATGGTAAAGAACATTATGAAAATGATTGGCATTATTCTACTGGTAGTTATCATTTTGATAGTAGCATTGTTTATCAAGGCAGCGCTCACTCCTGCCGTCCCGAAGAATTACACCGATACTGTCAAAACAGGCGGCGACATAGAAGCAAAATATCTGAAAAACGGTGCCTATACCGTTGCCTACACCGAAGTCAAGGCGGACGAGAGATTGGGTAAATACGAGATATACTATCCCGATGCACTTACATCTGACGAGAGAAACTATCCTGTAATTGTTGTGAGCAACGGAACAGGTGTCAAAGCTTCCAAATACAAAGCAATGTTTGAACATTTCGCAAGTTGGGGCTTTGTTGTGATAGGCAACGAGGAGGAAAACTCATGGGATGGAAGTTCTGTGGAAAAGAGTCTGAGCTATCTTCTCCAATGCAATGCGGATAAGGAGAATATTTTTTACCAGAAAATAGATACCGATAACATAGGCTCACTCGGTCACTCACAGGGCGGTGTCGGTGCGATAAGCGCCGTTACAAATACGTCACACAGCGATATGTATAAGACCGTTGTTGCGGAAAGTCCTACAAATCGGGAACTTGCCGATAATTTACAATGGCACTATGGCATTGAAAAGGTTCATATCCCGATTCTTATGGTGGCTGGCACAGAAAAATTTGATGCTGAAACGGTCATTCCCCTTGAGAAAATGAATGAAATGTATGATGCTCTTGACAACGTGCCGATCAAGGCAATGGCTCGCAGAACGGATACCGAACACGGCTATATGCTTTACTCTGCTGACGGGTATGTGACAGCGTGGTTTATGTGGCAGTTGCAGAATGATACAGAAGCAGCAAAGGCATTTATAGGAGATAAGCCCGAATTGCTTGATAATGAGCTTTATCAGGATCAGCGGATAGATATGAAGGAAACAGAATGAAATTCAAAGAACTACCACACAAATTGCGAATATCTATCATATATCCCCGATAATATGGGGGGACGAAAAGCTGCCAGTTGTATTCAATATCCACGGCGGTGGTTTTGTCGGCGGTGATGCGGATATGCTTGATACTTAAAGTGAACGCATCGCAGCGTGATTGTAGTCATAGCGGTCAAGGGACGGGGGCCTCGTGATTTTGGAAAGATAATATTTCAGTATTTCTGGGACGGTCAGCGGGATGGTGTTCCATGCCGTCAGATATGTATATCAGTATTTAGTTAAGGAAACAAAAACGCAAGCAGTTACTTTTTTGTTTCCCTGTGTTATCAATGCAAAAAGTCTTGCAT
>CAMHAV010000114.1 GCA_946182865.1 uncultured Clostridia bacterium
ATTTGCCTGATTTACGTTGGTTTTAGGTGCTGTGTGCAAGGCGGGATTTTTTTCATATTGTTCGCGGTCGAATGACCAATGCGGATATGCCACCCACAAAACGTCGCTGTCGTCCTGCAAATGCGGTTTGATATAATTCATCATACGGCGGCGGTTTTCCTCCTCCCAGTGATCGCCAATCCACTGCCGCCATTGTTCGCTGTCAATCTCGGCGCAGGCGATATTGCCGCCGTATCTGACCCAGTCTTCGTCGCTGTAGCTTTCATGGTGCAGGATGCCATAGAGCCGGATGTCGTCGGTGCAATGCTCTTTGCGCCAAAAGCCGACTGCGTCCCAATACACGCGGTTTTGCGTCTTGCGGATTTTCGCCAGCACGACAATGCAGCTCAGGTCGAGATCATCTTCACAGACCAGAATGGGGACATTGACGGTGTCCTCGCAGTCGATCAGGTGCCATATCAGATTTTTCTCGGCGGTCACAAGCAGCGCACTGCCCCACGCGGGGTAAAGCCATTCGCAATCGGTTTCGTTCTCGCTTGCCATCCATTCGCTGACATGTGCGGCAATCGTTTTTCCGTCCACCGTCGGATATTCCTGCTCATACCCCCAAGGCGTCATGACTGCTTTTGCTTCGATTTGGTTCAACTGAAATCATCTCATTTCCTCTATCCGTTTTCCAATATGATTTCATCTTCAAAATCATCGGGACAACTGACATACAAATCAATATCGAGTTCCGTTCCCGTGTCGCAGCAGAACTGCATTACCTCCAGAGAAGGCGACAGACAGGGCACGTCCTCATCAAAGCGAACGGTGGGGACAATCTCCAGCGTGAACGCCACGTCGAACTGCCGTTTGATTTCTCTCAAAATCTCCGCTTTTGGCAGAAGCGGCGCGATGGTTTTCATCATCTGATGCTCCACGAGTATGTCGTACTCCTTGCAGGTGCCGAATTGCCATGCGGCGAAGTCATAGGCGGTGCCGTTGCTTCGTTTGTCTCCGATTTTGTGGGATGCTTCCGGCGCAAGCCCCAATCGCTCCGATATCACATCCGGGTCAAAATCCCCTTTAATGCAGAAATAGGTGCAGCAGTTCGTATGTTCAGCATGGGTGTATATTTTTTCAAGTTTGTCAAGTTTTTCCAGTGGCATTCTGTTGCGTACCTCGTTTCATTTCACACTTCACATTTCACACTTCACATTTCACGTTAAAACAGCATTTCCATCATTTTCTCCGGGTTGTTTAAGAAACGTCTGGTCAATTGAAAATGCTCGGTTTGCTGATACGGCACCGTCCGGATGCTGTCCTCGGTCAGTTCTATCACCTGCGCGTGGGGAAAGGCCATGAGGATGGGGGAATGGGTGGCGATGACGAACTGCGAATGCTTTTGCAGTAATTCGTTCATCAGCACCATCAGCGTCATCTGACGCGACGGGGACAGCGCCGCCTCCGGCTCGTCCAGCAGATAAAGACCGTTGCCGCCAAAGCGGTTTTTGAAAAGCGCCAGAAAGCTTTCACCGTGGGATTGCTCATGCAGCGATACCCCGCCGTAGCTTTCAATCACGGGAGCGCCGAAAGACGGTTCGCTGTCAAGGCGGTCAATGTAGGACGCGACATTGTAAAAGCTTTCGGCGCGCAGGAAGAACCCGTCGCGCGGGCGAACACCCTTGACAACGGTGATAAACTCGTTGAGAGGGGAATGCGTTTCGGCGGTGGCAAAGTTGAAATTGCGCGTGCCGCCTTCGGGATTAAAGCCCATGGCAACGGCAACCGCTTCGAGCAAAGTCGATTTACCCGTGCCGTTTTCTCCCACAAAAAATGTCACGTCAGAGGTGAGGCGCAGTTCCCCGATCTGGCGGAGATGGCGCACCACAGGTAATTCCGACAGATATGATGACGGCGGGGGCGAGGATTTGAGATAGACCGATTGGATGTAATGGGGCATGGCAAACTCCGTTCAAGTTATTTCACATGATTTTTGCGGTGGTACTCATCTTCCAGTTCATCAGCCAGATACAGATCACTCATGCAATGCAAATCCGAAACACCTTCACGGATGAGCTGGTACATTTCAGAATGATAGAAAAAATCAAGGGCATCATCCAATGACATATGCGTTTTTTGGGCGAAACACTTGACAATCCGTACATATTTTTTTTGCAGCAATATGGGACTGGCATTCAAATTTGTTCACTCCCTTCAAAGTGTAAGCATGCAAGAGCCGCTTCGCTGCGGAAGGCGATTTGCAGGTTTGGCTTTTCATAGCGAAGTCGTTTGATGGCTTCCCTTTTATCAATCAGTTGTTCAAAGTATAATTCGACCGTATTAAACACTTTGTCATTCGCAACGCCGCCTGAAACGATGTCATAGTCTGATGTGTCCCTTCCGCTGCGGCAGAGAAGAATAAAATCCAGCCATTCCTCGGAGTAAGAGTCAAATGTCAGAATTTTTACATTTTCCGATGTCGATTCGTTAAAATTGTATCTCGAAACAATGCCGTCGCGTCCTCTTCTTTTGAATTTTTCACACCATGTTTTCGCTTGCTCGTAAATCGGAGTGGTGTAAAATCCTGTTCCAAAATCAACATTGCGTCGGGAATGCTTCAGATCGGGATTTGATACGGCTATATAAGACCCGTGATAAAGTATCATAGGGTGATTCCCCTCTCTTTCATAACATCTACAATATCATGGACAATATATTCTTTGCTTTGTGTGTGCAGGGCTTCATATTCCGGAACGATATATTCCTTGAGAATGTTTTTTTCGTTCAGTATGCGATACACTGTTTCTGCATCCATGTGCAGAAACAACGCTATATTTTCAATGCAAAAAATGGCAAATTCCAATTCTCTGTCTGTTTGAATTACGCCGTTATTGGTCATATAAACACCTCCTTGTATCTTCACATTTCACACTTCACACTTCACATTACTTTCCATCCAATTCCTTGATGCGGTCGCGCAGATACGCCGCCTGCTCAAAATCAAGCAGCTTCGCCGCCTGCTTCATTTGTTTGGTCAGCTCGTTGATGAGGTGTTCCCGCTCGGATTTGGTCAGTTTCTTGCCGTTCTTTTTGACGCTGCCGTTATCGTCGTGCTGCGTGATTTCGATTACATCCGCGACCTTTTTGATGATGGTTTTGGGGGTGATGCCGTGTTCCTCATTGTACTTCATCTGAATGGCGCGGCGGCGGGCGGTTTCGGTGATGGCGCGTTCCATGGAGGGGGTGACGCTGTCGGCGTACATAATGACCGTTCCCTCGGCGTTGCGGGCGGCTCTGCCGATGGTCTGAATGAGAGACGTTTCGCTGCGCAAAAAGCCCTCTTTGTCCGCGTCGAGTATCGCCACCAGCGACACTTCGGGGATATCCAGTCCTTCACGCAGCAGGTTGATGCCGATCAGGGTGTCAAATTCGCCCAGACGCAGATCGCGGATGATTTCCATGCGTTCCACCGTGTCGATGTCATGGTGCAGATAGCGCACCCGCATGCCCAGCGATTCCATGTATTCGGTGAGGTCTTCCGCCATTTTTTTGGTGAGCGTTGTCACCAGCGTGCGAAAACCGTTGGCGGCGCGGGTGTTGATTTCGGAGATAAGATCGTCGATCTGCCCCTCGGTGGGACGGACGGAAATTTCGGGATCCACCAGTCCCGTGGGACGGATGACCTGCTCCACAATCTGCGCGCTGTGCTCCTTTTCAAAGGGACCCGGCGTGGCGCTGATATAGATTGCCTGATGGATCAGGGAGTAGAATTCGTCGAATTGCAGCGGGCGGTTGTCGTAAGCCGAGGGCAGGCGGAAGCCGTAGTCGATGAGGTTTTTCTTGCGGGCGTGGTCGCCGGCGTACATGGCGCGCACCTGCGGCAGGCTGACGTGCGACTCGTCCACAAAGAGAAGAAAGTCGTCGGGAAAATAATTGATAAGGGTAAAGGGAGGCGTGCCGGGTTCTCTGCCCGACAGCACGCGGGAATAGTTTTCGATGCCGGGGCAGAAGCCGCATTCCATGAGCATTTCCATGTCGTAGTTGACGCGCTGCTCGATGCGCTGCGCCTCGATGAGTTTGTTGTTCTGCTGGAAATACTGAATGCGCTCCCGCAGTTCATCCTGGATGTCGTCGAGCGCCTTGCCCATTTTGGCTTCGGGGACGATGTAATGCGACGCGGGATAGATGGCGATGTGGTTCAGGACGGCTTTCAGCTCGCCCGTGACATAATTGATTTCGGAAATGCGGTCGATTTCGTCCCCGAAGAACTCGATGCGGATGACCGTTTCTTTGGAATAGGAGGTGAAGACCTCCACCACATCCCCCCGCACGCGGAAGGTGTTGCGGGCAAATTCGATGTCGTTGCGGCTGTATTGGATCTCAGTCAGCTTTTTCAGCACATCGTCGCGGCTTTTTTCCATGCCGGGGCGCAGGGACAGCACCATGTTGCGGTAGTCGATCGGGTCGCCCATGCTGTAGATGCAGGAAACCGAGGCGACGATGATGATATCCCGCCGTTCCGACAGCGCCGAGGTGGCGGAGTGGCGCAGACGGTCGATTTCGTCGTTGACGGAGGAATCCTTTTCGATGTAGGTGTCGGTGGTGGGAATGTAGGATTCCGGCTGGTAGTAATCGTAGTAGCTGACGAAGAATTCCACCGCGTTTTCGGGGAAGAATTCGCGGAACTCGTTGCAAAGCTGTGCCGCCAGCACCTTGTTGTGCGCCAGCACAAGCGTGGGCTTGTTCATGCGGGCGATGACGTTGGCCATCGTGAAAGTTTTGCCGCTGCCCGTTACGCCGAGAAGCGCCTGTTCATGATATCCCTTTTGCAGTCCCTCTACTAATTTTTCAATCGCCTCCGGCTGATCGCCTGTGGGCTGATAATCCGAAACCAGTTTGAAATGATCCATCGCAATCCCTCCGTTTGGTTGCCTTCAACACAATTGCCTCATGTAAAATAGTATTATACCACAAAACCGCGGCAGATACAATATAATGTAAAAAATAGTATACCACATGTTTCGCAGAAACGCAATTACATTTTTGTGAATTTGCGGTTAAATAATCAGATTTGAGAACCCGAAAAAGTGGAAAATAATTGACAAATATTGGAATAACAGAAAATTCTGTGGACTTGTCTAAAAATATCTTTGGCTGCATAAAATAGGGTTGCATGATATTTATGGGAAAGGATCGGAATCCGTAAGATGAAAAATAGCAAAGAACGGAAAAACAAAACGAAACATCCAAATCGAATCACCGCCGCATTCACGGCTTTGCTGATGCTGTTCGCCGTGTTTTCGGGGGATGTCTGGGCAGCGTCCGAGCAGGACGTCCAACAGGCCGCCAAGGTGCAGACACAAAACACAGACGCGAAAAACAATGAAGCCGCGGAGCAAAAAAAAGACACCCAAAACAATGGAGCCGCGGAGCAAAAAAAAGACACCCAAAACAATGGAGCCGCGGAGCAAAAAAAAGACACCCAAAACAATAGTGCCGCTGACCAAAAAACGGAGCAAAAAGAAAACGCCGCAGGGGTAAGCGATCCGCTCGGACTGACCGCCAAGGCCGCCGTATTGATGAACGCAGAAACGGGGCAGATCGTCTACGCGCTCAATGCGCAGCAGCAGCTTCCTGAAGCGTCGATCACCAAGATCATGACCATGCTGCTGGTGTTTGAAGCGTATGACGCGGGCAAGCTGACGATGGAGGAAACCGTGACATGCAGCGAATATGCCGCGTCGATGGGCGGTTCGCAGATCTGGCTGGAGCCGAACGAGCAGATGACGGTGCATGAACTGATCAAGGCGGCGCTGGTGGGTTCCGCGAATGACGCGTGCGTGGCATTGGGCGAGCATATCGCGGGTTCCAACGAAGCGTTTGTCTCGATGATGAATGACCGTGCGGAGGAACTCGGCATGACCAACACTTTCTATGTCAACTGCACGGGACTGGACGCGGACGGACATGTAACTTCGGCGGAGGATATCGCCATTGCGTCAGCGGAACTGCTCAAGCATGAGGCGGTGCTCAATTATACGAAAATCTGGATGGACACCCTGCGCGGCGGAGAGTTGCAGCTCACCAATACCAACAAGCTCATCAAGCAATACAGCGGCGCGATCGGACTGAAAACCGGTACGACCAGCAAGGCGGGATGCTGCATTTCGGCGGCGGCGCAGCGGGACGGCATGACGATGATCGCCGTGATTCTCGGTGCGCCAGACAGCAAGAGCCGCTTTGGCGACGCGAAAAAGCTGCTGGATTACGGTTTTGCCAACTGGGAACTCAAAGATGTGTCTGACATCGCCGTGGAACTGCCGGAGATTCCCGTGACGGGCGGCATGGAAAAAACGGTAGGCGCTTATGCGGATATTTCCGGCAAGATACTCACCGAAAAGGGCAAATCCAAGGAAATCAAGGCGGTGGTCGATCTGCCCGAAACCCTCGAAGCCCCGATTGAACTTCAGCAGCCCATCGGCACGGTGCGGCTGATGCTGGGCAGCGAAACGGTGGGAATTTACGACGTATGCGCCGACCGCGCCTCCCCAAAGGTCACCTTCGGCGCTGCACTGCGGGCACTGCTGCGCGGCATCGTAAAGAATTGAGTTTTTCATAAATTGGGGTAAGCATGAAAAAAGAAAAGCGGTAAAAACAGCGCATGCTGTCTGGTTTCTCCTCAAGAGAACGACGGCATGCGCCTATTTTGTATGACAAAGATTTAGTACACTTTTGTTTTAACAATAAAAACGCCAAAATCTCAAAAAATTGAAAAAAACAAGTTAAAAATGAAGGTTTATTTACAATTTATTATCCAAATCAAAAAAGAATGTATTATAATAAGTAATATCAACCGCATTGTTAGGAGGTCATTACCAATGCCAAAAGCCAACAGCAACAAGGATTACAGTGAGAAAATGGCGGAAAACCTCAAAAAAGCATTGACTGAAATGCTGATTCTCTCATTTCTCTCCAAGAAGGATATGACAATTTATGAGATTCTCACCATTCTCGATAAGCAAAGCAATTCCATCTGCAAGATTCAATATCCCTACGGCGTGATTTACAGAATGTCCGACAGGGGTTACATAGAGATTGCGGGCAAGGCCGTTTCCGACGACCGCCGCCGCATTCACTACCGCATCACCGATATGGGACGGGAATATCTGGAAAAGATTACCCGAGAATATCACAACTTTCTCTCCGGTATTGACATGATTCTCGCTTATGTGGAAACCATCGGCACGGAATCGGAAGACAAGTGAGTATTTTCTATCCTAACAAAATAAAGTGTGCAAGTAAGATGATAAGGATTCATAAGTGATATCAGAATCAGATGGAAAAGATGGACTTGGACATCCTCGTCCGAATCTGCTACATACTGAACTTCAATTCGGATGACATCATTGAATACGCACCTCGGTGACGCGCTGTGGCTTATACGCTGCGGCGCGTTTTTTGCGCGTTTTTTCAGATATATTTTTGTTGTGAACATTCTATATATTTTATTTTCAAATACTTGCCCTGTTAGATTAACAGCGATACAATGAATCAGACTGATTTTCAATCAAAACAAGACATAATAAACGTCATCGACCGTGCGGTGACCGAATCGGTGACCGCCGAGAGGATCTACAACTAAGCCTGCTCCTGAAAAAAGGGTTTCATAACACTTGACATAAAATCAAGCTGGCTCTATATGAATCAGTTTCTTATGATGTGGGGAAATTTCCCTTTCAAAAAATGCCTGTACTGCTGCATTGTCATATTCTTCTTTTATGGTTCTTTCGTTCCATTCCCTCATCTCAGCTGGCATTTCTTCATATCGTAGAATTGTAATCAGACCGGCCCGTTCTGCTTGTAAAATTGCCTCATATGCATCCGTTACAAATTCCACATTTGATACTTTGACGGGAAGACTGCTTGTTACCGCATCAGGTATTTGAACCGCAAAGCCGGAATCTGTCATTGTTTCCGCACTGTAAATGTAGCCGGATACGCCTTTATAGGTACTTATCAGCGCATTGGGATAATATTCTTCCAGACGCAAGCGTCCATCTTTATTAAATCCATACGGTCCCCACTTCTGCCATTTACCGTCATACGAAAAGCCCGTTTCCTGACAATACTTCTCAACAGCATTGCTCAGGTAAACCAGCACATTTTCTCTTTTCTTAGAAAAATAAACAAGCGGAATACCATGATTTGAAATATGTGGCATCAGTTGTGTAATCCCTTTGATTGGCGACGCATGATAGTACATCTGTCCTCCCAATCCCTCCTATATGCATTTTAACAAACGGTGATATACATTACCAATTTGCTAACAAAACCATTCTACCACATCAATCAGGCAAAGTCAATTAAAAACAGCCGCCTTTTTCAGTATTCCCCCAATATAGGGCAAAGTTACGTCTTTTTTCTCCGACGTAACCTCATGGTTTTTGCGTAACTATTCCTGCAGATGCAGCTTTACGAACGTGCCTGTCATACCTTTCGGGCAGTTGCAGCTGAACCTCCCCGCCGCGTTACGAATCAGAAAGCCCCTGTCCGCCCAATCCTCACGGCTTTGACCTTGCCGGACAATGGCAGCAACCTTGCGTAATACGGCGTAATGCCGTATTTCTCGGCTGTTTGAACAATGTTCTTCGTTTCCGGCGTCATTTCGTTTTTCGCTTCTTTTTTCGGCTTGTTTCTCTTAATAACAGGCATTGTACTCCTTATTTTTCTCGCCGTTCTTCTCCCCACACACTCAGTAGTAATCCCGTTTGGTTTCCCGCACAGGTCGTGCGTTTTTTCATTTGTTTTCATATCGTCCACCGTCCTTCCGATCCTTTTAGCAAAATTTTCTTTATTTTCTTGATAAATATAGAATGTTTTGCTAAAAGGATAGTATAGAAAAAAAGAAAACATCAATATAAATCGGTCTACGATATGAAGTTGTAAAATATATCGGTACAGGAGGAAAAATCTTATGAGAAAAATTTTAGAAATCTTGTGCATGACAGGGATCTTTATGGCTCTACTATCAGGATGTTCCAACTGCAATGAAAACAATAAAGAGGCGCAGTCATCGGTAACAGACAGCATCATTATCAATGAGGTTCATGTCACAGAACAGCCTCTTTCTGAGATAAATACGATTGAAAACGATTGGTTTGCAAGTAATTATCACAATCATCAGCCTTTTATTGATAGCAATGGTGATCTGTATTACTATGTTACACATATGAGGGGCGACTCTATAGGCAATTTCCTTTGTTATGACGATGGAGTGAATGGTCCAAAAGAGATAGGTCTTCCCGAAACGGATTACTTTACTGTTGGTGCAATTCTTGATGGCACTATATATGGTGTGGAACATAATGATGGAGATGCCAATGATCTTTTTATTGCAAAATTCCAAAACAACTCAGTAAAAAGGCTTTTTGAATCTCCGATTGAGGGATGCTATTTTGCAGAGGAAGGAATTTACTACCAAAGCGGCAATATTATTTATTTAATGGATTATAGTGGTAAAAATTCTAAACGGATTGTTGAAATCCCCGTTGAGCTTTACGTTGATTCGAT
>CAMHAV010000115.1 GCA_946182865.1 uncultured Clostridia bacterium
TCTGCTTTCACTTCTTCCATAATCTTGCACATAAAGCTGACTCCTTTCCTGTCCTCTTTAAAATAACGCACTCTTTCCGCCAGCACGGCATAATGCATCTGCTCCGGCTCGGCGCAGCGGAAGTCGTGCATGAGTCTGCCGACAGCGGATTCATCCGTGTGCGACGCATCCACATACAGAATATGCGAACCGTCACCGAATTCGTTGTCGGTTCCCACGATCATACGCTCAATGCGGTAAAGCGGCAGCCCTTTGCCCAGCACATCGTTTTCCGTGATGAAGATGACATAGATTTCGGGCAGCCCGTCATATGCGTCGCCTTCCACCAGAATATGACCGTCCAACAGACTGCTGTTGTACCGCGCACGCCGTGGAGACGCCCCTTTGTCGGCGCGCTGCACCTCAATATTGTATGTCTGCCCTGTGCTGTCGGTGGCCAGTACATCCAGCACCACAGAATGCCCGTAGAGATTTTTGACGGAAAACTGGGTCTTGTTTTCCAGCACTTTCAGATCATCCCGTCCCAGCAGAATACGCAGCACCAATTCGGTACACGCGCCGTCGCCTTCAAAACAGACCGTAAAAAACGTGTCGTCCAGCAATCGGAACCGTTTAATTCTCTCTAAACTTTTGCGGTAAAATTCTTCTTTTCGCCGCTGTTTTTCTTCCTCATTCAATGCCATCGCCTCCCTTGCTTCTCTCCCTTATTATTCTACCAAAAACAACAGCGCATTGCAATGATTATTTGCCAGATCGCATTAAAAATGATGTTTAATCACGCGCTTTTCGGGGGGCGGCGGGGTCATGTAGTCGCCGTAGATGGTGGTGAGAATCAGGTCGGTATCCTGCGGCACGGGGAACAATCCGTCCTCAAAGGGAACGCGGACCGGTTCTCCGAACGCCTCTTTGGGAAACGTCTCCTTCTGCACCTTGTAATAACTCGCCAGACAGACGATATATGGATTATTCGGATTGTTGTATTTCAGATAATTCCTGTTGATGCATTTGTATAAGAAATCCCGCGTGACGAAATGCGACGCAAAGCGCAGCACCTTCTTCTGAAAGGTATCGTCTTCGGCGGTTTTCATCTTCTGGGAAAGCGTGCCGCGCAGAATCCGCGCCATTGTCCCCTGCACCGTCTGCCGGAAGGAGGACAGCTTCGGCACGTTGTCGAGGGGAAAAATGTCGATCATGGGGCCGTTGTTGGGGGTGACATGGGCAATATGCGACTGGCGGAACCGCGGGTCGTCGGTAATAAGCCGCACCTTCATCAGCGGCGTCCAGCAGTTTTCCATGGTGGTGTAATGCTGTATCTCGTATTTGTCTCCCATTGCTTTGGGGGCAATCTGCAAAAAACGCTCGTAATCCTCCCGCATCATCAGCAGGTCGATGTCGTCGTCCCACGGGATGAATCCCTTGTGACGCACCGCGCCCAGCATGGTACCCTCTCCCAGATAATAGGGAATGCCGTATTCGGTGCAGACCTTGTCGATGTCCTTGAGCATCGCCAGCGTAATCTGCTGCAATTCCTTTACCAGCGCCATAGATTCTTCATAGGTGCGCTCTGCGCTTTCGGTGGTCTTTTCTTCGCTCATTGTCAATCCAACCTCTTTCTTCCTCTTGTTATTCCACTGCCGAGCCGCCCTCATGATCTCTGTTCCAGACTGACCACTTGGCGTTGCCGTCGGTGACCATAAAATAATACTCGCGCACCTGCGTGCCGAACTGGTCGCTGTCGGCTTCGCAGTCGAAATAGTAATACATACCGTTGAGCCGCATGCGGTTCCAGTAGTGCAGGATGTCGCGGCGGAACTCGGTGTCGGCATTGAGCACAAAGCGACCCTTCATCATCTCGCACTCGTAGCCCGCGGCATGGCACAGCGCCGTGAACAGCGCAGCGTAATGGCGGCTGTCCCCCGTCTGCGTCTGGAAGTAGTGACGCAGCAGCTTTAAATCGTCCTCGGTGCGGTCTTTCACCGTTTCATAGCGGGTATGCGTACCGACATAAGAATACAAAGCCCACAAAATCTCGTCGTCGCTCATATCCTTGTTCACGGTTTCTTCCACAATGGCTTTGAGCTGCTGATTGATCTCGTCGCTGTTGGTATAGGTCGGCTCCTTGGCGGAATTACGCGCCACGGCGGCGTTGCCGCTCAGACCGCCTTCATCCTCCAGCCCACCGAACGCGTCCTTGATCAGTTCACTGATTTCCTCATCGCTCACCCGCACTTTGGATTGCTCGTCGTATTGGGTGTAGCTGCGCTCGTCGAGAAAGATTTCCTCCATATCCTCCACGCCGCCCGAGGTGCCGCGCAGGACAAAATAATACAGACCGAACACGCCGCCTCCGATGACAGCCAGCGACAGCAGCGCAATACCCACCGTCTTGGCTATGTCGAGCAGGCTCATATAGCTCATATCGGACGCCGCCTGATCAAACAGCACCGTCAGCATGCCCGATTTGCCGGGAATCGGCACCAAACGCCACGGGTCAATGTCAATCGTGCGGTTGATGCGCCGCCACAGTTCTTCCTTTTCATCCGCGGTGAGTGTATCGGGAACATCCGCCAGCGTCTTTTCGTGTATCAGCGAAAGCCGATCCTTGCGCACGAGATACCGCATGGTTCTGTCCACCTGCTTGCGCTGCCAGTAGTCCACACCGGGGGCGCTGCGAAGGGTGGAAATGTCAAAATACATGTCGATGTAGGCTTCACGGCAGACGATCATGGTGTCGTCATGATTGAGGCATTTTTCAAAGGCATAGGCAAACACCTTGTCGCAGGTCCGGTTGTAAAACTGCAAAAAAGTCTCGCGCTTCTTCTGATATTTTTTTCGGTTGGCCAGACGCGCCAAAAAAATCGCCTCCATTTGCTATACTCTTAATAATGTAGTATAGCAAATGGAGGCGCCAAATACAAGTGTTTAATTGTTACATTTCCGGTCGGCGCTCATGGCGCTGTCAATCGTCCTTCTGTGCCAGACGCTTTTCGATGAGCGCGATCACTTCTTCCAGCGTGCGCAGACGGGCGTATTTCTTATCGTTGGATTCGACGATCACCCACGGGGCATTGGGGGTGTTGGTTTTTTCGATCATCTCGTTGACAGCAACCTCATAATCGCCCCACTTGGCGCGGTTGCGCCAATCCTCGTCGGTGATCTTCCACTGCTTGGAGGGAGTGTTCTGACGGGCGGTAAACCGCACGAGCTGCTCGTCGCTGTCGATGTGCAGCCAGAATTTGACGACAATCGCTCCCGCGCTGGTCAGGCTGTATTCAAAGCGGTTGATCTCGTCATAGGCGCGCTGCCATTCCTCTTTCGTGGCAAACCCCTCGATGCGCTCCACCAGCACGCGGCCGTACCAGGTGCGGTCAAAGATGGCGGTGTGTCCGTCCTTTGGCAGACGCGTCCAGAAACGCCAGAGGAAATGACGGTTCTTTTCGTCCGGCGTGGGCGAAGCTACGGGAATGACTTCGTAGCCTCTCGGGTCGAGCGCCTGCGCGATGCGGCGGATATTGCCGCCCTTGCCGGCCGCGTCCCAGCCCTCATAGGCGATGATCAGCGGGATTCTGCGGCGGTAAAGCTCGTTTTGCAGCACGAAAAGCCGTTCCTGCAAATTTTTGAGGCGTTTTTTGTAAGTATTGTCCTCCACCTTCAGCGACAGATCGACGTCCGCCAGACTGACGGAAACCTGCGGCTTGGTGGGAGAGGTGATTTCGGGCAGCTTGGGATTGACCGCCAGCCCCCGGCTCTTCTGTTCGAGCGCGCGCTCCATCGCCTCGATGACAATGGAATACATATGTGCGGCGGCGTTGTCCCTGTCGGATGTGTCGAGCGCGTGCCACGGCGCGCAGGGCAGATCGGTCCGGTCGAAAAGCTCGCACAGCATACGGTAGACCTTGACATAATTCTCGTTCTGCTTCACATCGGATTTTTTGACGCGCCACGCGGTAGATTTTACCGATTTCAGCTTGTTGAATCGCTTCTTCTGCTCGTCGGATGAGATGTGCAGGAAGAATTTGATAATCAGATAGCCCTCAGCGGCGAGCTGGGATTCAAAGTCGATGAGGCTGTAGATTTTTTCCTCGTCCTCTTCCTTGAGCTTCTTGCCGTCCTTGAAATCAATGCAGCGGTACCAGCTGCGGTCAAAAACCGAAATATTGCCGCTGAGCGGCACATTCAGCCAGTAGCGGCGCATTCTGGGATAGCGCTTTTCCTCATCGGTCGGCTTGGTCATGGAATACACCTTGAAACCGCGGGGGTCGAGCGAACGGATCAGGCGGCCCATCATGGTGCCTTTGCCCGACGCGCTCCAGCCCTCAAAGACGATGACGGTGGGAATGCCCGCCGCTTTCATTTCGCGCTGCAATTCGCCCAGACGCGCTTCCAGTTCTTCCTGCGTGCGGGTCACGGTTTTTTTGTTTTCCTCGATACATTTGTCAAATATATCAAACATAAGCATTATTTCCTCCGAAATTCATGGTCTTGCCGCGCAACGCGGCTATGCTTTTATTATAAAGTACCGGATAGATACATTCAACATATTTTTGTTAATTTTATCGGTTTTTTAATTTATTTCATCGGATTCCCAAAAAAATTGCAAAAAGCTATTGACAAAATGAAAAAAACGATTATAATTATAAAAGTCGCCTGCGGAGATCGAACCGAGCGGCACAAAATGAAATATTGCGGAATTGTGTAAGGGTAGCACGACAGACTCTGACTCTGTTTGTCTGGGTTCGAATCCTAGTTCCGCAGCCATCAAAAACCTCTTTTGTCGGTCAAGGCAAGAGAGGTTTTCTTTTATTTATGGCGGGAAGCAACTGTGGGTTGCTATGCATCATGACGTTTGTGTGTTATAATGCAGGGCAGGAGGTGCTGTTACTATGAATACCAAAGAAGTACTGTACGAACTTCGTACAAAGAACGGTCTGTCGCAAGAGGAACTTGCGGAAAAGGTCTTTGTGACCCGGCAGGCGGTGTCACGCTGGGAAAACGGTGAAACCGTGCCGAACACGGAAACATTGAAACTGCTGTCAGACCTTTTCAATGTTTCCATCAATACGCTGCTTGGTGCGCCGCGTCAGCTCATCTGTCAATGCTGCGGAATGCCGCTTGATGATGCGATCATCAGCCGGAATCAGGACGGAACGCGCAATGAGGATTATTGCAAGTGGTGCTATGCGGACGGAACCTACACCTACAGCGATATGGATGATCTGATCAATGTCTGCGTCCGTCACATGGTAAACGACGATTTTTCCGAAGAACAGGCACACGCTTACATGGAACAGCTGCTGCCTACGCTGGATTACTGGAAGAGATACGAAGAACTGAGCGACAACGGGCAGTTTGAGGAATTCAAAAAGCAATTGATCGACGAAATCAACGACCTTCACATTGAGGGTATGCCCAAGGTAGAAAGGCTGAATGCGCTTGTCGGGCGCTATGTGAATCTGGAGTACAGGCTGCCAAACGGACAGACGGTGAAATTCCTCGATGACCAGACGACTTATCTGGGAAATCAACTGGAACCGGAATTCGGCGGAGAACGCTGTTTCGGTGTGCTTGCCAATATGGATTTTATTCTGGTATGCACTTACGGCGCAGAGGGGGCCGACCCGGATCTGGTTCTTTATAAGAAGCGGTAATTTCCCTCGCCGTTATTTCCCCTGTATTCACCTATTCCGATTATTGGCACATCCAAACCGTTAAAAACCTCTTTTGTCCGTCAAGACAAGAGAGGTTTTCTTTGTGTTCCGTTTCGACGGTTGTTTTTTCATTCCGACCATGCTATAATATAAAAATAAAATCTATTCTTTCTCTTTTAACCTATCGCAATCCAAATCAAACAGGAGGACTATATTATGGGCAAAAATAACGCAGCGGTAAGGATTCAGGACGATCTTTATCAGCATGTCAACGGCGAATGGATCAAAGATGCGGTGATTCCGGGGGATAAGCCGGCCACCGGCAGCTTTTACCTGTTGAACGACGATGTGGAAAAGCAGTTAATGGAGGATTTTTCCCGATTCGCGAGCGGTGAAAAGACACCCGATATTCCCATTATAGAGGACGCGGTGCGCTTATACCGCAAGGCCATGGATGTGGAGGCTCGCGGCAAGGCCGCCATGAAGCCGCTGTTCCCGCTTCTCGAAACCATCAAAAGCATCCGGTCGATTGCCGAATTCAACGAAAAAATACCGGCGCTTCTGTATTCCCATGTGGTATTTCCCTTTGAAATCGATGTGATGGAGGACTGGAAGGATACCTCCCGTTACTGTTTCAGCATCATGGATCCCGGTCTGATTCTTCCGGATCCGACGTATTACGACAAGGCGGTCACCAAGTGGTACATGCTGCGCCTCTATAAGAAAATGGCGTCCGCCATGCTGAAGCTTTCCCCGCTCAGCAAAAAGGAACAGAAGCAATATCTTAAAGATACCATCGCCTTTGACGACCTGCTTCGCCGGAAGGCACTGACCCGGCGGGAATCTGCGGATTATTACAAGCTGTACAATCCAAGACCCGTGAGGGAGGTCTGTGACCTGCTGGCGCCGTTTGATCTGGCGGGTCTGCTGGAACAGCTTTACGGAGCAGACGCTCCCGAAGAGATCATCCTCGCCAACCCCCGCTTTGTGGAAGCCTTCAAAGACATGTTCAACGAAAAGACGTTTTCCCGGTTTATTCACTGGTGCTATGTAAATACCATCTTCGAGTGCGCGCCGGCCCTGTCCACCGAAATCTATGAGATCTCCCAGCAGTGCATTCACAAGCTAACCGGCACTAAAGAAATGCCCCCCATCGACAAACAGGCTTACCGCCTTGTCTCAGACCTGTATGACCAGCCTGTCGGCGTGTATTACGGCCAAACCTATTTCGGCGAAGCGGCCAAAGAGGACGTCATCTCGATGGTAAAGAAAATCATCGCCTCCTACGAACACCGCATCCGCAACAATGCGTTCCTCGCAGAAGAAACCAAGGAAAAGGCGATTGTGAAGCTGTCCGCCATCAAGATCAAGATGGGCTATCCGGACACATTCGATCCTTTCTTTGACACGTTAAAGGTCAGCGAGGAAGATTCTTTCTTTGAAGCCATGGAGAAGCTGTCCTCCCTCAGAAAAAAGCACCGTCTGGAAAGACTGAACCGTCCCACCGACCGCGGCGAGTGGCAGATGCCGGGGCATATGGTGAACGCCTGCTATGACCCGTCCAAAAACGACATCACATTCCCGGCCGCCATCCTTCAGAAACCTTTCTATTCCCTTGAGCAGAAAACAGAAGAAAATCTCGGCGGCATCGGCGCGGTCATCGGACATGAGATTTCCCACGCCTTTGACAACAACGGAGCGCGTTTCGACGAAAACGGCAATCTTTGCGATTGGTGGAAAGAAGAGGACTTCAAGATGTTTGAAGAACTCACGAAAAAAATGACCGAGCAGTTCGACGGCATCCCCTACCACGGCGGCAAGGTGAACGGCGGGCTGGTGGTATCCGAAAACATCGCGGACAACGGCGGAATGGCCGTTACCATCGAAATCATGCACCAGCTGGACGACCCCGATTTCCAGGCCTACTTCCTCAACTGGGCCAAGATCTGGCGCATGAAAGCAAAAGAAGGATATATCAAACTCCTGCTCACGATGGACGTACATTCTCCCGCGGAACTCAGAGCGAATATGCAGCCCCGCAACTTCAGCGAGTGGTACGAGGCCTTTGACGTACAACCCACCGATAAAATGTATATCCCCGAAAACAAGCGTGTGGTTATCTGGTGAAGCATATGGTAGAAATCAGAATCATTGACAAATCCTCCGCGCAGGACATCGCTCTCCCGAATCAGCCGTTTTCCCTCTTTGGTCGGATGATTCCCAGCTACACAGACGGACGCTGGAATTATTCCGTTCAGCGGTTTGACACGCAGACGGAAATGTGCTTTCCCGATGAGCATTACGACTTTGACGAAATGGCAAAGAACAGCGTATTCATCGGCGCCTACGACAACAACCGCTGTGTCGGCCTTGCCATCATGCAGCAAGGTTTTTGCAAATATATGTATCTCTATGATCTCAAGGTGAACCGCGACTGTCGCGGAATGGGCATCGGTCAGAAACTGATGGAACGTGCCAAAGAGGTCGCGGTACAGGCGGGATACAGGGGTGTTTATACCATAGGACAGGACAATAATCTCGCCGCGTGCCTGTTCTATCTCAAAAACGGCTTTCGTATCGGCGGACTGGATACGGAAGTTTACAATGGCACCAAACAGGAAGGCAAAGCGGATATTATTTTCTATTGGGACTTAGTGGAATAACATCTTTTTTTCCTCCCCTCAATAAACAGCGTCCTTTCGGGGCATACTAATCTAAACGCCAATCAAAAGGAGAGGGCAGGAAATTATGTTTGTCTCGCTGATACGCACAGGAATATTATATGCCGTGGTCATTTTTGCCGTCCGCGTGATGGGCAAACGCCAGATCAAGGAAATGCAGGCATCGGAAATGGTGGTCACGCTTATGATCTCCAACATTGCCGCCATGCCTATGCAGGAGGTAGGTATTTCCATCTTCACCGGCATTGTGCCGATTCTCACACTGGTCGTGATGGAAATGGGCATGTCCTACCTGATGCTCAAAAACCGTGGCTTCCGTCAGCTCATCGCGGGGATGCCTGTTGTGGTGATTCAGAAAGGGCAGGTCAATCAGACCGCCATGCGTTCGCTGCGCCTGAGCAACGAGGATTTGTTTGAGGAACTGCGCAAAAAGGATATCTTTGACATCAGCACGGTGGAATATGCCATTGTGGAAACCGACGGCGTGCTCAGCGTACTGCTCAAAAGCGGTGAGCTTCCTGCCACGGCTTCCCAGATGAACAGGGACGACGGCAGCGACGGGCTGCACGTTCTTCTGGTGAGCGACGGGGAGATTGACACACATTCCGCACAGCTCGCAGGCTGGACGGAAAGCAAAATTACCCAGACCGTCACCCGCGAACACCTCGCCATGAGCGAGGTCTTTATCCTGTCCGGCGGCACCGACGGGAGCTACCAGATCATCAAAAAGGAGGCGCAGGCCGGATGAACCGCGCAAAAATCACCCTTCTGCTCTGTGCGCTCCTGATTGGCTTCTGCACCTTTGCGCTGGTCAACACCCACCGCACCCATCACCGGATGCAGGACATGGTGCGTCAGACTCTCGCCATAGAGATAAAGGACGATATGCCTGATGAGCAGGTCATCCGGCTCGCTCATGAGATCGACCGGCTTTCCCGCGCATGGGAATCCTCCAGCCGGATTGTTTCCATCTATTCCCGTCACGATGAGGTGGAACGTGTGTCGGAGGATATGCAGAAACTGCGTCCTCTCTATGACGCGGGGCAATACACTGAGCTGCGGCTCACCCTCTGCCGGATACAAGCCTCTCTCGACCATCTGCTCGACACGGAGCTGCCCACATGGGCGAATATTTTGTGAAAGCCGGTTAGAATAATAAATGGGAATTTAGAGCGCTCGCAAGCTCGCTAAGATAATAGATAATAAAGAATAGATAAT
>CAMHAV010000116.1 GCA_946182865.1 uncultured Clostridia bacterium
TATTAATAATGACTTATTGTTATAAATTCGTTCGGAAGCGCGGAGATGTCAGATGATGCTAATGAAAAATGTATAAACATAGATGATGTCGCAGAGCATCCGGGAGTCAAGCAATGTGCTATTTGCTTTTGATTTCTATAATAATAGAGCCATTTCTTTACAAGAAAGCAATAGAAGTTGAAAACTCCGAATTAAGCAATTGGGTTGCAAGTGGAAAATCGTAATGAAATTCACAACAATATAATACAAGAATGGAGAATAAAGAGGGCTATGGCCGTGAAAAAATCTGAATTATATTCTCTCCTTTGGGAGGCTTGCAATAAACTGAGAGGCGGCGTGGAGCCGGCAAGGTACAAGGATTATGTGCTTGTTCTGCTGTTCTTCAAATATGTGTCCGACAGATACAAGGGGCAGCCTTTCGCTGAATTTACCATCAGCAAAGGTGCGTCCTTTGATGACTTGATTAATGCCAAGGGCAAGAGCGATGTCGGTGAGCGGGTGGACAAGATTATCCAGAAGTTTCTTGAGGACAACAGGCTTCAAGGTTCTCTTCCCGACGTCAGTTACAACAATCCTGATGAACTTGGTTCTGGCAAGGAACTGGTTGACAAGGTATCCGGTCTGATTGGGGTATTTCAGAATCCGGCAATTGATTTCAAAAACAACCGTGCCAGCGGAGATGACATCATCGGCGATGCTTACGAGTATTTTATGATGAAGTTTGCGCAGGAATCCGGAAAGAGTAAAGGGCAGTTTTACACACCAAGCGAAGTGTCCCGCATTATTGCTCGGTTGCTCGGCATCGGGAACATTCGGCAGATGCCGACCAAGAAATGGACTCTGTACGATCCGGCAGCAGGAAGCGGAAGCCTTCTTATCAGAGCAGCGGACGAAGCACCCGTGGATGAAAACGGCAATACCATTGTCACTATTTTCGGTCAGGAAAAAGACCATGCCACGGCGGGCTTGGCAAAGATGAACCTTATCCTTCATCAGAAAGGTACCGGTGAAATCAAGCGTGGGAACACATTGGCTGATCCTGCTTTTGTAGATGATTTTGGCGAACTGAAGAAATTTGACTTCATCGTCATGAATCCGCCTTTTTCTGATAAGTCGTGGAGTGATGGTATCAAGACATCCGAGGATAAATACAAGCGTTTTGACGGTTATGGCATTCCTCCCGAAAAGAACGGAGACTATGCTTGGTTTCTTCATGTTCTGAAATCTTTGGATAGCAACGGCAAGGCTGGTATTATCATGCCGCACGGCGTATTATTCAGAGGCAATGCGGAAGAAACCATCCGTATCGAAGTGCTGAAGAAGAGATACATCAAAGGCATCGTGAGCCTGCCTGCGAACCTGTTTTATGGGACGGGCATCCCCGCCTGCATTGTTATCATTGACAAAGAGGATGCGGAAACCAGGGAAGGTATCTTTCTGATTGATGCCAGCAGAGGATTTAAGAAGGACGGAAATAAGAACCGACTGCGTGAGCAGGACATCGAGAAGATTGTGCAAACCTTTGTCAGTGGAGAGACCATAAAGGGGTATTCCCGTTTTGTGGCGTATACGGATATTCTGGAACAGAATGCTGGGAATATGAATGTGCCTCGCTATATTCAGAAAATTGATGATACACTACCACAAAATATTGCGGCGCATCTGAAGGGTGGTATTCCCGGAACGGATATTGAATCACTGAAAAGACTGTGGGATATATCCCCTGATTTGAAACATGAAATTTTCACCTGCGTAGATGAGGAGCATAATGTGTATAATCTTACTCTTCCGTCTGATGAAATTGAAAGTGCTATCAGGCAGGATGTAAGTATCCTCATCGAAAAGCAGATAGAAACCGATGAAATATTTGTACAATGGCGGGATTCAGTAAAAGATATCCTACTTGGGATTGAGTCCGATACCAATCCTAAAGATCTGATCCGGACGATTGCGCTCATGCTCCTCAAGGCTTATGAATCCGCACGGCTTCTTGACAACTACGATGTGTATGACTGCCTTCTGAATTACTGGAACGCAAAGCTGCAAGATGATGTATATGCCATCAAAGCAAGCGGATATGAGGTCGGTCGTGAAATAGAATACGAGTACGCTCAAAAGAAAACGAAGAATGAAAACGGCGAAACCGTCTCCGTTGACGATCCCACTAAGGTCAAGTCCTTCGAGGGTGCGCTCATTCCGAGGGAAATCATTGAATCAGTGTATTTCGCTGATGAACTTGCTGCTATCAATAAACTTATGGAACAATCAGCAGCTCTTGAGGCAGAACTTGACGAAATGCGCGAGGAGGAATCCGGCGATGATGGATTGCTGAGGGATGTGCTGAACGATAAGGGGGACAGCATTCCGAAGGCAAATCTCAATAAGCGACTGAAAGAACTGGATGCCAAAAAAACGTCCGTCGTCATGGATGCCATGACAAGGCTGGTAGCACTCTTTGACGAAGGCAAGACCAATGAGATGGAGACGCTTATCCGTGAAGTGCCGGAACTGGCCGAGTTTGATATTCGCAACAAGAACGGTACATTCGGAAAAGCAAAGCTGAAGGCTGCACTCAAAGCGGCTGGCGAATCCGCAGTTGTGCCGGAGATTTACAAGGATGAATATGAAGCACTGACAGCATACGCGGCAAAATCCGCAGAAAAGGACAAGGCGGACAAGGAATGTAAAGAAGCCCGTAAAGCTCTGGATGAGAAGGTAGAAGCAAAATATAGTGAATTGACAGTGGATGAGATCAAGCATCTGCTCTTCGATATGAAGTGGATGGCAAAGCTGGAAGCGGATATCCGTGACGAAATCGAACAGGTACTGAACAGCCTATCCTCCAAGGTTCTTCTGATTGCCAAGCGGTATGAGCATACGCTCGGCGAAATCGAGGACAGAACCGCAAAATCAAGAGCGGCGGTAGTGGCGGCTCTGGAAAGGATGGGATACAAATGGTAACTTATCCGAGTGATTGGCAAGAAGGTACAATCGGAGACCTTTTTAATGTATCCGCAGGTGGAGATGTAAAAAAACGATGGTTTTCAAGATATCGTACTCAAAGCCATCCATATGAGATTTTTTCAAATGGTATAGAAAACCGTGGACTATATGGCTATACCTCAACAGCCATTTATGCGGGAAATGCTGTTACTGTTACTGCACGTGGAACCATAGGACAAGCATTTTATCGAGAAAACGATTTTGATGCAATTATTCGTTTGCTTGTTTTATCGCCAAAAAATGACAATACAAAGCCTAAGTTCTACGAATATTTTATCAATAGTCAAGTGGTTTTTGAAAAAGAAAACACGGGTGTACCACAGCTAACAGCACCTAAAATAAAAGAAAAAACTGTCCCGATTTTGAGTGGAGAAGAACAAAAAGCTATAATAGCTACTCTTTCCACATTCGATACCTACATTGATGACCTTGCCGAGTTGATTGAGAAGAAGCGAGGTATTCGTGATGGTGCTTTGGAAGACATGATTCGTCATCGGACACGAATTGATGGCTTTAATGACGAGTGGACAACGGTATCCTTTAATCAGGTTATCACTCCGAAAGCTCGAATCGGCTGGCAGGGATTGAAAAAGCACGAATACTTGAGGTCGGGATACAGTTATCTGATTGGCGGCACGGATTTTTCTCACGGAACCGTCAGCCTTGATAATATTTGGTATGTCTCTAAAGACCGCTATGATATGGATGCAAATATCCAGGTGTCGGAGAATGATGTGCTTGTTACAAAAGACGGCACTATCGGAAAAGTGGCGCTTGTTCCCGAACTTGGAAAGCCGGCAACGCTGAACAGCGGTGTGTTTGTATTTAGAACGAATAACAGATTGCTGCCAACATTTTTATTTAGAATTTTGTCCTCGTCGGTGTTTAGAGAGTTTATCGACACTCTGTCAGCGGGTTCAACGATTAAGCACTTGTATCAGAAGGATTTGAAAAACTTTGAATTTGAAATCCCTGTAGATAAGAAAGAGCAGGAAGCAATCGCAAACACACTGACAGCTATGGACGAAGAAGTCGAAGCATTGGAAATCGAACGAGCTAAAATGATTCAGATCAGAGAAGGCGCAATGGATGACCTGCTGACGGGTCGTGTTCGCCTGAGTGTATAAGGAGGAGCAAGATGGCAACGGTAGATCCTGAAAAGAAATTACAGAAGAGAGTTCTGAATTGGCTCGTGAACGACCTGGGCTATACCTATCTCGGCAACCTGGAGGATATAGACAATACGCCTGTCAAGGAGGATCTGCTGAAAGCAAATCTGAAAAAGCGCGGGTATACCGATGACCAGATCAACACTGCAATCAGTGAACTTGTGGGCAAGGTCAATAACCAGTCCGATACGCTCTATCAGATCAACCGCAGCGTGTACTCCCTTCTTCGTTACGGCAGACAGGGAGCGAAGGACGCGAACGGACATCGTCAGACTGTCCATTACATCGATTGGAATGACATAGACAAGAACGATTTTTTCGTAGCCGAAGAGGTGTCTGTCCTTCGTTTCGATAAGGTTACGAGAAAGCGTCCCGATGTGGTCCTCTACATTAATGGAATCGCTCTCGGTGTGTTTGAACTGAAGAGTTCCTATGTGAGCGCAGGTAAGGGTATCCGTCAGCTTTTGCAGAATCAGAAGCGGGAAAACATTCTTGATTTTTTCAGTACGGCGCAGTTCCTCTTTGCCGGAAATGAAGCGGAGGGTCTTTTCTACGGCACCATCAATACGCCGGAGAAATACTATCTCAAATGGAAAGAGGACAAGAAAGCGACCGATGATCTTTCGGCAAAAATCAAGTTGCTGCAGGTTAAAGAAGTCAACCGTCTGCGTGACGGTGTGGTGTCACTCTGCCAAAAAGAGCGTTTCCTTTCTCTTGTACACGACTTTGTGATTTATGACGCGGGCATCAAAAAGGTTACGCGCCATAATCAGTATTTCGCAAACATAGCTGCCCGCAAGCGTATTCAAGACGGCGAAGGCGGCATTATCTGGAACACTCAAGGCTCCGGAAAGTCTCTCATTATGGTCTGGTTGACCAAATGGATTATCGAGAATATCAACGACAGTCGTGTGGTTATTATTACCGACCGTGATGAACTGGACGATCAGATTGAGAGTCTTTTTATTGATGTGGAAGAAAAGGTACACCGGGCGAAAAGCTGCGCGGATCTGCGTTCCATTCTGGATAAAAACGAGGATGCCATCGTTTGCTCTCTCATTCATAAATACGGTCATAATGCCGGAAAACAGGCAGACATCGACCAGTATCGAAAAGAACTGCTCAAAGATCTGCCAAAGGATTTCAAGGCTAAAGGCAACATTGTCGCCTTTATTGACGAATGTCACCGTACCAATTCCGGCAAGTTGCATGAAGCAGTAAAGGTGCTGATGCCGGATGCTATACTCATCGGCTTTACAGGAACTCCGCTTCTGAAAACCGACAAGAAATCCAGTATCGAAACCTTTGGAACATACATCCACACCTACAAATTTGATGAAGGCGTGGCTGACGGTGTGGTTCTCGATCTGCGTTATGAAGCAAGGGACGTTGACCAGGATTTGTCCAGCCAGGATAAAGTTGATCTGTGGTTTGACCAGAAGACACTGGGCTTGACCGAGCGTGCAAAACTCCAGTTAAAACAAAGCTGGACTTCCATCACTAAACTGTACAGTTCAAAGCTGGACTTCCATCACTAAACTGTACAGTTCAAAGCAGAGGTTGGAGAAGATTGCCTCCGATATCGTTTTTGATATGAGTCTGAAGCCGAGACTTAGGGATGACCGAGGAACGGCTATGCTTGTGGCAGGCAGTATTTATGAAGCCTGCAAGTATTGGGAAATCTTCATGGGTATGAGCTTTACTAAATGTGCCATTGTGACTTCCTACGAGCCGACCACGCAAAGTGTCAGGACAGCTACAACCGATCTGACGCAGGAGAGCGAGGAAGAATACAAAAAGAAAATCTACGAGCGGATGCTTGGAGGCAAAAAACTGACTGAGTTTGAAAAAGAGGTAAAGGAGCAGTTTAAGGATGCGCCGGCGCAAATGAAACTGCTGATTGTAGTGGATAAGCTGCTGACTGGATTTGACGCTCCGAGTGCGACATATCTTTATATTGATAAATCCATGCGCGACCATGATCTGTTCCAGGCTATCTGCCGAGTCAACAGACCGGACGGCGAGGATAAGGATTACGGATACATCGTGGATTATATGGACTTGTTCCGCAATGTTCAGCTTGCCGTTGCCGACTACACCTCCGAGGCATTGGACGGCTACGACAAAGAAGATGTCGAGGGTCTTATCAAGAACCGCTATGACGAAGCAAAATCTGAACTGGAGGGTACACTAACATCGCTTGAAGCATTGATAGAAAATGTACCCTCTCCTCAGGCTGATACAGATTTTATCGAATACTTCTGCGGCGATGACAGTGAAAATGATGAAAAAACTGCACGGAGAGATACTCTCTATGCGCTAACGGCCTCTCTTTCTCGTTCCTTTGCGAATTGCTGTGATCGCCTAGTTTCTGATTATGGCTATTCTGAGGACGATGTTAATTATCTGCGAAGCGAAATCTCCGGTTACAATAAGATAAAAGAAATGATAAAGCTGGCAAGCTGCGACTACATCGATCTCAAACCTTATGAGGTGGATATGCGCTACATTCTTGACACATACATCCGCGCCGAAGATACAAGGGTTGTCAGTGAACTTGGCAATATGTCTATCGTAGAGCTGCTCTTGCAGGGCAAAACCACCACACCTGTCGATCTTGTGAAAGATTTACCGGGTACTGATGAGGCAAAGGCAGAGATGATTGACAACAATCTGCAGCATGAAATAGTCAAGAAAATGAGCTCCAACAGCGTGTATTATGGCAAATTGTCCGAAATGCTCAAAAAGATTATTATGCAGCGTAAGGTCGAAGCAATGAGCTATGAAGAATATCTGCGGCAGGTTGTTGAATTGGCTGAAGCAATTCTTCATCCGGAAGAGAATGGCAATTATCCAGATGAAATAAAGGACAGTGCGGCAAGGCGCGCACTCTATGATTATTTGGGTGAAGATGTCGGATTGACAATTGATGTTGACGACGCGATTCGTATTTCAATACAGCCGGATTGGAAGAAAAATTTTCAAAAACAACAGCGTATAAGACTTGCAATTTATAAAAAATTATTGCTTCATAAGTTTGCCGAAGACAAAGCTACTGAGGAAACCAATAATGTCTTCGATATTGCACAAAGGCAGGAAGAATACGATGCATAACGAAGAGTTAATTATCGGCGGATTGCCAATAGAGGTTATCAGGAAGAAGAATCTAAAAAACCTCTATATAAGGGTCAATCCGCCAGAAGGAAATGTTACTGTAAGCACTCCTACGATGTTATCCAATGAAGAGATAAATCTGTTTGTCCTAAAGAGACTCCCAGAAATCACAAAAGTCAGGGACAGGATGCTCTCGCAGGAAAGGCAGAGCAAACGGGAATATGTGTCGGGCGAGTCCCATTATCTGTGGGGAAAGCCCTACCGCCTGCAGGTAGTTTATGAAGGAACACAGCATAAGATTGTTAAGTCTCCTACCAAGATTATTATGTCTGTGCCGGAGGGAACGGATGCCGATGCACGAGAAAAGCTGTTTACCGAATGGTACAGACAGGAATTAAAGCGTGTACTTGAATCCGTAATAATTGGATGCGAGAAAAAGACAGGCGTTCATGCAGATGAGTTCCGCATAAAAAACATGAAAACCAGGTGGGGAACCTGTAACATTGAAAAGCGCAGGATTTGGATAAACCTTCAGCTTGCAAAAAAGCCAATGGAATGTCTCGAATATGTGGTAATACACGAGCTTGTGCATCTATTGGAAAAGAACCACACTCACAGATTCCATGCGCTTGTTGAGGAATATTGTCCAACATGGCGAGAGGCAAAAAAAATGCTTGCCACAATGCCGCTAGACTACATGGAAAAAGGAGAAACGGGTACGGATGACGAACAGACCGACATCGAGCGATATCTTTGATATAAACAAGAAAACGGGAGCCTTGATTCTTGGAAAGAACCGCCTGGATGATTATGCGACAAAATATCTGACAAGGCATTGTAAAAAGGCTCTTGAAACGCCGATGCCGTTGCCCGTCGAGGAAATATTGCAGAAAGCAAATCTCACGGTCAAAGAGATCTCTCTGTCCCGCAACTTGGACATTTTCGGATGCTGCCTACTTCTCGATGGTGAGGTGGAAATATACGATCACGAGACAGGTACATCCAAAAACCTATCCTTTCCGGCGGGAACTATTCTGATTGATCCCGATTCCGAAGCGATGTATGGAGAAGGCGCAAAGCGAAACACACTCATCCATGAAGCACTCCATTGGGAAAAGGATAAAACATTTTTTGAAATATTGGCGGTGAAGAATACGGTCGCATCCGAAAAACTGTATCCGATTATGTGCCGTCAGTCTGAGACATTCTACGAGCCTCCGGAAGGAAAAAAGACAAAGGAAAACGAAGTAAAATGGCTTGAGTGGCAGGCACATCGACTGGCACCACGAGTGCTGATGCCATTTGAAATGTTCAGGAAAAAAGCACTTGATCTGATTGACAGCTATCAGAATCCGCAGAACGGTATTATTCCGTCCTGCGATACATTGATTGAAGATTTGAGTACCTTTTTCATTGTGTCCCGCGTGTCAGTAAAATATCGTTTGATTGAAGTTGGCTTGCTTGGTCGTATATCCGACTTCGAGGATTTTGATGCAGTCTTTTCGGAAATCAACAAAAACAAGGAGCTTGTCGCGCTTTCTCCTGTGGAAGCGTATCAGCTATTGAATCTTGACTCTTCTCTTCGAGAATGGGTTAGAGGAGGTCAGTTTGTTTTTGCTGACGGTTATTTTGTGTTGGCAGAAAAGAAATATATTGTAGCCAAGGATGACGGTCTGCATCTGACTACAAAAGCAAAAAAGAACCTGGCGCAATGTGTAATTAATATTCGTGAGCAGAAATATACAACATACAGAAATATACAGAAGGACTTCGTAGGATTTGCTGTTCTTTATCATGTTGAGGGAATTGATCAGCGTATATTGACATTCCATCCTAAATACCAGGCAAATTTCAAATACGAAGAGGATGATGTATACTCAGCTTTCTGGGATCATATTCTCACCTATAATGAGAACGAAGAAATAGAACTGGTAAAGATGTTGGGTGATCCCACTACTACGCTCTGCCAATGCCTGTGGTATTTGATGGAAAACAGAAAATGGAATTACCCTGAAATTTTTAACGACAGAACAGGTCTGCACAAGAATTATCACGGAAAAATTAAGAACAATAAGTACAACAATATGGGCACAGAGGTTCTGATGGCAATCTGTGTAGGCTTGCGATTGAACCTACGTATCATAGAA
>CAMHAV010000117.1 GCA_946182865.1 uncultured Clostridia bacterium
TCTTTATTATCTATTATCTTAGCGAGCTTGCGAGCGCTCTAAATTCTCATTTATCATCCCAACGCTGTTTTTCTGCAATAAAAAATCCGCCCGCGATATCTTTCTTCGATACCGCAGGCGGATGAATATCAAAACTGATGGGATTGAATGCCAAACGATTGCCAAACGTAAATGCTTATTACGATCTTACGTCGCCTTTTCTCCAAAGCATCAGGGTGCCTTTCGGCAGTGACGTTTCGCTTATGCGGAACAAGTCAGGGGCAAGGAATTAGCCGTTGATCGCGGTGACAACACCGGAACCGACGGTACGACCGCCTTCACGGATAGCGAAGCGGAGACCTTCCTCGATAGCGATCTCCTTGAGGAGCTCGACGTCCATCTCGACGTTGTCGCCGGGCATGCACATCTCGGTGCCTTCGGGCAGGGAGATAACGCCGGTAACGTCAGTGGTTCTGAAGTAGAACTGAGGACGATAGTTGTTGAAGAACGGGGTATGACGGCCGCCTTCGTCCTTGGTCAGAACGTAAACCTGGCCATGGAACTTGGTGTGCGGATGAATGGTGCCGGGCTTCGCCAGAACCTGACCTCTCTCGATGTCGGTTCTCTGGATACCACGGAGCAGAGCGCCGATGTTGTCGCCAGCCTCAGCATAGTCGAGGAGCTTGCGGAACATTTCGATACCGGTAACAACGGTCTTTCTCTTCTCATCGGACAGACCAACGATTTCGACTTCCTCGTTGAGGTTCAGATGACCACGCTCAACTCTACCGGTAGCAACAGTACCACGGCCGGTGATGGTGAAGACGTCTTCGATGGGCATGAGGAAGGGCTGGTCAGCCTTTCTCTCAGGAGTGGGGATATACTCGTCAACAGCATTCATGAGGTCAAGGATGCACTTGTACTCAGGAGCGTTGATGTCCTTGGAATCGGACTCAAGAACAGCCAGAGCGGAACCGGTGATGATCGGAACATCGTCGCCCGGGAACTCGTACTCGTTCAGCAGGTCGCGGATCTCCATCTCGACGAGCTCGAGAAGCTCGGGATCGTCAACCTGGTCAGCCTTGTTCATGAAAACAACGATATAGGGAACGCCAACCTGACGGGAGAGCAGGATGTGCTCACGGGTCTGGGGCATGGGGCCGTCTGCCGCGGAAACAACGAGGATAGCGCCGTCCATCTGCGCAGCACCGGTGATCATGTTCTTGACGTAGTCAGCATGGCCGGGGCAGTCAACGTGAGCATAGTGACGGTTGTCAGTCTCATACTCAACGTGAGCGGTGTTGATGGTGATACCTCTTTCTCTCTCTTCGGGAGCCTTGTCGATGTTTGCGTAATCGACGAATGCAGCGTCACCCTTCATAGCGAGAACCTTGGTAATCGCAGCGGTCAGAGTGGTCTTACCATGGTCAACGTGGCCGATGGTGCCGATGTTGACATGGGGCTTATTTCTTTCAAATTTTTCCTTTGCCATGGGAAGTTTCCTCCTTTAATAAGTGAAATGATATGATTATAATAGCACATACCGCGAAAAATGCAATATGTTTTTTAAAAATTTTAACGAAAATTTACTTTATTGCTGTGAAATATAAATTTCGTCAGACTCAGCCGTTGTTTCTGGCTCTGTCAGCAATGATCTTTTCAGCGACAGACTTCGGAACCTCGGTGTAGTGAGAGGGCTCCATGAAGTAGTTGCCGCGGCCCTGCGTCTTGGAACGCAGGTCGGTCGCGTAACCGAACATCTCGGAAAGCGGAACCATCGCGTTGATCTGCTGTGCGCCGGAAACGGCTTCCATGCCCTGAATCAGGCCACGGCGGGAGTTGAGGTCGCCGATAACGTCGCCCATGTAGTCCTCGGGAACGGTGACAACCACGTGCATGATGGGTTCGAGAAGGACGGAACCGCCCTGCTTGAGACCTTCCTTGACAGCCTGCGAACCGGCGATCTTAAACGCCATATCGGAGGAGTCCACTTCGTGATAGGAACCGTCGTACAGCGTGACCTTGACGTCAACGACGTTGTAGCCTGCGAGGATACCGGTCAGCAGAGCGCCCTGCGCACCTGCGTCAACCGCGGGAATGTATTCCTTCGGAACGGTACCGCCCGTAACGGCATTGATGAATTCGTAGCCCTTACCGGTCTCGTTCGGCTCGACTTTGAGCTTGACGTGCGCGTACTGACCGGAACCGCCGGACTGTCTCTTGAACTTGTGGTCGATATCGGCCGCCTTGCGGATGGTTTCCTTGTAGGCAACCTGCGGCGCGCCGACGTTGGCTTCGACTTTGAATTCGCGGAGCAGACGGTCAACGATGATTTCGAGGTGAAGCTCACCCATACCGGCGATGATGGTCTGACCGGTTTCTTCATCGGTGTAGGCCTTGAAAGTCGGGTCTTCTTCCGCCAGCTTGGCCAGCGCAATGCCCATCTTTTCCTGACCGGCCTTGGTCTTGGGCTCGATGGCGACGCGGATAACAGGCTCCGGGAATTCCATGGATTCGAGGATGACCGGATGTGCCTCATCGCACCAGGTATCGCCTGTGGTGGTGTACTTGACGCCGATGCCGGCGGCGATGTCGCCCGCGTAGCACACGTCGATGTCCTTACGGTCATTGGCGTGCATCTGAAGGATACGGCCGATTCTCTCGGTCTTGTCCTTGGTGGAGTTGTAAACGGCGCTGCCCTTTTCGAGCTTACCGGAGTAAACGCGGAAGAAGCAGAGCTTACCGACAAACGGGTCGGTCGCGATCTTGAAAGCAAGCGCGGCAAACGGCTCGGTATCGGAAGAATGGCGCTCGGTTTCCTCGTCGGTCTTGGGGTCGATACCCTTGATGGCGGGAACGTCGGTCGGAGCGGGCATGTACGCGACAATCGCGTCAAGCAGCTTCTGAACGCCCTTATTCTTGTAAGAAGTACCGCAGGTAACCGGCACCATCGTGTTGGCAATGGTGGACTTGCGGATGGTGCTCTTGATTTCGTCGATGGTGAGTTCTTCGCCCTCGAAATACTTCTCCATGAGCGCCTCGTCCTGCTCGGCTACATGCTCAATCAGTTCGTCGTGATACTTCTGTGCGAGCTCCTTCATATCCTCAGGGATGTCCTCAACGGAAATGTCGGTGCCCAGATCGTTATTGTAGATGTAAGCCTTCATCTCGACCAGATCAATCAGGCCCTTGAAGGTGTCCTCAGAGCCGATGGGGAGCTGGATCGGAACGGCGTTACATTTAAGTCTGTCCTTCATCATGTCGACAACGCGATAGAAATCGGCGCCCATGATGTCCATTTTGTTGACGTAAACCATGCGAGGAACCTTGTAGTTATCAGCCTGTCTCCAGACTGTTTCCGACTGAGGCTCAACGCCGCCCTTGGCACACAGCACCGTAACCGAACCGTCGAGAACTCTCAGGGAGCGCTCAACTTCAACAGTAAAGTCAACGTGGCCGGGGGTGTCAATAATATTGATACGAACGTCTTTCTTGTTGGCGTCCTTCCAGAAGCAGGTGGTAGCGGCGGAGGTAATGGTGATACCTCTCTCCTTTTCCTGTACCATCCAGTCCATCGTGGAAGCGCCGTCGTGTGTCTCACCGATCTTGTGGTTAACGCCGGTGTAATACAGAATACGCTCGGTGGTGGTGGTTTTACCTGCATCTATGTGAGCCATGATACCAATATTACGGGTCTGTTCCAATGAAACCTGTCTTGGCATAATGTCCTCCTCATTTTTTTACATAGAAATCCGAATGTCTTCACTCCGAATCCCTGCGGATTCAGAGAGGTTCCCCGCACCGCTCTGCGTGCAGCAAACGGATGCGGAAGATCAGTAGGCAAGCCGAAAGGCAATTACCATCTGAAATGTGAGAATGCCTTGTTGGCCTCTGCCATCTTGTGCGTGTCTTCACGCTTCTTGGCAGCGGCGCCGCTGCCGTTGACAGCGTCGAGAATCTCGTTAGCAAGGCGTTCCTTCATGGTTCTCTCGCTGCGGAGACGGGCATACTTGGTCAGCCAGCGCAGACCGAGTGTCTCACGTCTTTCGGGGCGAACCTCAATCGGAACCTGGTAGGTCGCACCGCCGACACGGCGAGCCTTGACTTCGAGCAAAGGCATAATGTTTTCCATTGCGGCTTCAAAAACTTCGAGCGGATCTTTACCACTCTTTTCGCCGACAATTTCAAAAGCACCGTAAACAATTTTCTGAGCAACACCCTTCTTGCCGTCAAGCATGATGTTGTTGACCAGACGGGTAACAATCTTGGAATTGTAAATGGGATCGGGCAAAACGTCGCGTTTTGCTATGGAACCTCTTCTTGGCACTTTGTCTTCCCTCCTTCATTAGATTTGGATGATATCATAGGTACTCGAAAGTGACTTACTCCCGCAGGCCAATGCAAGAGGCATTTTATGGCAGCCCGCCGCGTCGCGGGGAGCCGCTTTATATAAAACACCGCCGCATTGATTTGCAGCCGTTAGTGATAAAGTCAATTCAAACAATGAAGACAACCGAAAGCGGAGCCATCGGTTTTCAAAGAAGTGAATTACTTCTTTGCGCCTGCCTTCGGGCGCTTTGCACCGTACTTGGAACGAGCCTGCATTCTCTTGGCAACACCCTGTGCGTCCAAAGTACCTCTGATGATGTGGTAACGCACACCAGGGAGGTCCTTAACACGGCCGCCGCGGATCAGAACAACACTGTGTTCCTGAAGGTTGTGACCTTCACCGGGAATGTAAGCAGTTACTTCGATGCCGTTGGAGAGACGCACTCTGGCGATCTTACGGAGAGCCGAGTTCGGCTTCTTCGGGGTCGCGGTCTTGACAGATGTGCAGACACCGCGCTTTTGCGGAGAATTCTGATCGGTCATCACTCTCTTCTTGGTGTTCAGACCCTTCAAGAGAGCAGGAGCCTTCGCCTTCTTCTCAACGTCCTGACGTCCTTTTCTTACGAGCTGGTTAAACGTGGGCATTCATTTCACCTCCATACGCGAAAAATAAAAAGTGTAAAAAATATATGTCAAGGCACATTTCCCGAAAGAAACGCGCCGGGACAACTTGGTAAACGCGCCGCGGATAGGTCATTGACAACAAAAACATTCCGCACGCAAAATCCAAAAATAGGGCATTTGACGAATTTAAAATAAATTTACATTTGCTTGTGCCACAGTTTTTAATTTTAGCACAAAACCAGGGCTTTTGTCAAGCGTTTCGGAAAAAAATTGTTATTCTTCCGTTTTAACCGCTTCAACCTGCATGGTCATATTTTTTAGACCGTCTATATGTTCAAACAAATCCGCCTTGATTGTTGCTCCCATCGGCGCCAATATAAAGTCAATTCCTTCCCGTCTTGCCTGTTTGGCTGCCGGAACAAAATCACTGTCTCCCGAAATCAGAATAATCTGGTTTACCAGTTTTTTATAGGCCAGTGATGCTATATCAATGCCTATTCTCATATCAACGCCCTTTTGTTCAATGTTTAACTTTAAATCGGCGTCAGTCAAATCCGATAGTTGAATCGTACCGTTAAGAAGCTTTTTAAAGCTGGCCTGTTTTAATTGATACTGGAGAGTGTTTTCTGAAAGTCTCCCCAGTCGGAGGGCCACCTTTCTCTTGCATCTTAACTGCTGAAAAAAATCCAACGTCCATTGATAATCCTTTGATTTTCCTAAATCAACCGTTTTCTTACTGATCGGATTGTAAACACTTTTCTCAACAGGTGGACAATCATAATAAAATATACGATATAAATGTCTTTCTTCTCTTTTATCATGAAGCAGCTTCATACAGTAGGCATATAATTCCTCCGCCCTTTCTTCCGGGCTTTTTTCACCGCAATAATAATACGCGCGTCGTCGATAAAAACCGCCGTCTACCAATATAGCCGTTTTGACATCATATTTGTTCATTAATTATTCTCCCCCCATGCTAAAAACCCCGTAGTCTCGTTACTCCCCTGATGGTGGGGGAACTACTGCTACGGGATTACTATTAAATTTCGCATCTTACAAGATGCTATTAATATTATATTCCATATGAAAAGAAAAATCCATTGTCAGAATAAACAAAAATGGTTCGATTTTTTACATCATTATTATGCTATAACTTCATTCCACGTTCCGGATGGCGCGGCGCAGCGCGACCGCCGCTTCCTCATCGAAGCCGGTCGTTTCATATTGCTCCAGCAGCCTTTTGGCGGCATCCACTATGCTGCCCATCAGCCGCTGACCGCTGCACACCGCCGTCTGTCCGTCAAAGCACGCTTCCATCCGACCGCCGCCCAGATCGATGACGGTCATCTCATACGGCCCGTCCATGAAGCGGAAGCGATAGGTGCGTTTCTTCTGTGAACATTCCGCGAGCCACCAAGGGAGCAGCACGTCGGCAAAATCATTCCACCGGTGTGACGGATAGGCCATGCCGTCCAGCCGGAAATACATCCCGCAGACCCAATGCTTCCCGCTTTCCGACAGCACGGCATGCCCGATATCCGCCACCGCTGTCAGCCGGGGCAGAGCGGGTTCTCTCTCGGGACTCGTCTCCGATTGAACCATTGTGATTTTCTCCTTTTGATTATCGGGCATCCTCATCCCACCACCGCGTCAAATTCCCGAAGCGCCTTTTGATTAAGCGCCTCCGCGTCAAAGGCATACGCCGCTTGAAATGTGCCGTCCGCAAACTGCTTCATCGCCGCGTACAATTCCTCCGCGGAATGTCCCGTATACAGTTGTCCGTCCGGCAGGCACACCGACAGCGCGGTGCTGAAATCGCTCAGAATGATCGCCATGCCCAATTCCCGCGCCTCATATGTCACCATCGGCATGCCCTCATAGAGCGACGGCAGAATGAAGCATCCGCACTTCTGCATGACGCCAAAGGGATTGTCCATCTGCCCTGTCAGCACCACGCTGTCCGTCAGCCCTAATTCTTCGATTTTCGCCTCGTAATCACCCCGCAGCGCGCCGTCACCGATGATATAAAGGCGGCAGTCGGCGCGTTCGGCGCAAAGCTTTGCAAACCCTTCCAGCAGCGCGATGTGATTCTTCTCCGGCGAAAAACGCCCCATCGTCACAAAATTGACGTGATCTTCGGTGGGAGCCTTCACCCGCTTCTCGCGGTCGGTGCCGGGGCAGTCGATGAAATCGCCGCCCTCATACACGGCATTTTCCAGACAGGTTCGCACACGCGACACATTGAGCGGATTGGTGCAGAAGGTGAATTTGTCGTAAGTATCCGGCGCGGCGAGGTTTTCGCGGTTGACCTCCATCGCGCCTTCGGAGCAGGAAACCACTTTGTCAAAGAGCGGATACAGCGTCAGCAGCGCCTCCAATGTGGTGGCGCTCTTGCGGCGGTAGGCCTTGGTGCGGCGCTTAGCCTTGTTGTTGAGGTCGCGGTAAAGGTCGTTATGCTGCCAGATGACCCGCCGCGCGCCTTCGCACTGCATAAGCGTCAGCGGCTGGGTCACACCGTAGCCCGAAAAGTCGATCACCGCGTCAAAACGGGAATGACCGAAACAGCGGGTGTAATTGCGCCGGTAGGCGCTGTCGGTCAGCAGTTCCCTGTACATTTCCTGATTCACAACGCCGTGCTGAATGATTTTCTTATGCAGGAAAAGCTCCCGCACGGTAAAGGGAATCTGACCGCAGCGGCAGAGTGTGCGCACCTTGTCATCGACTTTCATGATGCTCGGCATGCTACGTTCGTCATCCACAATCAGCAGGGTAATATCATATCGCTCGTAGTCGATCAGATCCAGCAGCGTGAGCAAGGTGGTGGTCACGCCGTTCATGGCAAAGCTGCCGCCATTGATGAGCAGTTTTTTCTTCTTGGTTTCGGTAATCCCCCGCACCATGCGGCAGGTTGATTCATCGCCGTGGAACACCGCGTCAATGACTCGCTGCGAAGCCTTGCCGTCGTCAAATTCGCACGCCCACGCCTTCATTTTGTCGTAGCGGTCGGCAAAGCGTTCCCGCAGATGCGCCGCGTCGTTGATCCAGTCCGCGATATCGCCCATATCGCCCGAATAAGGCCCCGGAAGTTCGTCAAGCCCGAAGTAAACACCCCGCTGTTCCATGTATTCCGCCGCGTCGGGTATGTAAAACAAAATGGGGCGGTCGGTCATCAGAAAGTCAAAGAAAAGGCTGGAATAATCCGACACCAGCAGATCGGTGATGGACAGAATTTCATTGATTTCCACGCTCTGCGAAATATACCGGCCGCTCTCGCGCTGTTCCTTGGTGAGCTTTTTGTAAACGGCGGGATGGGGTTTAATCAATATCTGGTACTGCGTCATGTCAATATGTCCGGCGAGGTAGTCGCAGAATTCGTCGTACCGCGCGATGTCATTCTCCGCTTTTTCCACATCGGCGCCCTTCCATGTCGGCGCGTAGAGAATGATCTTGCGGCTCTCGTCCACCACGGTGTTGTGGTCGAACAGCTTGTCAATAATATAGTCCCGGTCGGTGGAAAGAATGAGGTCGTTGCGGGGATAGCCGCATTCCGTCATTTTTCCCTCATAGATGCCCCGCAGCTTGTAGGAATCCAGAAAAACCCCCGTCATAAACCGGCAGGGGGAAATCAGGTAATCCGCCTGCAAGAAATTGTGCATGGTACCCCGCACGCTGTATTTGCCGTCCGGCAGGTCATAGCCGAGCGTCTTGAGGGGAATGCCGTGCCAGGTATTGACATAGACCTGCTCGGGCTTCTTGGTGAAATAAAACGGGAAATTGACATTGTTGATGAGGTATTTCGCGCTTGTCAGCGCGTCAAAATACGCGCCGCTGTTCTTGGCTACGAATTTCACGTTGCTGTAGGCGCCGTATTCCGCTTCCAGCAGCGCCCGTTCCTGCGGGTCGTTTATCTGCCAGATATGCTCATACCGGTCAAATTCGCCCGAAGCCATCAGTCCGCGGAAAATCGCGTAAGGGCTGCACAGCATGCCCGAACCGTAATGCGCGCAGTAGAAGATCACGTTATCTTTCACGGTGTTCTTCTTATAATAACGAGCGTACTGCGCTCCCAGCGCAACGGTGGCTGCGTTTTTGACGGATTTTTTGATTTTACCCACAAAACTCATAACAACAACATCTCCCACAATCACAGCAAATCCTTCAGAAAGCGGCGGAACCCTTCCTGAAGGATGGCGGATATTTTATTGATGAATTTACAGCGCGGCGGCAAGCGCTTTGACTTCTTCTAAAGAAAGATCTGTATATTCGCAAATCTTCTCAATAGAAAGTACGCCGTCTTTGAGCATACCGACAGCCTTTTGTCTGGCATTTGCCAATGCCCGCGCTATTGCCAGTTCTCTTTCTTCCTCGCGGCCTTCCTCGAAGCCTTCTGCTTTCACTTCTTCCATAATCTTGCACATAAAGCTGACTCCTTTCCTG
>CAMHAV010000118.1 GCA_946182865.1 uncultured Clostridia bacterium
AGGAACAGACAAAATCGAAGTTCTTATTTTCAAAAGCCCAATCCCGGCAAGCGATAGCTGCTTCCTTGGCGTAACCATGATACCAGAAGTTTTTATTGATATGGTAGCCGATTTCAGGAAGAGAATGTCCATTGATATTCTGCATGGTTACGCCACAATCTCCGATCACTTCGCTGCTTTCTTTCAGCGTTACCGCAAGCAATCCCATGTTGTAGCTTTCATAGTATTGTTTGTTCCATTCAATCCATTGTCTGACCTTCGCCTCGTCAAATGTGTGCGGATAATATTTCATTGTCTCTGCGTCAGAGAAGATTTCATATAACTTTTCAAAATCATCATCACACATTTCACGGAGGATAAGCCTTGGCGTGTCAATTGTCATATTTCGTAGAATACCTCAATATTAACCGTTGTTATACATTTTCGCTTACTACTCTGCAAGGATTGCCGTATGCCACCTTATTCGATGGAATGCTTTTGGTAACGACGCTACCTGCTCCGATCACGACATTATCTCCAATCGCCACGCCGGGCAGAATGATGACGCCTCCGCCAATCCATACGTTGTCGCCAATGATGACCGGAGCCGACCGCGTTTTGCAAAAGGCAAAGGAGCCGTCAGGTTTTGGTTTGCCGAATCGGTCTGCCGCGTTGGTCGGGTGAAAGGCGGTATAGATTTGCACGTTGGGGGCAATCAAGGCATTATCCCCGATGATAATCTGATTCGCGTCCAAAAAAGTGCAGTTCAGATTGACTTCGCAATTGTTTCCAAAGAAAATATTATTGCCGTAATCGACATAAAAAGGAGCCGTAATCCAAAGATTGTTTCCCTTTCCTCCCAGCAATTCGGACAGCACTTTTTCTTTCCGTTCTAAGTCCTCTGAGGCAATAGAATTATATTCCCTCGTCAAATCTTTGGCTTTGTTCCATCTTTCCAGCAGTTCTTTATCACCGCAGTCATACAACTGCCCTGCCAGCATTTTCTCTCGTTCTGTCATTTGGAAACGCTCCTTGCATGATAAATCCGAATATATCCTCTGCTTTTATCCCCTCTGAAAAACTATTCCTCTGCAAAATCCGTATCCAATGCCACTTGTAATTGAATGTCAGGGAATTCCTTCTGCACATCTGAAACCACCTCAGCATATACGGCTTTGCGATCTCCCGCTTCAAAACTGACCACAATATCGAAGCGCATCGTCTTTTGCTTTTTGTCCCAATAAAAGCCGTGCATTTGTGTCACGTATTCATGTGCAAATACAATTTCCCGCACTTTCTGTCGCGCCTGAATGATTTCCTCGTCCTGCGTGTTGACAGAATATACTCCGATTGCCGTAAGGATAACATGATGTTCTTCCATCACTTTCATTGTGATTTCACGAATTAACTGATCCAACTCATTTGCGGAAAAAGTATCCAGCACTTCGATATGAATCGAACCGTTCCAAGAATCCGGTCCGTAATTATTCAGCACAAGATCATACGCTCCATGAACCTCCGGAAAACCTGTGACCGTCTGCTTGATACTTCTTGCCAGTTCAGCATCATTTTGTTCTCCGAGAATCTGAGAAACGGTATCGCGAAGCATTTCCGCGCCGGATTTTATGATAACGATGGAAATAATTGCGCCGAGCCACGCCTCCAAAGACACCTGGAAAATCAGAAATATGCCGGCTGCAACGAGCGTAGAAGCCGAAATAACGGAATCCAGAGTGGCGTCTTCTCCCGAATTGACCAAAGAATCAGAATTTACCTTTTTTCCTATTCCTTTGACATAACGCCCAAGAAGAATCTTCACTGCGACAGCAACAGCCACAATAATCAGAGAAGCAGCGTTATAATCGGGTGTTTCAGGCTTGATGATCTGCTTAACGGATTCCACAAACGACGTCACGCCTGCATAAAGCACAATGACAGAGATGAGCATGGCACTCATATACTCAATGCGGCCATAGCCGAAGGGATGTTTCTTATCCGGTTCCCTTCCCGCTAATTTGGTTCCAACGATAGTAATTAAGAGCCTGTTTAGAATCTCCGCGTGTGCGGATGGCGCAGTCAGATTTTTCGTCAGATGACGCCAAAACCGCAGGCAATACTTTGTGTATTAACGAGGGTTTTGGCAAAATCTGGCGGAAAAGATGCAAGCCAGACGCGCGTGGAGAGATTCTAAACAGGCTCTAAGGAACTGCCCGCGTCTGAGATGTTGTTTACCGCATCCAGTACAATAGCGATGGAATTTGTCAGAATACCCACGACTGCCTTAAAACCCGCAAGAAACACATTCGCTATAATCCCGATGGCGCTGGTTTTGACAATTGTTTTTTCACGGGAGATATTAGTCTCATTCGCATTAAATTCTGAAACATTCATATGATATTTTCCTCCAATAACTTGATTAGTTTTCTATTTCAAAAACATTCTACCACACCAATCAGCCAAAGTCAATCCATATCACCTGACGGATTCATGGCTTGTTTTTGCTGTCGGAACACCAAGATACAGCCGCAGGAAATCGTTGAAATCCTTGCCGCGGGGCGGTGTATCGTCGATGATTTCCCACCTGTCACGCATGATTTCTTTAAGCGCGGCGGTACTCCATCGCCCTGCGCGGTCGTTGTCAAGGTGCAGAATAACGGTGTGAATCTGCGGATTTTCTGTCAAGAATTTCTCCAGCGAAACGGGAATTTTGCTCTCGCTGATGTTTCTTTGCGGCTGATACACGCCCGATAACGACAGCAGATTTTCCGCACGGTAGTCCTTTCCCTGACATTTCAGGTAGGTGGCATAGGACAGTAAATCAATCGCGGCTTCAAACAAATGCACTGAATCGGTGGGATGCTTGGCAAGCAGGCGGAAGGAATATCGCTTGTCGCTGCCGGAAGCGTCGCCCTTGAAGCTGCCTGTGGTACTTCTGCAACCGGCGTAGCGCGGCGCTCCGTTCCCGTCCTTGCCAACGAAAATCGCGTTGTGATACCTTGCGCTCTCGTAAATTACGCCCACGGCAATGCAGTCCTGAATGAGTTTCAGATCAATTCCGCGCCCGAAGAGATACTCAATTACCCTGTCATTGCTGCCGTTTTTCGGCGGGAGAAGCAACACTTTTTCAGTCGCAGGCTTGTCACTTTGCTCTGTGCGGAATGGCTGAGAATGCTGTGTCATGCCCCCGGTAAGCAGCAGCACCGCGTCCTGAAAGCGGTATTGTCTGCACTTCATCAGGAAGTCAATGGCATTTTTGCCGCCCACGCCTCGCGACCACCAGAACCATTTGCCGTTGGACATTTTCAGGCTGTCATGCTCATTGGTGCAGTAAACGCCCGATGACAGACGCTTGAGCTGCCCCGGCTCAAACATCTCAAAGTAAGTCGGCAGGTCAATCTCCCGCGCCTTTTCCACCAACTCCGGCGGAACATAATTCGGATTGCTCATGAATCGTCACTTCCTTTCGCTGTATTCCTATGTAAAAAGGCGACGCCGGATTGGGTTCCGACATCGCCTTTATTCGCTCAAAACACTCAAAATAAACCTGCTTTTTTCAGATAACCGATTCCGTCATAACAGCCGCGCAGATAAATCGCCTCCTGCTGCATGACCGTGAGCCTGCTCTGCACGGTGAGAATCTGGAGCAGTGCGCCGCATTCTTCCTCCGTCAGATTGCAGGATTTGTCATTGTCCAGTACCGATTGCACCTTTGGGAATTGCTCATAGAGTATCCCGATCTGCTTTTCCATCTCGCGGTAAGCGGGATTGCTCTTGCGGAGCTTGCCGATAATCCCGCTCCAATAATCCGCGAATGCGTCGCTGCGCACGTCGATCAGCGTTTCAAACTGAATTTCCTTTTCCATCAATATCATGCCTCCGATGAAATATTTTCTCCATCATATAACATATATTATGGAAAAACAAATGTGCAAACGACAATATCAGCGGGCTTGACAAACGGATTTTTTCGTGCTTGCACCGCCGCCGTCCTGTTCCGGTTCGGTATCCATCACGGGCTGTTCGCCCTGATTGGCGTTGAGCGCAATGTTGAGTTCGTTGAGCTTTTCGCTTTTTTCCCGTAATTCCTCTTCCTGTGCAAAGGGCTTTTCCAACTCCGCTTTGGCGTTCTCCAACTGTGCCTGCGTATCCGCCAGCAGCGTCCGCGCCGCCTCCAGTTTCTTCGGAATACGCGCAATTTCATTGTCCAAACGGATAATATTGCCGTGTGCATCGCTGCCCAGCTCCACCGAATGCTTGGTTTTTCCAGCCAGCATGAGATAATAATGATTGAATACGCTGTCGTACCGCGTTTCCAGCCGGAAGCCGCGATAGCTGCCGATGGTGACGGATTCGGTGGAAGTATTCTTCTGACAAAGCGAAATCAGCATGGTTCCCGCGTCGGCTTTTTCATCGTACACCATGCCGCCGAGCGTCATGCCGCCAAATTTACCGTCGCTGGGCGGCGGGTTCTGCTGGGCGGTGGCGGCGTCCTGCTCCAGTGAAGCGATGTGCTGTTCGCACTCCCGAAGGGTCTTGGGATAGTATTTCAGCACCTTATCCTCCAGCGCAAAATGCTCGCTGAGATAGCTCTGCTTGAGGACGCGGAGCTTGGAAACCTGAATATCCAGATCCATTTTCTGCTTGATTCTCTCGTCGCCGGTAGCCAGCATTTTGACTTCCGCAAAGGATAACGCCACCTCGTCCACATCCTCCGCGGAACGGACAGGACTTTTGCTCGTCATGATCTGACCGATGAATTTCTGCTTCGTCTCCACAAGCTGCCAGCTGTACGAGTCAAATGTCCGTTCTGTAACGTAACGAAAAACATCTACTTCAGGAAACATATTACCCTGACGTTCTATTCTTCCCTGCCGTTGCTCCAGCTCGCTTGGTTTCCACGGACAGTCTAAATTATGCAGTGCAATCAGTCTGTCCTGCACGTTGGTTCCCGCGCCCATTTTCTGTGTGGAGCCGAGAAGAATCCGCACCTCACCGCTGCGGACTTTGCCGAAAAGCTCTTTTTTCTGCGCGTCACTGTCGGCTTCATGAATGAAGCGTATCTGTTCTTCGGGGACTCCCATGCGCACCAGTTTGGCGCGGATATCGTCGTAAACGTTGAAAGAACCGTCATTTTTTGGGGTAGAAAGATCAGAAAAAATGAGCTGTGCCGCCTTCGTATCGGCGTGTTCTTCCCATATCCGGTAGACATTTTCCACGCAGGCGTTGACCTTGCTGTTGGGGTTATCGGGCAGCATGGGATTGAGCATACGCTGGTCGAGCGCGAGTTTTCTGCCGTCGTTGGTGATGGCAAGCATATTGTCCAGATGCGGGTCCACCGCGCCGGAACGTACCTTCTCCGCGCGTGTCGCCAGTCCCTCCACCATATCCAGCTGGATTTCGCTGGGCTGGGTTTTAATGTTGTGATAATTGACCTTTGGAAACGGCAATTTCAGCATATCGGCAGTCTGAATATCCGCTACTTCGCGGAACATCTGCATGAGTTCGGGGAGATTGTAGAAGCGGGAAAAGCGCGTTTTCAACCGGTAATTCGTGCCTTCCGGCGCAAGCTCCAGTGCCGCGACGGTTTCTCCGAAGGTGGACGCCCATGCGTCAAAGTGCTGCAATCCACGTTGTGCCAGCGTTCCGTACTGCAAATATCGCTGTATGGAATACATTTCGACCATGCTATTGCTGATGGGAGTTCCGGTCGCAAAGACGATGCCGCGCCCGCCGGTGATCTCGTCGAGATACCGGCATTTCATAAACAGATCGCTGGATTTCTGTGCTTCCGTCTGCGCGACGCCGCCCACATTACGCATTTTTGTATAAAGATAAAGGTTCTTGTATAGGTGCGACTCGTCCACAAACAGCATATCGACGCCCAATTCTTCAAAGTTGATCATGGTGTCTTTGCGGGAAGTATCGTTGAGTTTTTTGAGTTTTGCCTCCACGCCTTTCCTCATGCGCATCAGCTCTTTAACGGTGTAACGGTCGCCCTTCCGCGCCTGCGCTTCTTCAATACCCTGCTGGATTTCGTCGAGCTGCTGTTCCAATTGCATAACCTGACGCTCCATGCTCATGGGGATTTTTTCAAACTGGCTGTGTCCGATGATCACCGCGTCATAGTCGCCGGTGGCAATTCTGCCGCAGAATTTTTTGCGCTTGGACTTTTCAAAATCCTGCTTGGTTGTCACCAGAATATTCGCGCTGGGATAGAGCCGGAGATATTCCGACGCCCACTGCCCGACAAGGTGATTCGGCACGACGAACATCGCCTTATGGCACAGTCCGAGACGCTTGCTCTCCTCCGCTGCGGCAATCATTTCAAAGGTCTTGCCGGCACCAACCTTATGCGCCAGCAGCGTATTTCCGCCGTAAAGAATGTGCGCGATGGCATTGACCTGATGCGGACGGAGCGTAATTTCGGGATTCATGCTGACAAAATGAATATGGCTGCCGTCGTATTCTCGCGGTCTGACACAATTAAAAGTGTCGTTGTAATACCGCGTCAGACGCTCGCGGCGTTCTGGGTCTTTCCAAATCCAGTCCTTGAAAGCCTGCTTGATCAGCTCCTGTTTCGCCTGCGCCGCCATTGTTTCTTTGGCGTTGAAGACAGCTTTTTTGCTGCCGTCCGACTCCACGATATAGTCATAAATGCGCGTTTCCTTGAGGTTCAGCGCGTCCTCCAGCAGCCGGTAGGCGGAAGCGCGTTCCGTACCGAGCGAGTTGAATGCGATGATATTCATGTTGTCCGCGCTCTTGTTTTCGATGAACCATTCCCCGCTGAAGGGCGACAGCCGCACTTTGATTTCCCGCGCTGCATAGAAGGACGGGGAGAACGTATCGAGAATAAACCGCTTGATATCTTGTGGCGGAATCCACGTCACGCCGAGACGGACATTGATTTCGGCAGCGGTCAGGTCTTTGGGAATGACCTGTCGGAGTGCCTCCACATTCGCCTGAAATTCGTCGTCATTCTTGGCGGCAATCTCCGCTATCTGCAATTTCTGACGCACGTTGCCGGACAGATATTCGTCGGCGGGAACGTATTTCGGCGGGTCGGTGTTGGGTTCACGGTAGATCACGGCGCGCAATTCCCCGATAATTTCTTCCTCGGACTTGCCCGTGAGCTGTGACATATAGGGCAGATCGACACACGCTTTTTCACCGATAGAAACTGCCAGTGCTTCGCTCGACGTTTCCACAGATCTGATTTCATGGTGCGGTTTGATTGTGCGCTTGGAAAACATATCCGCCTTGCGCTTGAAATTGCCATCGTCGTCCAGCACTTCCAGAGAACATAACAGGAAATAACTCTCATCCTGCGAGAAGGCAAGATAGTTGCCGCGGCTGTTGATTAAGCCGTATTTCTCGGTGAAACGGTCGTACAGAATATTGAGTTTTTCCTGTTCGCTCTTTACAATATCGTCGGAATAATCGAGCGACTGGTACTCAATGAGCCTTCTCGCGCAGTCACGGATTTCGATCAATCCCTTGATGCGGTTCTCCGCAGTGACGGAAACATCGGCGGGAACCATCACGTTATTCTCTCGGAAATAGATTTTTCCGTCCATCATGTCATAGGAAAAATTCCGCACGTTAGGGTCTGCTTCAATGATTTCCTGCGCCGCGTCGGACACTTCGTCAATGGCAACGGGTTCTCTCTCCGGAATGCTGCCATTGATAAAACTCGTCGCATACTCCAGACTTGCCTCCAAAGGCATATCGGAAACCGGCTTGCACACGGCTTCCAGCTTTCCGAAACGGTTCTGTTCCACGCGCATTTCGCCGCAGATCATATCCGGATGCTCCACAAAATAATCATTGATGACAATGCCGTCGGGATTGTTTTCCAGATAAATCCAATCCGGTTCCACGTCGATGACGCGCTCCCGCTTTTGCAGAATGATGATGTCGCTGGTGACTTCCGTGCCGGCATTCGCCTTGAAGGCGGTGTCCGGCAGACGAATCGCGCCGAGAAGCTCCGCACGCTGGGCGATATATTTTCGCACCTCATTATTCGCTTTGTCCATCGTGCCTTTGGACGTGATGAACATGACCACGCCGCCCGGACGCACCTTGTCAAGTGCCTTCGCAAAGAAATAATCGTGAATCATGAAATTCTGCGCATTGTAACGCTTGTCATCGAGCCGGTAATCCCCAAACGGAACATTGCCAATCACGACGTCAAAGTGACCGTCAGGGAGATTAGTCTGCTCAAAGCCCTCCACGGCGATATTGGCGTTTTGGTAGAGCTGCTTGGCAATGCCGCCGGTGAGCGGGTCGAGCTCCACGCCGTAAAGTTTGGACTGTGCCATGCTTTCGGGCAGTAAGCCGAAAAAATTGCCCACACCGCAGGACGGTTCCAGAATGTTGCCCTGCGAAAATCCTAGTTTTTCAAGCACACCGTACATGGCTTTGATAACGACCGGCGGGGTATAAAAGGCGGTCAGGGTGGATTCCATCGCCGCCATATATTCGGCGGGATTCAGGGCTGATTTCAACTCCACGTATTCATTTGCCCATGAAGCGTTTTGCTCATCGAATGCCGTTGACAAGCCGCCCCAGCCGACGTATTTGGAAAGAATTTCCTGCTCTTCCGGCGTTGCCAGACGGTCTTCCTCCTGCAATTGATGAAGCAGGTGAATCGCTGCAAGGTTATTCTGAAATTTCTCCTTTGCGCCGCCCACGCCCAGCGCGTCGTCAGTGATGCGGAAATTATGCTTTTCGGTAGAAACAGTTGTTGCGGAAAGTTGCTGCTGTTGAGGCTCAGAAATAACCGGCTGTTCTTGGGAAACAGTCTGCTCTGGCTCGTCAATATGCAGCTTTTCGATTACCACATCGTAGGGCAAACCGTTTTCGACGGCGGGATAAACTGCTTCTACAGTGCTGGTATAGGACTGTTGTTCCTCCGTTTTCGCAGGAGAAACAAAGGCTTTCAAATGGTCATTTGCGTCAGAGAGTGACAGCTTCGCAGTCAGTTCTTCGACGCTCATTTCCTTGCCGAACAGCGGAAATTTGGGATTGGTGAGTGATACCATATCATTGTCAA
>CAMHAV010000119.1 GCA_946182865.1 uncultured Clostridia bacterium
AATGACCTCCCGACCGGCTCTTTTTTCCTGCAATCTTGTATACCGCTTCTGATTTCCAAAAAAAGCAATCGCGGAGGGATAATCGGCCACAAAATTGACACTGATGACAATCGGCTGGTTCTGCTCCATATAGTCTGTAATTTTTTCTCTATATGTATTCAGCATGTTTCCCGGCACCATGATGAGAACTTCTTTTCCCTCTATGCGATCTTTAAGAGCGGCAATCGCCTCATGATCGTCAATCTTATCAGCAATATACTCGGTGTATAGTCTCTGAATATTATCGTAATCATACCGCTGTCTTGTCGCCGGGTCGATCATGGAAAGAAGCTTTCCGATATCTTTGGTATCGAGGCGGAATTTCTCCGTCAGATAAATGATATTGTTAGGGTGCGACTTGTAAACGCCCGCCATCATCGCGGCGGTGGAATACCCCCATGTGTGTTCGAGTGAATACTTGTAGATGTAATCATCAAGCATATCGAGAATATCTTCAAATTCGTAATCATAGTGCTTCTTGCGGACAAGGTAATCCACAATCAACTCGGTATTCAGATTGCCGGCCACCTTTCCCATGCCGCCCAGCGTTCCGTCAATGATGATCTTCCGGTTGCCTGTGCCGCTCAGCTTGATCACTTCCTGCGCAAAGGCAAAGGAAAGCTGGTAATTGTTGTGAGAGTGGAAATTGATGCAGATATCCGGGAGCATATTGTGATCGATCAGACCGTAAAGACGGTCCACATCATCCATATACATAGCGCCGTAAGTATCCACGATGCCAAAACTGTAGGGATGAATTTCATTGATCATCTGCACCACTTCGAGAAGCTCCAGATCAGTGTAATTTAAGGAATTGACGCCCTGCACAAACAGCTTGTAGCCTTTTTCCTTGATGACGCGTGCCCATCTGATCACTTCATCATACTGTTCATCATAGTTCTTTTTGGTAAAACCAAAACGGACAGCGTCAATAGAGGTGCCATCATAAGGCTTGAGCGTGTCTATGTCGCACATACCAAAATCAATGAAGGCTGTGTAGAGCGTGTTTTTCTTTTCCCGGTTGACAAACGGCCTTATCTGCTCCACGTCGGTGAAGAATGTACTGTCCCCTTTATAGTTCACCTTTCTCCAGTCTCTCAAAAATCCAACCTCAATGATGTCGATTTTCGCATCCGCCAGCTTAAAGGAAATTTCCTTGATTTCCTGATCGGGGAAAGCACAGTCGATGATACGCCCCCCATCTCTGAGTGTACAATCAAGCACACGTACGTTTTTCATAAACGATCTTCCTCTCTTATTGATTCCCTAAATAAGCCGCCACAGCCTTGGCAAATTCAAAGTCCTCCGCTGTATCAATATCCACAGCCTCAAACTGATCAATCTCATAGATATAGGGATGTTCTCCGATTCGCTGCCCCAGCTTGGTAAATACTTCCTTGCGGAAAATAAAGAATGCGCCGGTTTCCATGTAGATCGGCTCCAGATCCTGCGTGCGGACAATGTTTTTCATATCATAGTTGAAGGGCTTTCCGTTCATCCACATATAATCCTGCAAAACCACCGCCGAAAACGCGGAATCATATTCGCCTGACGTCACCTTTTCCAGTGCGTTCCTGATAGATTCGCTCTTGGTGAAGGGCTGCGTGACATGGGTGAGGACATAAATGTCCGCATCGACGTCATTCACGAAACGCTCGATGATTTCAAGTCCTTTTACCTGAAAACCGTCCAGATAGGTATCACGCTTCAAAAAACGAAGCCCTTTGTCTTCATAAGGCGCGATATAAGGCTTGATGGCCTCATCGCTGCAATACACATATTTTTCATCTATCGTATCCACATTGCTGATCGTCTCAAAAATATAGTCACAGGTCGGACGTCCGTTGAGAAGCATTGTGTTCTTTCCCGGAAGCCGCTGGTTGTTCAGTTTGATCGGAATAAATGATACCACTTTCATTTTTATTAATCTGCCTTTCTGCTAAAACAGCCTGCATCTAAGAACATACGTTCACTTCACTGTTTATTAAACTTATTCAGAAACATTTCCGCCTTGCCGGATATCTTGATCAAATAGAATCTGACAAATGATATACACCTGTACCAAAACGGAACCTGTTCATTCTGCCATTCAAACGCAAGATACTGAGAAACGTATTCTCTCGTATCCATATGGCGCTGCTTTAATTTTCTGCCATGCATTCTCATATTGTCGCTGTCAGGAAAGTGCATGCCAAAATGCGCTTTGACTTCAGGCAACAAGGGCATTTCGAAACCGGTTAATGTACCGACCGCAAGCGAATGCAAGGCGTTTTCATCATAAGCAACGCCTAAGAGTTTTAAAACTTCTTCTGTAATATACAATAAAAAAGTGTTGGTGGGATGATTAGGATCATAAAAAAGCTGCTCTGACTGATAATGATTTTTGATATACGCCAGACATTTTACGTCCCAGTCTGTTTCTCTTTTTTTCACCTTTTCAAAGAAATTCTCCAATTCCTGATCAAGATAGGAAGAAGAAAAGGAATGATCGCTAAGATAAAGCTGACAGGCCCGACGAGCCGAAACCCCTTTTATGGCGTATTGATCCAGCAGAGAATCTCTGAAAAACCAGGTTCCCGTTTTATCTCCCCATTCCGTGTCTTTTGAATACTGCGGAAAAAAACAAACCGGCATGCGGTATACATTGGGGATGGCAATAACGACACAACTCTTTTGTAACCGTTTGATGATGTTTTCCGACGCATAAGCCTCACCGTAACGATTGCCTAATCGGATGCTTTGATGAATAAAGACGTCGCAGACCTGAAAAAAGGGGGAATCAAGATAGGAAACATCTTCTATCATATGAATAGGCTTCATTCGATACAGGACATATTGTTCATTAAATGCCTTGCAGTTTTCCAGATAATCAGAAATCACTGTTGTATGACAATTACCGTAGACAACTACCAGTTTTTTAAACAGATACCTCTCAAATAAGTAATCCTGAAACTCTGTTAATTCCCATTTCGTCATTTCTTCACTGGAAAATCCGTCGGGCACCACAATGCAACTGTTTGGTTTTTTCTCGTGCAGTTGTTTGGCTTCCTGCACAGAATCAACATAACAAATCTCATTTATTTGATTGCATAAATTGGTATGCAGGGGATTTCTCTCTTGGATCGCAATAACACACTCCACATTTTCAAGACGGGTGCTGATAGCCTTCAATTCTTTTCACCTTAATTTTTGCAAATTTATAAAAACGTGGCAGGCAGATTATATCATACGTTTTACATATGAATTTTTAACATCTTTTTTGAAGTTACATTCTTAACAATGCTCTTGAAATAGTCCCTGAATCTTGGTGAAATCGAAAAAACGCCAAAAAACAAAGGAACGCTTACCACAGAACAAATGATGGCTTTCACAAACAAAAACAGCCAGCTGTCTTGATGAATCAATCCACATACCTGACTGGTAATCAATGCCACGCCAACCGTTGACACGACATAAATACCGCTGTCCTTAAAGTAATCCATCGCATTACGCTTGAAATAGACACGATATGTTACAATCGTAAACCCGACAATCGAGCAAAGGAACGCCGTAATAATTGTCGCCCAGAGAATGCCGCTCATTCCCCAGAAATAACCCAAAACGAAATTCAACAGGAGATTGAAAACCATTTCGGCAATGCTTATGCCTCTCAATTCCCACCAGATTCCGGCGGCATTGGAATACATTGCCCTGACCTGTCCCATTTGTGTAATGTAAAAATAGACGCAGAACAGAATCATAACGGCAAACGACGCGGTTAATTCTTCTCCGGCCCATACATGCATAAACGGCTGATACAGACAGAACAGGCATACCGTACAGAAACCGCCAATCATGCTGAAAATAAAATAAAATCGTCTGAAATCATAATAATTCTTTTCCACTGTATCCGTGGCGACACTGTTTCCCACACCGGCTGTTAAAGCCTGCACCAATACGCCAATAAAGCCAATGATGGAGGAAAAAACATAATAATAATTGGAATAAATCGCCACATCTGTCAATCCGCAGAACATCGAGAGCACGATGCTGTCAAAAGAATTTCTGGCAACAAACGAAAACTTTCCGATGGCGATGCCTTTGATTTTCTGCACGATCTCTGACTTGGAAGCCTGCGTGATCGTACCCTTGGGCTGATAGTGAGGGTAGTATTTGTTGGTGACATACGCCACAATAAAATTATTGGCGATGACAAAAAACAAGTTCCAAATGAAATAAAGATAATAGTTTTTCCAAATAATCAAAACGATAATCTGAATCACATATTTGGAAACATTGGAAAAGCTGTCTATGTTGCTGATCAGATCCTGCCGCTGTGACGCCGTAAGTATGACACTTTTATAAGCAAAGGCAAAATAGCTCACGGCAGTGGCAAACAGATTGAGCAAATAAAGCACATACAAATTGATATCGGAAGGATACTCTCCGTCCTTAATCAGATAAGGGAGAAAAGGAATCAATAACAGCCCCAATACCGTGATGACTGCGCCGACAATTTTATACACCTTCCGATAAAAGGAAAGCAGCGCGCAGATGGTTTCGGTATCGCCTTCCGCGATGGGCTTATACAGACTGAAGACAACCGCACTGGAAAAACCCAGTTCCGTCATATTCAAAACCTGAAGGATGGAGGCAAACAAGCTTCCTAAACCGAGGTAGTCCGCTCCAAGCTGTCTGATAATCACTGTTCTGATGAGAAACGGCAAAAACAAAGTCAGAATCTTATTGAATGTCCCGCTGACTATATTTCGCGTTGCGTTTTTTGAACGACTGTCACTCAATTGGTAATTCCTCCCAATATTACTTTATCATCCTTCTCCATTTGCTCCACTTGCGTTCAATGCTGATACAGATCGGTAAACACTCCTTTTAATCCGATAGGGTTCACCGAAACAATCTCTGTCTGAGGATAATAGATCCTCGCAAATTCTTTGATTTCCTTCCAGCGTGCGATGAGGGCTTGCGTATCTCTTTCCCATATTTTTTTCAGTTCCAGCCCTTCTTGCTTCACCTGTTCCTCTGTCTGGTGGCCCGGGGCGAAATGATTGCCGGACATATCACAGCCGACAATATATATTTTGCTCGGATTCATATACAGCGCCAGCTGCATGACCGACTGACCGACATTATACATATTGCACAGCGGCTTCCTGTCCAGATCCACCACCAACTGACCGCCTGTTCCCGTGCCGGGAATATACCAGTCGGTATCGAATTTTCTCGCTTTGCTTCTGATAATGAGCGACTCGGGAATTTTTTTGTGATCAATGATCTGTGTTCCCAAAAACTTGACACACGAGTCAGGTCTGTATTGCACAATCTCCTCTTCCACCATATAGATGCCTTCATAATCCTGCGCAAAAATAAAATCAAAATTCACTTTTTCATACAAAAAAGCCCTGTTGACGCCGATATGCAAGGCTCCTTCGATGGGTTGATAATCATTCAGCGAAGGCCCCGCGCCGCATACCACAATTTCCTTTTTGCCGTTGCAGTAATTCTTAAAGGGCAGAAACGTTTCCCTGTGCAGCGCCTGCGTTGCAATTAAATTGGATACAATCATCGCCATCTGAATGGTCTGATCCTCCATTGCACCCTGACATGATTTTTTAATCCACTTTTTTATCTTACCAGCCATTTTTTTACGCTCCTTATTACAAACAAAAATAAAAAGGTTTTCGTGTTTTACTTTAACGCTGCCCTTTTTTTATCATCCTGGCAAGAACCATCTTGCCGGTCTTCCCCACATGCTTCACACGGTTGATCTTCTTATATTTTCTGTATTTTTGCAAACCTTCGCTGCCGCATGTCTGTTCAACGATTTTTTCCTCATCATCAAAACGGAATGTATACCGTTCCGGAAGTCTTTTTACGGTATAATACCATTCCGCACAAAAATTCAGAATATCATCTTCTATTCTTTCATAGGTTCTCTGTGTGATCGCTCCCGTTTGAAGAAGGTCTTCCTTTACCATCGTGAGATAGATTCTGACAAAATTGTCAACCAGATTGTAACCGCCCTTTTTCTTCGGTTCCACATTGGTCACGTATTCTGCGTTATCCACAAGGTATTTGGGATAATCCGTCGCCCTATGCAAAAAAGAGGTGTGCGGATACATATAATTAGGAACCACGCCTGTCTCCATGATCGCGTCAAAGGATTCCTTCCAGATGCAAAAAGCAGAACTCCATGTCGCTTGAAGGGAAATATTATACATAAAGGAATCATAGTCGTCAAATATCATGATATCCTGAGGATTGTTAAGCTTGCCCAATGTAAAGAAAGGCTCTGCATGTTCCTGTTCCGCCAATTGAAGCGTCCCTATGATTTTCGCCAAAGCCCCTTGGTTAAAAATACTGTAATCATTGTGAAGCTTGAGAAATTTGCCTTGTCCCAGCTTCAAAGCCTCTATTGAATTGAGAAATCCTTTGCAGACCACCTTTTTGTAAACCAGATTTGGTACATGGGAAAACTGCGTTTCAATGACCTGCTTCGTCTCATCTGTCTCGGAATTATCTGTAATGCATATCTCATATAACGACGTATCCACCTCTTGCGAGAGAATACTGTGAATCAACTGTGTCAATATTTCCTCTCTTTTATAGGTCGGAATACAAATCGACAACAATGCACCATTCGCCATTTTTTCTTCCCCTCATCTTATCAACAATCTGCTGTTCCGATCAATCCTTCTCAGGCAGCCAGTGCAATTGACTGACATTGTCCAATGTCTGATACAACTCCTTTTCGTGAAGTTTTATCATCGCTTCATCCAATCGGCTGAAATCCACTTTCATCAGTTCTGCAATCAGATCATCGGAAAATCTGTACTTCATCACCTTAGCAGGCACGCCTCCCGCAATGGCATACGGAGGAACATCCTTTGTAACCACCGCGCCCGCCGCCACAACAGCGCCCTGTCCGATGTGCACGCCGGAAAGAATGACTGCGCCATAGCCAATCCAAACGTCATCATCCACTGTAATGTCGCCCTTGGAAAGTCCTTCCAGAGCTTGTTCGTCCGACTTGGCTTTAAAGGGATAGGTGGAAATATGATCGAGAAAATGATCGGCGCTCAGCATGAAAGCCACATTGGGCGCGATGGAGACGAAATTTCCAATGGTCAGTCGACTGGATGAATCAAAAGCCAGAACATACAGATCACCGTATGTTTTTTTTCCGACGGTTACCAACTCTGCCGGAAATACATTAACAGCCCTTGTCTCATTATGACCGTTGCGGCGCCTCCATTTTTTTCGGTTTTTCAACAGATCATACTTCGTCTTAATCCACATTGTCCCGATCTCCATCCTTCAAAAGAATCGTCATAAACTATGTTACTGCCCGTTTTGTTCCAGAGCCGCCTTATGCGCCTCTAAATAGGCATAACCATATTTCTCGTCCGGTTCGAGGTAGCACCCTTCTGCCCATTCATTCCACGCATTGATAAAAATCATATCAGCCGCGTCACTTTCGCTCACTTTTTTAACAAGCTGCGACAGATAGTGCTGGAATTTTTCCGGCGAAGCCCCGTCAAACACATGCCCCGATTTATTTCTGGCCGTGTTGTCCCAATCGACAAAGCCGCAGGGAATCACCCTGCGATCTTCACATCGGTCATTGACAATCTGACTCCACACTTCATCGTAGTCATGATGGCTTGGATTTGTCTTGATCGCGTAATAAGCGTTTGAATTTCGCAAAGACTGTGAAAACTTTTTTAACCCCAGCTTAATCATTATATTCTTGATCGCTTTTCGCCAGGTAATGGTCTTTTCAAAATTCAAAGCCGGCTCAAACTGGATATAATAATCGAACAGATCCAGCCCCTGGCCATCCAGATAATACTTCGGATACTGCACTGCCAGCCTGATCTCGCTGAAACCATTCGCCTCTGCCTGCTCCCGGATGCAACTGACGACCTCTGTGAGGTTCGGAATCAGTTCCGGTTTGTAGATCAGCAGCAGCGGCGCGCCGTCAATCCGGATATAGCGGGAATCCTCAAAAAAGCGGCATAAATAATCCACATGATTTTTGACGTCTTCGAGATCGCCGTAAGACTGCATGGCAATAATGCCGTTATCGCCGCCATCCCATCTTTTGGACCAATTTTCATTTGCCCAGCACAAACAAAAGGGAATATCTATGGCAGGCGTTTCGAGCATCATTTCCACCGGCTTCTCCAGCAGTTTTTTGCCTCCGCTGAACCAATAATGGTAATAACAAAAACCGTAGACGCCATATTGCTTGGCAAGCCGTGCCTGCTCCACCATCACCTGCGGATCCAGAAGTGAATAATAATCTTCATGCAGCGGAACACGGGGCTGGTAATGCCCTTCAAACAAGGGCTGCGCCTTTTTTACATTCGTCCATTCGGTAAAACCTTCACCGTATGCTTCATCGTTTTCCGGAATAGGATGAAATTGAGGCAGATAAAAGGCAATACTCTTTATTTTACGGTTCACTTTGCCATCTCCTTCACATTTCTCACAGCCTGCAAAAAACCGTCTCCGTAATATTGGTCCGGTTCCAGGTAATTCCCTTCCCCCCATTCGTTCCACGCGTTAATGATAACAAAAGGACTTCCCGCTTCTGCTGCTTTCCGATACTGTGCTCTGAGGCAGTCTTCAAAGATTTCCGGGGAAACGCCTTCAAACACCGTAGAATTAAACTGTCTGCGCGGAGAATTGTCCCAATCCGTAAAAGCGCCGGGAATTGTCCGGGCGCCGTTGACCATTCCGCGCCGGGCGATCAGGTCACAGCATTTTTGATAGTTGGGTCTGTATTGGATAATGCCTTTTTTCATTTTCATCAGGATTTTTTTATTGACGACTTCCATCACCCTTGACCGGGCATAACGGCCGACACGACTCAAAAAAGGCAGGCCGTGAGTAAAGGTGTAAAAGGGTTCCCTTTCAAATGTGGCATTAAACAGACCCGGCTCATCGGTGTTACCGCCCGCCACCGTCTTGATAAAATAAATCC
>CAMHAV010000120.1 GCA_946182865.1 uncultured Clostridia bacterium
CTTTTCCTCAATCTCATTCTCTGTAAATATAAATGTCATCGTGTCAGTACACTAGTTGCGCTTCGCTTTTTCTTCTTTTTCTTTTTTTGTTTATTCCTACTGCGCTAAATTCTCATTTGCTTTTACAATCGCCTGCCCTGCATAAGCTGACACGACCCCTTGCACAGCGCTGACGCGCCTACGCAAAGGGTCGTGTTTTTCATTTCATATCAAATCAAAAATAGTTTCCCATCATCGGACGGCACTGTCCTTCCGGCTCTGCCGGATAGCCAGACCGAAGCCCAGCAGCAGGAACCCGGCAAAGGGGAGCGTCAATCCCTGCGCGCCTACGTTGAAAAAGACGCGAAGTCCGAACAGGGTTCCGCTTGTCAATAGTTCCCGCAGCGCGCCGATGGGCAGCGCCATCACCGCGTACATCCACCACAGGCCCAGCGCTTCAGGCAGCGCACGGCTCGGCGACACAAAGGGCGCGTCGGGCTGGAGCCGCGCCAGCACCAGCGAATCCGCCGCCGCGACGGGCAGATACATAGCGATGCTGTCGGCACACACGGGGGACGCCGCGTTGAGCAGCATCCCGCATCCGCAGGCCAGCAGCGCCGACGGCACCAGATACACCACACTGCGCATGGGCTGTCTGTATTCCCCGCGCTCGTACATATACACCACCGACATTCCCACGCAAAGCAGCAGCATGATCAGCGTCAGCGTCAGCGCGTTTCCGGCGTTGGTGCAGGCCGCCGCAATGGTTGCCACACCCGCGGCGTGCAGCAGCATGGGATGTTTTTCGCCGCTTTCCGACTCGTAATCGGTCAGCCGCGACCACCCGCTACTGTTTCTCTTTGAACTCATCCAGCTCACGCTCCTGCTGTGTTTTCATGCGGTATTGCAGCCGTTTGCCCAGCGCCGCTTTTACCGTGCGATAGGAGATATTCCGGCTGCGGAAGTACCACACCATGCGGTCAAAGGCGCCGGAAAGGGGGCAGAGCAGCAGCACGGCAAACGCGCCGCCCGCCTCCACACTGCCGAAGTGCTGTATCAGCACCGTGAGCGTGCCGCAGGCTGCGCCCCACAGATACCGCGCCGTGGCCAGCTTGGGGCAGTAATAGGGACAACATGCCATGAACACGCAGCAAAAGAAGGTGGAGCCGCCCAGCAGATCGTAGAAAATATAGACCAGCGAGCCGGCCGTCTGATAGGGCAGTCCAAAGGACACCACCGCTCCCGCCAGCGAGAACGAAACGAGGCACTGCCACGCCAGTCCCCCTCCCACCAGCAGCCAGACAGCGGCAATGGCCAGCAGCACAATGGAGGTTGTCCCCAGCGGCCCGGCCACTTCGCCCAGAAGATATTCGTTGATATGGGTGAATGGGTCACGCCCCTGCCGCAGCAGCGCGAGCTGTGAATAGGCGGCGCTGAGCGATTCGTTGGAGGCAAAGGCGGCGAGTTTGTCGGTCACGTTCTCATTGAGCCGCGAATAGGTAAAGGTCTCGTCGGGAAAACAGACCGCCGCCATGCAATAGCCCACGGCCGCCGGCACAAAGGGCGTGCGGTAGGTGCCGCCAAAGGGCATTTTGCCCACTGTCACCGCCGCGGCCGCCGTGAAGATGGCCAACTGATAATGCGCGCAGGCGGGCATGAGCAGCGCGCAGGTGAGTCCGATCTCCACCGAAGTGAGATCGCTCACGGTCTGCGGACGCTTGGCTATATAATTCCAAAGCGCCTCGGCTCCCACGGCGCTCAGCACGCCGAACAGCACCATCAGAATCACCCGTCCGCCGTAATGAATCAGCGGCAGGATCAGGAGCATGCACAGGGCGGAGATACGGTGCGCTTCCGTCCAGAGCTGCGTGTCGGTCTGCCTGAAATGCGGCGCGGAGCTTTTCATAAAATCATCCGCCATGGTGTCACTCCTTTTTCTTGCAATGATTAGCCGATTGTAAAAGCTGAAAAACGGTGTAAATGCGATGGTTATTCTGCTAAATGAGAATTTAGAGCGCTCGCAAGCTCGCTAAGATAATAGAGAATAAAGAATAGATAATAGATAATAGAAAAGGAGCGCTTGCGCGCTGAATATATAATTCAAGGCGCTCTGCGCCTTCCTTCTATCTATTCGTTATTATTTCTTATCTATTATCTATTATCTTAGCGCAGCTCCGCTGCGCGCTTAAATTCTCATTTAATGACCTCTCGGCACGCGCTCGAGAAGATTCTTTTCATAGGACAGGTCGGCGTGCGCCAGTCCGACAAAGACCGCCAGCAGGATCGCCGCCGATCCCAGCAGCGACGGATAGCCGAAAAGCCGGCAGCAGACGGTGGAAACCACCCCGCCCGCGAAGAAGAAGCAGATCATCAACCCGTGGGTTTTGACCTTCTCCGCCGAAGCCGCGTCCCTGTGGCGCACATATTTGGCAAGATGGGAACCCACCTGCCGGATATGGTTGGTCACAAAGGTGGTCGCGGCAGGCGTTCCCTCCAGCTGACGGAAGGTATTGAACTGCATAGAGCAGATGAAATTCAGCGTGATCTGGCAGATCTGGTTGGGGACATTCGCCGGAAGCAGCGCCAGAATGATGACCGCCAGAAATTCCAGCCCGATGAGCATGGTATCCCACCGCAGGAAGTGAAACCGTTTGACCGTCTTGCCGAGGTATTCGGAAAAGAACGCCCCCGCAAAGTAGGCGGTGATGGGTATGAGCAGGTAGAGCGCGCCTTTCACGTCCCCCTTGCCGACTGCCATCGCAAACAGCACAATATTGGCGGTCTGCGCGTTGCAGAACACGCCGCCCCGCAGCAGAAAGGTATACGCCCCGAACCATCCCGCCGCCGCGATCAGGCACCAATACACCCATCTCTTTTCACATTCTAAAAATTCGTTCTCGTTTGGTTGATTCATACGATCATTCACTTTGATGCAGACTTACCATCGCCAGAATACCGCCGAAAGCCAGCAGGGAACCAAATCCCATATTTCCCATGGCGATACTGTTGACTAAAGGGGTATTCGGCAGCAGCTTTGTGACGGTATTGATCAGCACGATGCCGATCAGCGGATTGAAAATACAGGCGATACGCGGCAAAACAGTGAAACGGCGGACAAACGCCACAAACATGGCAATAAGACCGATCATATACAGCACATAAAATATCGCGGTAAACGGGAGCAGCGCCCAGAGCAAAAACTGCATGGCGGAATCCGGCACCGTACCGAGCAGCGTTCCGGCTGCCGCGGGGTCAAATCCGTTGTCACATTCCGCACGAACCAGCATCATGGCCACCACGCACAGAATATGCACCGCGCCACCCATGGCGGCGGTCGCTGCCCCGCCTGAATGAACAAGACGCGCCGAACGGGTATGTCCTCCTTCGCGGATCATATCGGCGATCGCCTTAAATCCGAAATATTGCAGGGGAATGCCTATGCCGCCGAAGCAGATACTCAGCCCCATGCGGGCGTAGGACAGATCGGCGCAGCCCGCGATCATGCCGGCGTAGGGAATCTCGGAAGCGGGATACACCAGCCATCCCAGCAGGAAATCGCCCACCAATCCCATCACCGCGCCCAGCAAGCCTATGCCGAGCATTTTTTGCAGAGATTTTTTGTTTTGCATAACGAAACACTCCTTTTTCTTCTACTCTTAGTTCAGGAAATTCATAATCAGGCTGACCATGGCTTCTTTTTCCTCGGCTCTCGACTCCGCGATCATCAGGGTAATCGCCACGAGGGTATAGTCGGCAATGATCTTGTCGCCGTTTTCTTTGAAAAGGATTTCGTTCTTGTCGAGGAAATAGAGGAACACCGCCGCCGCAATGCGCTTGTTGCCGTCGGAGAAGGAATGGTTCTTGGTGACGAAGTAGAGCAGATTCGCCGCCTTTTCCTCCAGCGAGGGATACACATCCTCCCCGAAGAAGGTCTGGTAAATCGCCGCAATGCTCGCCTTGAAGCTGTCGTCCTTCTCGTTGCCGAAAAGGTCGCTGTCCGCGCCGAATTTCATGCTGTCGATCAGTTCGCGGCACTCCTCATAGGTCAGCACATAGGTCGCGTTGCTGCCCTTAGGCTTGGCGATGCACTGGTGGTCGTAATCGTCGAGCAGGTCAAGCGCCGTCGCGAAGCTGTCTACCACATCCAGAATCTGCTTGGCTTCGAGCAAATTCTCGGCGCGCTTCATGATCTGGATGACCTCGCCGAGCTGCTTCATGCGCTGTTCGTTGGCGGCGTAGCCCTTGAGGATGTACTCTTTCAGCACGCTGCTCGCCCATTTGCGGAACTCCACCGCGCGCTTGGATTTGACGCGGTAGCCCACCGAAATGATCACGTCGAGGCTGTAATAGGCAATGGGTCTGCCGGTGCGTTCGGAGCGGACATAATGCACGTTGCCCTCCTTCTCCACCTCGCCGTCTTTAAAGACATTGGAGATGTGGCGGGAAATGCCGGAGATATCACGCCCGAAAAGTTCCTGCATCTGCTTCTGGGTCAGCCACACCGTTTCATTCTCGAGAGGCACATCCAGCGCCACCGAGCCGTCGGCCGTCTGATAAATGACAATCTCGTTCTGAAAATCGCCCGTATCCTCTACCACCACATCGGGGTCGTATTCGGAATCCTCCTCCGTCTCCACCGGTTCCTCGTCTGCTGCCGTAACGGGGGCTTTCTCCTCTGCTTCGGCTGCGGCGGAAGCCGCCTCCTCGATCACGTCCATGTCCTCAAAATCGTCCTCCATATCCTCAAAATCGTCGGTCAATTCCTCAAATCCGTCATCGGGGGCGGCGGTATTTTCAACCTCATAGGTTTCGTCAAAAGTATCATACATGGTCAGATGTCCCTTTCATAGTAAAATAAAAATACTGTACGACTTCCATTATACCAACACGGCGCTCTTTTTGCAACTGCAAATTAAAAAAACGTCCCTGTCATTTTGTCGGTTGTATTTTCCGGGTCGGTGTGGTATAATGAAGGCAATGCAAAAGCGATTCATCCCCCCAGAAAAAATGAAAGGAGCGTTTCTCAATGATAAAATCATCGGGCAAATCCGGCCAATCGGAAAGCGTGCTGAGCAGTCTGAGCGAATCCGCCAAGGCGAAACTGAACATGGAAATCAAAAAGGCGGTCAGCAGGCAGGTGAAAAAGGAGCTTGCCAAGCGGCGCAAAAAAATGGCCCACAAGCTGATCGTCACGGGGCTGGTCTTTGTCGGCGGCTGCGTGCTGTATTTCGGTTCGGACGCAATCGTGGACTTTGTGACCGACAGAGCCATCTCCGCGCCCAAAAAGAAACCATCCGCCGCGCGGCGCAGACATGCCGCGCTCGCGCAGAGAAGCCGTCACAAAACGGCCAAATAGCAGATTTCCCCACACAGACAAAACCTCTCCGGCTTGTCACGCACACGCGGCAGTCCGGAGAGGATTTTTGTTGTCATCCAAAAACAGCGCCTATTCTGTCCGTCAGCCAAGGAATTTTTTCAGCCGCGCCGCATTTTCATGGGGAAACAGCGCGGTCAGATGCGCCAGCAGCTTTTCACGGGATTCCTCCGGCTCGCAGCGGTAGACACGGTCGGTAAAGGCCTCTCCCATAAAGCGTTCGGGGGTGTCATACTGCGCCACGCCCCATCCGTAGGTCTGGCCGTATTTGTCGCGCTGGTAGACAAAATCGCTGATGACCACATAACACTGACTTTGCAGGCGGCTGACAATGGTTTCAAATCCCTTATGGCCGTCCTTGCCGTAGTGGCCGAGCTGTTTGAGCTGCTTTGACAGCACAGGGGCATTGTCACCGATCAGGTCATACAGGCGCTTGTCACGGAGATTGGCCAGCCCGTCCTCGCAGCGCGCGTCAAAGTCGTAACCGTCGCGGCGGTAATTGGCAAGATGAGGAAACCACTGACGGCTGACAAAGGCCGCCTTTTTTTCAAACAATTTGCCGTAAGCGCAGCCCGTCTCCCGAATGACGGGGCCTTTCCACTCCCACGGCCCTTCGCGGTCGGTAAACCACAAGCCCGGCGCGATGTGTTCCTCTACCGAGAAGCCCGCCACGGAATTGGCGAAAAAGGGCAGAAAGCCAAAGGTTTCCACCGCTTCCATCAAGTCGGCTTTGCTGTGAATGGTAAAATCCTGCACCGTCATCCTCCGTCACCTCTCTTGGTTTATTGTAACACATACGCCTGATGAAAACAAGCCCCCGTTTTCTTTTGCCGGGAAACGGGGGCTTGTTTTCATCAGAGTATTGACTAAAAAATTATTTGTACTGCGCCGCCAGCTTTTCTTTGATCTGATCGGCCAGCAGCATGACGTCCGCGATGACATCCGCCTCGGACTGCTGCTCTTCCTCAAAGGCAAGCACTTCGGCGGCCGGCTTACCAAAGGACTGCTCCCGCGCCTCGATGTCCTTTTTGAACACCGTTCTGAACACGGTGCGCACAAGGGGCTGGATGAAAAAAAGCTGGGTAAAGAAAGCAAACGGGAAATTCAGGCACACCAGCTTGAGCCAGTTGGCGAGCAGCGTAAAGAAGTGGAAGCCCATGTAATAAGGGTAATAGAGCCACGCCGCGAGAAAACTCATGGCAGGACACATGATGCCCACCGTGGCGCAAATGATGGCGGTTTCAAAGAGAACCGGGTGGGTTTCGCGCGGGTCAAAGCATTTTGCGGCCAGTTTGAAGGAATAGGGACTGCCCACCAGCATTTCCAACGAATAGGCAAGGCAGAATTCGACGATAACCACCGCCCAGATCGGCAGGAACCGCCCCATCATATATACGCCGCCCTGTTGGTGGATGGCGCGCAGCACGCTGGGCGCTCGGTTGACCGCCATGAGGGTGTCGCCGTTGACGACATACAGGCTGTAAAAGACATAAGCGTGCACCGTGACAAAGACGGTGACAAAGGCGAAAAAGGCTCTCTGTGCTTGGTTGCGTGGCATGATAAAATAACTCCTTTTCTTTTTGACAAACGCAAAAAACACGCAGGCCCGGCTGCATTCCATCCGATCGGCAGGAGTTCAAACAGGGGCAAGCCGCAATTGTACCGTGATCAGATTTATGTGCCAAGCACTACGTGTGTCGTTCATGCGAATGTATTGAATTTTTTCATTATTGTATCACGAAAACGACCAAATGTCAACGCGCCAAAATGCCAGAACTTTTTCTGCGTTTGTGCAAAAAATACGCCCCGAAAGCGCATGGTCAACCAAATCTCACAAAACATCCTGTTCCTTTTCCTTTATCCAGTCATCCAAAAACGCCATCTGCGCCTCCGTATGAAACCAGTGCTCCCCGTTTTCCATCACGGTGAGACTCGCGCGGTTTTTTCCGGCAAAAGCGGCAATCGTTTCCATCGACGTCAGAGCATCCTTGCTGCCGTACAGGATATCGGTAGGCACCTTCCATGTGATCGGGCGGCTTCGCACAAAGCTAAGATAGTCCCATGACAGTGCCTCCCCGGAACCGACAGAAACGGTTCCTTTTTCCCGCAATTCCGCCTCCGTCACCTCGGCTTGGCGCATTCTGTCCGTGATGAGCTTTTCCATATCAACGACGGGCGAAATGAAATAAGCATGCGACACGTCTTCTCCGATATCGGCATGCATTGAGAAAAACGCGCCTATGCTGTTGGCAATCAAAAGCACTTCGTCATATCGGTTCTTCAAAGCGCCGACCGCTTCTTTGATTTCCGCGCCTGCCTCCCATGGCATAACGCACTTATAAGCAAGACCCACCACATCACAGGACGGAAACAACGGTCTGTAATGCGCCGCTTCTTCGGCGCTGCCGCCTTGGCCGTGGATATACAGAACGGCTTTCTTTTGCATAGATATCCTCCTCGCTCCTGCTGCCGATTTTTTTATCATTGTAGCATGCGGCACGCCAAATGTCAACGAGGTGAAAGGACAGCGGCGATAAACGAGAATTTAGAGCGCTCGCAAGCTCGCTAAGATAATAGATAATAAAGAATAGATAATAGAAAAGGAGCGCTTGCGCGCTGAATATATAATTCAAGGCGCTCTGCGCCTTCCTTCTATCTATTCGTTATTATTTCTTATCTATTATCTATTATCTTAGCGCAGCTCCGCTGCGCGCTTAAATTCTCATTTATTCTTCTCACGCTATGCGCCTATCTATCGCCTGACCGCTAAAAAAGCCCGGCGGAATTTTGATATACAAAACACCGCGCGGACTTTTCGCTCAGATCAGATTGTATCAGAAAGGATTGGAAGAAACCCCTTACTTGGCAGCTTTCTTGTTCTTAGAGGCTTTGACGGCGACAAATCCCGCGCCGCCCGCAATGGCAGCCAATGCCAGCAGACCCACGATCACCCACGCTGTCGGGAAAGAATCGCCGCTGTCGGTAGTGACAACCGCGCCGCCGTTCGACGATGCGCCGCCCGACACGGTCACTTCGGGCGCTGTGCCGTCATTGGCGGACACCTTCTCGCCGCCGACGTACAGGCTGTAGCCGTTGAGATAAATGTTGCTGTTATCGGAAACCGCGTTGGTCAGGCTGTCTACATAGGAGTCGCCCGTGAGAATGACGACGGAGCTTTCATCCAGTTCGAGTGTGATCTGACTTGCCTCATTGGCGCCATCGATGGTTCCCTTGTAGGTGGAGCCGTCCGTGAGACGCATGGCAAGGGTGGAAACGCTGTCAACCACTATATCGCCCTCGGCGGTCTGGTTGGACAGATGCAGCGTCACTTTGCCGCCGTTGGAACCGCTGGAACCCCACGCCGCCGATTCCGCGCGCAGGAACACGCCGGAAGCGTCGTTGTTGACAATGGCGTTGTTGGTCAGGGTGATGACGCTGTTGGTGTTGGTGACATAGAAGGTATCGCCCTGATTGGTGGTAATGGTGCTGTCGCTCGCGGTGAAGTAGGAAGTACCCTCCGCCGCGTCACCTGACTGCGACTGATAGAGGAAGATATTTTTATCCTAAAATCCCGAAAGAATTATACATAGGTTGAATCGAGGGAAAGATGAAAA
>CAMHAV010000121.1 GCA_946182865.1 uncultured Clostridia bacterium
AGTCACTGTAGAGGAGGAAGGAAAACAGCGGGAAACGAGAACATTAAGCACCGGATACCAAGACATGATAGAGTTCTGTATCAGATTATCTTTGGTAGATGCTATGTATCAGGATGAATCTCCAATGTTGGTGATGGATGACCCATTCGCGCATTTGGACGATCAAAAAGTGGAAGCAGCTAAGGATTTCTTGCAGGAGATTTCCCATAAATACCAGATTATTTATTTTACATGCAGTTCCTCACGAGTGTAGAGAGTGAATTTCACCTCATTTAGTTGCAGCTGATGAAGTAGAAAAATATGCAATGTAGAAATGAAAGATCGGGATGGTTGACGTTACCAAACAAAACAAGTCTGTCAGTTTTGTATTGCATAACAAAAGTTATGCGAATTAACACTAAAAACACCCAAGATCAGTTGAAAAAAAGGGAGAGGAATGGTATAATTACAAGAGAAAAAGGGGGTTAATCATATGTGTGATTTTTGGGAAGAATTGCTTAATGAAGGTCGCAAAGAGGCCGAGGAACAGGCCAACGCCCAAGCGGAACAGGCCAACGCCCAAGCGGAACAGGCCAACGCCCAAGCAGAGCAAGCCATCGCCCGAGCGGAACAAGCCAAAGCCGAAGCGGAGCAAGCCAAAGCCGAAGCGGAGCAAGCCAAAGCCGAAGCGGAAAGGGCCTATGCGCAGGTGGAGTCCGTCAAGCAAAACGCCAGAAGTTATCCCATCAAGACAGCCCTGCGCATGATCAAGGACGGTCTTGCTTCGGAAAAAATAGCCGTTTATACCGGATTGCCCATTGAAGAGGTCAACGAGCTGATATCCCTCACTTCGGCGTGACGGAGGTCAACGAAAAACTCAAGAATACCGCCGACATTGATCTGAATGACCCTGATCTCAAGTTGAGCGATTTCGTGAGCTGACGGTTTTGCCCGATCACAATAACACAGATTGGATGGAAACATGGTAGAATTCAATTGCAATGATCTCATCTGCCCCCTGTGCGGTGAGCCACTGGTTGCCATCGGCGGCTCATTGCTTTGCGTGGGCAGACATACCTATGACGTGGCACGGCAGGGATATGTCAATCTGCTGCCCGTGCAGCAGAAGCATTCCCTGCATCCCGGCGATACCCCCGAAATGCTCGCGGCGCGGCGGGCGTTTTTGAACGAGGGACATTACGCGCCGATCTGCAGCGATGTGATTGCGGCTCTGCTGCGGCAGGGCGAGCCACCCTGTACATTGACGGACGTCGGCTGCGGCGAGGGATACTACACCGCCGAATTCGCGCGGGAATTTCCCACCGCCCGCTGCATCGGCGCGGATATTTCCAAGGCGGCGGTCAAAATGGCGGCCTCCCGTTCCAAGCAAATCAGCTGGATTGTCGCTACGGCTTCCCATCTGCCGATAGCGGACGACTCCATGGACGGCATCACTGCCATGTTCTCGCTGGTGTGTGAGGAGGAATTTGCCCGCGTTCTTCGCAAGGGCGGCATCGTCGTGGAGGTGACGGCGGGAACCAATCACCTTATCGAGCTGAAACAGATTATTTATGACGATGTATTTGAGCAGCACAAACATCCCAAATCGCCGCAGGGAAATCTGAAAGAGATCAGCTGCGAACTGCGCTCCTTCCGCCTGAAGCTCAGCAATGCCCAGCTGAGAAACCTGCTGCAAATGACGCCGCATACGCTTCGCGTCAAGCCTGAAAACCGTGCGCAATTGGAGGCGACTCCCTCGCTTTCCCTGACAGTGGAATATTTTGTGCGGGTGTTGCAAAAATAAAAGAGCGGAATGTGCTGATGGGCAGTGCATTCTGCTCTTTTGTTACACTTTCGTAAAAATGCCAACGCATGATGCTCAATCTTTTCGCGTACAATGATATGCAGGGAGAAATTCCTGTATTTGACAAAACAGGGATTTGCGGTTATAATAAAGTGTAAATCTTTTTTGTAGAAGAAAAAACGGCAAAGGGAGTGAAACGTCATGTTCGGTTTTGTTACCGCAGCCACAGAGCTGCTCAGCGAGGAAAACAAAAGCCGCTATCGCGGATGGTACTGCGGGCTTTGCCGTTCGCTGGAACAGGTCTGCGGCCAGCCCTCCCGCCTGCTGCTCACCTATGACATGGCGTTTCTGGCCATGCTGCTGTCTTCGGTACATGATCTGACGGAGGAATGTTCGGAGGCTACCTGCGCCGTCCACCCGATGAAGCCGCACCCGGAAATCCGCACGGCCGCCAGCGACTACGCCGCCGACATGAACGTGATTCTGATGTATTACAAGCTGCTTGACGACTGGCATGACGACAAAAACCCCGCCGCGTTGGCTGCAGCCTCGGTGTATGCGCCGAAGTGTGAGGAACTGCGCGGGAAATATCCCCGTCAGAGCGGCGCCGTCCTCACCTGTCTGGAACATCTTTCCGACCTGGAGCACGATGGGGAATGCAATCCCGATCTGCCTGCCAACTGCTTTGGACGGCTGATGGGGGAGTTGTTCGTGATGAACGAGGGCGAGCCGTATGAACAGGAGCTTCGTGCTTTCGGACGCACGCTGGGCCGGTTTATCTATATTCTCGACGCGGCCACCGACCTTCGCGCCGACCTGCTGCGCAGACGGTACAATCCTTTGGTGGGACTGGACGCGCAGGAAATTCCCGCGATGCTCAAAGTGATGGGCGGGGATTTCATGCGCACCTATCGGCGGCTTCCCGTCGGCAAGGACAGCGAGATTTTAGAGAATATTCTGTGCGCGGGCATCTGGCGCAAATACGAGGCAAAGCAGCATCGGCACGCAAAGAAGGAGAAAAAGGAGAACAGCGAGAATGGCGAAGAGTCCGTATGAGATATTGGGGGTATCTCCCGGCGCTTCCAAGGAGGAAGTTACCAAGGCTTACCGGAAGCTGGCGAAAAAATATCACCCCGACTTAAACCCCGGCGACGAGAGCGCCGCCAAAAAAATGAGCGAAATCAACGCCGCCTATGAGGAAATCAAAAGCGGCAAAGCGTCCGCTTCGGGCGGAGGCGGCGACAGCTATGGCGGTTCGTCGTCCTACGGCAGTCCCTTTGCGGATATGTGGGAACAGTACGAACGGCAGTACGGCAGAAGCAGCCGCTCCGCGGATGGCGGCTATACCCATGAGGACTATGCGATCTTTGACCGCGTGAGAGAATGCATCGAGGCGGAGCAGTACGACGAAGCCATCTACCGCCTGCGGTTTGTGACCGTGCAGGGGGCGCAGTGGTATCACCTCAGCGCGGTTGCCAATTACGGTGCGGGCAATACGATCACCGCCCTGCGTCACGCGCGGCAGGCGGTGCTGCTTGACCCGCAGAATGAGGAATACCGCCGCACACTCAGCGAAATCGAAGCGGGCGGCAGCCAATATACCGCGTGGCAGTCCTCTGTGGGTTCGGCATTGAGCAATGCGGCGCAGTGCTGTTCCGTGGTGTGTCTGACCCAGATGTTGTGCTGCTGTTGCAGCGGGTACGGATGTCTTCCGATTTGTCATTAAAAGGAGTAGAAACATGAACAATTTCAGATATAAATTCAGTCAGTTTATGCAGGGACGTTACGGCACCGACCAGTTGTATTACGCGCTGCTGGTGCTGTACCTTATTCTGTTGATTCTTAATATGTTCTTCCGGAAGCTGATGGTTTTCAATATCCTGTCGTGGGTGGTGTTCATCATCGCCTTTTACCGCGTGTTTTCACGCGATACCTTCCGGCGCAGCAAGGAAAACGCCGTTTTCCTCAACCTGTGGGACAAGCTGCGGGGAAAGCTCGGTCGTGTCGGCAGCGGCGGCGGATTCAGCGGTTTTAACGGCGGTAACGGCAGCACAGGCGGTTCGCAGGGAAGCGGCGGCCCGACGCTGACCGACAAAATGCGCGACTTCCCTCAGAAGAAATACGTCACCTGTCCGAAGTGCAAAGCGGCTATCCGTGTGCCCCGTCAGCGCGGTAAGCATACAGTGCGCTGTCCCCGCTGCGGCGAGCGTTTTGGCGTTCACATTGTGATCGGCAGCAAAAAATAATGATATTTCCTCAAAATAAAAAAGCAGGGCTTCTCATGTTCGGATGGGAAAACCCTGCTTATTTTTGATGGGGATGACAGCTTAGAGCATCGTGTATTTGTCGCGGAGATAATCAAGATAATACTGCGGGTCGAAAGGCTGTCCCAGTACGCGGTCGAGAATCTGCGCCGGGGTGTAGAGCTGTCCGTATTGCCAGATATGCTTACGGTTCCAGTCGTTGACAGGCGCAAAATTCCCTTGCGCGATGCAGCCGTCCACATCCACTGTCTCTTTCATCTTGGCAAGGAACTGCGCGCCGTAGGCGTTGCCCAGCGCGTAGGACGGGAAGTAGCCGATCGCACCGCCGGCCCAATGGCTGTCCTGCAAAATGCCGTGTTTGTCGTCCGGCACCTCGATGCCGAGGTAGTCCCGATAGAGGCGGTTCCACTCGGCGGGCAGATCACCCACTTCAAGTTCACCCGCAAAGACGCGTTTTTCCAGTTCATAGCGTACCATGACATGCAGACAGTAGGTCAGCTCGTCGGCCTCGGTGCGAATGAGGGACGGTTCCGCCTTGTTGACAACGCGGTAAAAATCCTCCACACTGTATTTGCGAAGGGAATCAGGGAAAAGCTCGGTCAGCTTGGGAAAGAGAAAATCACAAAAGGCGCGGCTTCTGCCGATGATATTTTCATAGAACCGGCTCTGGCTTTCGTGAATGCTCATGGAGGTGCCGCCGTCAAGTACCGTGTAGGCGAGATCGTCGGCGGAACCGGAATCATACAGCGCATGACCTCCTTCATGAATGACGCTGTACATTGAGCTGATGAAGTCCTCCTCATAATAATGCGTCGTAATTCTCACATCAAAATGGGAGCCGAGACTGGTGGTAAAGGGGTGTTCCGTGACAGCGAGTCCCACGTGTCCGAGATCAAGCCCCATCCGTTCCATCAGATAATGCGACAGCTTCTCCTGTGCCGCGATGGGGTAATGGCTTCGTCTCATGCTGTCGTCGATGGACGGTTTTTTCATGACGTCGGCCAGCAGAGGGACGATCTGTGCCCGCAGCGTATCGAAGAAATGATCGAGCGTGCTGACAGTCAGTCCTTCCTCAAATTGCGAAAGCCAGTGTTCATAAGGGTCTTTGTCCGGCTCGATATATTCCGCAAAGCGCTTCTGTGTAGCGAAGATTTTCTCTAAATAAGGGCGAAAGAGCGGAAAATCAGACGTGTTTTTAGCGGTGTGCCATACGTCGTCGGCTTCCACCAGCAATTCCTGAAACGCGACGTATTCCTCCATGGGAATCTTGCGCATGTCGCGGAGTTCCTTGTACAGCAGATAGACCATGCGCTGCTCTTTCTGTGAAAGCGCCTCTTTCTGCCCGTCGAGTTTTTCCAGCAGCCGGACGGTCTCTTCCGACGTGGTCAAGCGGTAAAGTTCTTCCGACAGCACCGAAAGCGACGCGCCGCGATTGGCGGCGGTGCCTTTGGGCGCGCCGGTCACGCCGTCATACTGAATCATTTCCATGGCGTGGGAAAAAGCGCAGATTTTGCGCTGGAGCTTCATCAGTTCCTCACGCGCTTCGTTCAGGCTGTATTCGTTTATGTTTATCATTCTCCTCAGATATAAAATTCCTCCATCGTGTCGAGACAGAGACAGGCCAGGCGGCCTCCGGGAAATACCGCGCCGCAGTCGATGCAGATATTGTTGTGGCTGTGGTAAATTTCGGGTTTTCCGGTGATAGTAATTGTCGGCGTGTGTCCTGTGACAATATATGTTGAACCGCCGAAATACTCCTTTTCATAATTGAACCGGATAAAGGCGAGATCAAAGATGTCGTATTCATCCAGTCCTTTGTCCGGGCGAAAATCGCCCAGTCCGGCGTGTACCAGCACAAACGTCCTGCCGCCGGCGGTAACCACTTCATACGGCGCAAAGTCCTCCATGTAATCCAGCAGAAACATCCGATCATCCATGGGCAGCCGCCGGAATCCGTCAATCGTGGATTGCGCCCCGTTTCTCTCCCACAGAAAAAGCGCCTGCATGGTGTCAAGGGTGAGGTTTTGTTCGATGCTTTCCTCGGTGATCTCCACCGTCAGGGTGCGCAGCACATCCAGCGCCATCCTGTCGTGGTTGCCCATGAGGGGATAGACGTTGGAGCGCAGGGACATATCCCATAGGATCTCCACCGGCTTTTCGCCTCTGTCCACCACATCGCCGAGGATATATAACACATCCTCATCGGAAAAATGAATTTGCTCGAGCATGGCGCGGTATTTGTCATACTCGCCGTGCAGGTCTGACATGGCGTAGATCATAATAGGTGTTCCTCCGTCAAAAAAGAGAAAAACGGGTTATTGTTTTTGCATGGAATTCAAATCGTTTTTGATCTGGGTAGTGCTGATTTCGGGGGTTCGAGACAGATAAACCACTTCGCAGCCTTCGTCTCGCAGAAAGTCAAATTGGCCTTTCCAGTCGTCACCGATCACAAAGGTGTCGATGTGATACTCGTGAACGTCGGTTTTTTTCTGCTCCCAGTTTTCTTCGGGGATGACCAGATCGACATAGCGGATGGCTTCGAGCAGCGCCTTGCGCTGTTCATAGGTGAAGTAGCACTTCTTCTGTTTCTGGTTCCAGTTGAATTCGTCGGTGGAAAGGCAGACGATCAGATAATCGCCCAGTTCCTTGGCCCGTCGGAGCAGGTTAATGTGACCGTAATGCAGCAGGTCAAAGGTGCCGTAGGTGATGACGCGTTTCATTTCTTCAAAACCCCTTGTGGTGTAGTCTGTTTTCATTTTACCATATGCAAAGGGAAAAATCAACAGTGGAGTTGGGCGCTCCTTGCGGTCGCTGAGTTAAGCGCTCCCTGCGGTCGCTGAGTTAAGCGTTCCCTGCGGTCGCTGAGTTAAGCGCTCCTTGCAGTCGCTGAGTTAAGCGTTTATTTCCTAACTTGCGACTATCCAACTCAGTGAGCGAATGCGAACGCTCAACTCGGCGAAGCGTTTAAAAAAACAGTTGAATTTTACAGCCAAAAGGGTTATAATCAATGCATTACAAAATGGAGGCATGACGCGGATGGTGGGCAGGCAAAAAGAAATCAATATGATAGAGGGCAGTCTGTGGGATAAGATCCTGCGGTTTGCCCTTCCTTTGGCGGTAACGGGCATTTTGCAGCAGCTTTTCAATGCGGCGGATATAGCGGTTGTGGGCCGTTTCACCGGGGAGAAAGGGGCGCTCGCGATGGCGGCGGTCGGCGCGAATACCCCTGTCATCGGCTTGATTCTCAATCTTTTTATCGGCATTTCTCTCGGCTCCAATGTCATCATAGCCCATGCGGTGGGGCGGCGGGACAGCGCGAGCATTGAGAAGGTGGTGCATACCTCGGTGACGTTTGCCGTGCTGATCGGCGTGGTGATCGCGGCGCTGGGGGAGCTGGGGGCGGAAGCGATTCTGTCCACCCAGAAAGTCCCCGACGAAGTGCTGCCGCTGGCGCTGCTGTATTTTCGGGTGTATATGACGGGGCTTCCCGTGATATTGCTTTACAATTTTGAGTCCGCCGTATTTCGCGGGCTGGGGCAGCCGAAGATTCCGCTGATTGCGCTCTTTCTCTCGGGCATTCTCAATGTGCTGCTCAATCTCCTGTTTGTGGTGGGACTGCATCGGACGGTGGACGGCGTGGCGGCGGCCACGGTGCTTTCCAATCTGGTCAGTTCCGTTATCCTTATGGTGTTTCTGCTGCGGGCGGACGGTCCCGTCAGACTGCAATGGCGCAAACTGGGGCTTGACAGACGCATTCTCGGCAGAATCCTGCGCATCGGCATTCCGGCGGGGCTTCAGTCGGCGGTGTTCGCCTTTGCCAATATCATCATCCAGACCGCCATCAACAGCCTCGGCACGACCGTCATGGCGGCGTCGAGCGCGGCGTTTAACGTGGAAATTTTCGCCTACTATGTCCTCAACAGCTTCAGTCAGGCGTGTACCACCTTTGTGGGGCAGAACACCGGCGCAGGCAAGATTCGCCGCTGCAAGAAAGCGATGGGACTGTGCATGATCGAGGGAACCGTGGCGCTGGCCATTACGGTGGCGCTGATCCTGCTGTTCGGACGGCGCATTCTCTCCGTTTTCAACGCCGACCCGCAGGTCATCGAGATCGGCTATATCCGGCTGGTGGTCATTTTCTCGGCGTATATTTTCACCCTGTCGTATGAAGTGATATCGGGCTATATGCGGGGCTTCGGCATCTCCGTCACCCCTGCGCTGCTTACTATGCTGAGCATCTGCGGCACGAGAATCACATGGATCTGGGTCGTGTTTCCCCATAATCCCACCTTTGGCAACATCATGACCGTGTACCCCATCAGTCTGGCGGCAACAGCGGCGGTGATGCTGGTCGCGCTGCTGCTTCTGCGCCCCGGCGCAAAGCGGATGTCGTCCGTGCAGGCGGCAGGATAACCAAAAACGGAAGTGCGTGTCTTTCTTCTCTCCTGATACAAAAGAGGGAAAGCGCGCGCTTTTGCATTATATGAGGTAGTCAACTCGGCTTTCGTTCTTCCCCTTCCTGCGGGAATTTTTGGAAAAGGTGTTGCGGATTCGGCAAAAAAATGGTATAATAATCAAACAACTATTTACTATCAGGCGATTGTAAAAGTTAGTGGGAAGTGGGGAGTGGGAAGAAAAAGAAAAAAATCCCGACTTGCACACAGCACCTAAGCAGAGTATAATAAAGTCACTTCAA
>CAMHAV010000122.1 GCA_946182865.1 uncultured Clostridia bacterium
CGGCGCTCATTTCCCGCTTGAAAACGCTCGTCCGTCCGGCGGCGCTCATTCCCCGCTTGAAAATGCTCGTCCGTCCGGCGGCGCTCATTTCCCGCTTGAAAACGCTCGTCCGTCCGGCGGCGCTCATTCCCCGCTTGAAAATGCTCGTCCGTCCGGCGGCGGTCGGCCGCAGGTTGATTTTGCCCATGCGGGCTGTATGGTTGATGATTGGCGGTTCTGTGAGCATCCGGCTGTCTGCCGTTTCTTTCTGCCGCATTGGTTCTGTCCGTTTGATTCAACTTGTCCTGATTGGCAAACTTCGCCATCTTGTCGAGCGTGTCAACAAAAGGATAGTCGTCATTTCCTGCGGATTTATTCTCATGATTCAAACCATCTCACCGCCTTTCATTTGTTCTGTTGAATGAATATGCGCACTCACAGAAAACAAAATCCGCCGAGAAGGGTTTCAAGGCGGATTTGTATTTCTTGGTTTCAGAGTTTCACCATATAATGCTTAGTGATTCTGATCGGAATAGCTGATCTCCACATTTTCGTTGTAAATCCCGTCATCTTCCTTGCCATGCATCAGATGGGTCGCGCTGCCGCGGATAATGCCGATCACTTTTTTGATCTGGTCGCCTGTGCGGCTCAGCAGTGTTTCGCTTGGACGTTCGTCCATCGGCATCTGTCCGTCATCCGCATAATATTCGTTTCTGTCGGGAGAAACAGGTGCGGGACTGTAGCCCTCCTCTTCGTCTTCGGAGAAAATCATGTGAGGCGCTGTTTCTTCTTCCTCGTCGGGGAAAATGGTCAAAGGCGCCGCCTCTTCTTCCTCGTCCGGGAAGCGCTGCATGGGAACAACATTCTCCGCTTCCTCGGTCTGTTCTGCCGGGAAAGGTTCCACGGTCGGCTCATCCTCGGCCGGCTCGTCATCAAAAAAGCGAGCCGGATTAAACACTTCGTCCTCCTGCGGCGCGGCAGGGAAAGACGCCGTCTCCTGTTCGTCGTCAAAATACGCCGCCGGGTCAAACGGGCCTTCGGCTTTTTTGACCTCCGGCAGAGGGAAGTCATCGTCAGCGCGGTTCAGTTCGCGGTCAAACAGTTCGTCCTCCGGGATGTAATGCTCGCCGCCCTCCAAAAAGGTCAGCGCCGGCTCAAAGCTCTCCTGCGGGGCAGGGTCTTCCTGTTTGGAGGCAGCCGCCACATTGATCTCCTGTCGGCCGTTGACGCTCACGCTGAAATCGCTCTGCCGACCGTAGCCCGATGTGTCAAGGCTGCTGTCGGTTTTCGTGACAGGCGCCGCCGTGGGTTCGGTAACATATTTACTGCATGCCTCGTCAAGGGATTTTTCCAGCGACTTCATCAGGTCATGGAATTCCTCGGCAGACGTCTGCGCGGCATAATTGGATGCGTAAGGATTGTCCCGCACCATAGATTTGGGCAGCCGATAACCGCCCTTTTGCAGAATGGCAGAGGTTTCCTCACTGATAAGGGAATCCGTCTGCGGCAGCGCTTCTTTGGTTTCGTGCGCTTCATGCGTTTCAGGTGCCGGAGGTGTTGCGGGCAGGGGCGCGGAAGCGGTCTGCTCCTGCACACGGGACGGCGCAGGCTTCGGCTGAAGCTGCCGGTCGATGTAGGCGGCACTGCGCTGCGCCATGGACGAAAGCTGGTTTTTCATGTCGTGAATCAGCGCGTCATTGGCAGCCGACGGCGCGCCGTAATTGGTTTCATACGCCTGCGCGGCGGTCTTGCGGTCAGCCTCAAAACGCTCGCTGCGAGGCTTTTTGCGAACCACGACATATCCCTTTTTGGCGCCCGCTCTGATTTCTACAGCGTCAATCTTCTTTTCTCCTTTGACAACGCAGACCGATACTTTCTTTTTCTTCCAGTTTTTGGGCGAACATCTCAGAACAACATCCACATGCTTGTTGACGCCCTTGTGCATAATATGGGTACGGGACATATCATAGCTTCTCGGCACACGCCGCATCATATGAATATGCTCGACGCCGCTCAGCTGATATCTTCTCAATTCATACCCCTCCTTTTCCATTGTAATCTTTATTATAAATCTTTTTATTGAAAATGTAAATAAAAAGTTAATATTTTTTTGAGGAAAAAGCGTTGTGATTTTGCATAAATTTCACGCACCATTTTAGGAAATATCCCGTTAGTTCTCCCCTTTTCCCTTGTCGGCCCTCTTCTCTGCCTGCGAAAAAATCACTGGCGAAACTCCACAATGTTGGTCATAATCCCCTGCGGACAGATCTCAATCAGCCCATACCCCGCCCTGCTGCTGTCGCGTGGAAGGGCAAGCGAACCGGGGTTCATCACATACAGGCCGTCATGGTATTGATTGTAAGGCACATGGGTGTGACCGTAAAGCGCGATCTGCGCTCCGTTTTTGCGCGCTTCGCTCATCAGCACGTTAAGACCGTATTTTACCGCATGCGCATGACCGTGCGTCAGAAAGATTCTGACCCCGTCAGCCTCCACGCAGGCGGTCAGCGGTCCTTTTCGCGTTTCATCGCAGTTACCCCTGACATACACAATTCTTTTGTCGGGAAAAATGTCATCCAAATTTTCAATGTCAAATACGTTATCCCCCAGATGCAGCACGATGCCCACATCGGAGTGCTTCTCGATACATCTTCTCACAAGGTCACGTCTGCCGTGACTGTCCGACATCACCAATATTTTCATAAAGCTCCCCCTCTTCTCTAAAAAAATACGCAACAATCGCGTCATTCATTCATATAATGTCACCAGAGGCGCGTGATGCTCTGCGCCCTGTATTTTGTGAAATAAAAAACGGTAAAGGCAGTGATATTGTATGAGCGCCATGCGTTCCAACCAGCAAAAAATCAACGACCTGCTCAGCAAGGCCGGCGCAAAGCCCGGCACCGCTGACCAGCTCCAGAAAGTCGCCTCGCTCAATCCGAAAGTGGCCGAGGCACTCCGTCATCTGACCGACAGCGATATCGCCAAAATCAACGCGATTTTAAGCGACAAGGACGCGGCCAATCAGATCCTCGCCACGTCCCAGGCGCAGGAACTTCTCAAAAAACTGAAAAGCTAACCGCTATCGGCTGAGGCGATTGTAAAAGCAAATGAAAATTTAGTGGGGTAAAGAAAAAAAGGAAAAGCATAGCGCAGCGCATAACTAGCGAGCGAATGCGAGCGTGGGGTCCTAGGGGGCAAGGCTCCCTAGCGGGTCAAGGGCAGCGCCCTTGTGGGGAGTGGGGCAAAGCCCCACGAGTGAGGCGAAGCCGAACGAGCGAGACGCGCTCGGACTTGCGATAGGGATGGGCGAATACGGAAGTAGCTCAATAGCAAGATTTGCCTTGCTCCAAACGGAGAAAAAACGTCCCTCTTCCCATTGACTATGCTCCGATTTTACGCCGTTTTTCAACTTTTACAATCTAAAAAACTGCCACAAAAAGGAGGCAAAGACTATGGATAACATCAGCGACCTTCTCGGGTCGGTTCTCAGCGACCCCGACGCGGTAGCAAAGCTCCGTGAAACGGCGCGCCAGCTCGGTCTGGGCGGTGACCAGCTCGGTCTGACCGGTCAGACCGATGAATCCGCCGAAACGTCCCCGCAGCAGCATGCCGCCGCGCCCAAAACGGAAAACAGCGACGACCTCGGCGCAGGCATGATCGCCGCTCTCGGCAAGCTCACGCCGCTCATAGGCAAACTGGGCGAGGAGGACGACATGACGCGGCTCCTGCACGCGCTCCGGCCCTATCTCACCGGCACCCGTCTCAAACGCGCCGAAGAAGCCGACAAGATCGTGGCCATTATGCGCGTCATCCCCCTGCTGAAGCAGCAACAGCAGCAGACGTAAAATTCCCCATCCTTCTGCGCATCTGCGCCGCGCAAGCGGCACGCGCGCTATAATACCACGATACCACGATACCACGAGGTGACACCATGCAGCAATTTGACAGCTTTGCACAAATGCAGCGTGACGCGGCTCTGCGCGTCATGGAAATGCAGAAACGGGCGCGGATCGCGGTGGAAAACAGCGACCCGCCTCCCGTTTTTATCGAAGCGCCCGAAAAAGAGGAACCGGACAACATATCCGGCGGCACGGAACTGACCCAGCCACCGCCCAAAAATACCATCCTGCCCGGACTGGAACTGTCCGAGGAGGATTCCGAACGGGCGCTGGTTATCATGATCCTGCTGCTGCTCATGCGGGAGCAGGCGGACGAGCGCCTGCTCTTTGCCTTGCTTTACATTTTAATGTAGTGCGGTTACTCCGTCAATACCGCCAGATCTGCCGTCTGAGCCTGACCATCCTGCCCACCGAACAAACCAGCGTAAAAACCAGTCCCGCCAGCAGCGCGCCGATTACCGCCACTGCCCCCGTGAGCTGCGGCACATAATCGGTGACGGTAAAGAAGCGGCCGCAAAGAATATACGCCGCCATCAGCAGCGCCGACAGGTAAACCCCGATCGGCAGATATCTCATAAATGTCCCGTTGAGCGTCGTCTCCGGCTTGTATTTCACAGGCGATTGACGGCGCTTTTTGCGGTACCAGCGGGGCATTTTCTTTCCCTTGAACGCGTCGGCCGCCACATCGGCAAACCGATTGAGGATGTGAGCGGTGTCCACCGCGAGGGCTTCGTCCGCCACGCCCTCAAAAATATCAATGTTGATCTCGGCGCTCTCTCCGTCAAACACGCCGCCGAGTTCGGCATAGCGGCAGTCCTTGCGGAACACACTGCGGCAGTCCTCCGCCGTGGTTTCCTCAAAGGGAATGCCGCCGGCAAACCAGGCAGATTCCTTGCGCTTGCCGCGCTTTTCCAGCCTCACCGCCGCCGAGGAGATCGAAAAGAAATAGGTCATCACGCCGTTGACGGTGCGCTTGTTGACGTTGGAGGTCAGCACGCTGATGTATTCGCCCCGTCTGCCCCGTCTGCGGCGATAGTGCGGATAGCTGCCCGTAAAGCCCAGTTCCTGCAAGTGCGGCTCGATGATGGCGCGCATTTTTTCCTCCGCCTCGGCGTAGGTGCCGTACAGGCGGCTCTTGCCGTCAAATTCCGCCGTGCATTCACACATGCGCTCCACGATGTTGCGGTAGAGCACGCGCACTTCATCCGCCCGTTCTTTCCGGCGGAGCAGCCGCGCAAATTTCCAGACATTCATGCTGGTGTCCCCGAAATCGTCCGCCTCCCACGCCTCCATCGCCTCTTTGAGGGGCAGATACAGTTCCTCTTGCCCCGCGTCTTTCAACAGAAGCTCAAATTCGTGGAAACGGTAGCGGTTGCCCAGCGTTTCCAGCACCTTATGGGAAAGATCGCCGTCCTCCGCCTCCGAACGCTCCTCGTGATTGCCGTTTTCCAGCTCCGCGAGCTGATAGGAAATGCGCAGAATCTTGGCCAGCGGCAACAATTCGCTTTCCTTGGCTGACATCGACGCGCTGCCGAGCGTCGTCTCTTTGCTGAGAATCTCGGTACACCATTCGTCGATGAAGCCGTGACCGCGTTTGCCGAAATCCTTCAGGCAGCGGCCGTAATCAAACGCGTCCAGCCTGATCTCCGGCTGGCCGCAGCGGAAGCTCAGACGCACCCAGTTTCTGTCCTGCAGGGCGCGGCGCTGCACGTCGTCTGAACCGAATTCCACATTGACAATGAAGGTAAACGCAAATCCGCCGTTGCTGTGCTCCGCTTCCACGCTGAAAAGCATGCCCACCAGCGGAAACGCGCCGATAAACCGGGTTTCCACGTCAGGGAAGAAAATCCCCGCCTTTCCCCAGAAGCGTTCCTGAAAGCTCATCAGAAAGCCGTTGTCCTCCTCTTGGGAGAACGTCACATTGTGCCACATCATATTCACAGAGCAGGAACGCAAAAATTCGCCCGTCGCGTGATCCATATGGTTGGCGGCGTCATTGAGGGTATACTGGCTCCTGTCGATGGCAAGCGCGTTGAGGCGGTGCGTTTCCGTCAGCCACTTCATAAAGGGCAGCAGACGGTTCATGCCGTCGGCGCTCAGGGGATATTCTGACAATTCCCTGATATCGTCGTTGAGATACTCCTCCACATCCACCGTGGTATCTTCCGTCAGCCGACGGATCCCCTCGTTGATTCTGGCCGCGATTTTGTAGCGGGTACGCCGCGGCTGCTCACACAGCAAACGCACCGTTTCCTCCTCGTCAAGGTCGCTGTTAGGAGAAAAAATCGGATGAATTTCCGAAAAAATCTGTGAAATCCCCATTCTTTTTCTGTCTAAATATTCCTTCACCAAAGTCCTCCTTTCCCGTTTGGCGTTTTTCGTCCTGACACATCATGAAGATATAGTATTATACCATAACATCACACAAAAATCAAATCATACACAATATTTTCTCAGGAATTGTCCTTGTCATCCCCGATATCCCTTATATCTCCGATATCTCTGATTAAATTCCCCTTTTCCGCGTTGGGCAGGACATATCGCTCACGCGCGTAATCCCACAACGCTTCGGAACCCTCTCCCGTGTCGGCATTGCGCATGAGCACCTGCTTCAGCCGAACGCCGTGTTCCTTCCACGCCCGACCGTCCGTCGCGTCGTTGAGCAGGATGGGCTGTATCCGATCCATCGTGCGGGCAAATTTGGCTTCCGGCGTTTCGCGCGCCTCAAATTCCTCCCAGAGGCCGCGCAGCTTGGCCGCCTGATCCTCCGGCAGCAGGCCGAAAATTCTGTCGGCGGCGGCCGATTCGCGTTCATGCTGTCCCACGGCGGCCTTTTCGTCATAGGCGAAGGTGTCGCCCGCGTCGATCTCCACCAGATCGTGAATCAGCACCATGGAAACGGTACGCAGCAGGTCAATAGGCTGGTTGGAATATTCCCCCAGCAACAGCGTCATCACGGCCAGATGCCACGCGTGGTCGCTGTCGGTTTCGTGTCGGTTGCCGGAGGGGATATAATTCTGCCGGGTAACGGCTTTTTCCTTGTCGATCTCCAGCAGGAAATCAAATTGGCGGTCGAGTCGTGTCATGGCTGGCTCCTCAATAAACAAATCCGCCGATGGTCACAAATCCGAACTGCCGGTAAAAATCGTGCAGCGCGGGCATGCACATCAGATAGATGTCACAGTCGGGATTGCGCTCCAGCAGCGCGTTGACCACCTTGCGGGTGTATCCTTGGCGGCGGTGTTCCGGCACGCAGGCGCAGATGGTAAGCAGGGCGGTATGCCCCGAAAGATGCATCGCGCCGCAGGCGGCGGGCAGACCCTCCGCGCGGACAATGGCAGTCGTCACCGTCTTGGCCTTGCGGCGGTAGATCATGTCGCTGTAGAAATCCTCAAACTGCGGCACCTCAAAGCCTGTGCCGGCGCATTCCTCCATCACGGCGTACACATCCGAAATTTCGGGGTTCATCTCCACGTCGGCGGTGCTTTCGGTGATCTTGTTTTCGGTCAGCCGCATCACCAGACCGTTGGCGCTTTCCCCCTGACGGGCCGGACGAAGCGCGCCCATGTAGCCCATATTCGCCTGCACGAAGCTGTCCGCTTCCTCGGTATCATAATCTCCCTTGGCACAGACCGTCATGGCGGTGTCAAGGCGGCAAAAGACGGCGGTTATGCTGCCGCTCTCGTCATACTGCGCCCAGAACTGCGCGAAAGGCTTGTCTATGCCGTAAGCCAGCAGCGCCGCCAGAATGCGGCATCCGAAAGGGTCGCCCTCACAGTAGTTCTTTGCGGCTTCTACGGTATCCTGCTCTAACAGTTTAATCATCACATACGCCTGCTTTCTGTTGGAATCATACCAATGATTGATATTCCGATTTGTATAGAATATTGCAAATATTACAATAGATTGTTTTCAATGTAATCCGCGATGGCGTCGCTGTCGTTGTCACCGATCACGATATCGGCATACTGCCGCACTCCGTCCACGGCATTCCCCATCGCCACGCCCACGCCGCATTGCGCGAGCATTTCCACATCCACATAGTCGTCGCCAAACGCCACGATTTGGCCCTTGCTAATGCCCATCGCCTGCTCGATGTAAGGGATGACGCTGCCCTTGGAAACGTTGCTTTTGGAAAATTTGAACCAGTTGCAGTCCGAAAAGGCGAGCCACGAGCAAGCCTCGATCAGCGCGGCGGTTCTCTCGGCAAACTCCCTGTCGGTGCCCTCGATGCAGATTTTAAAGGCACACTCGTCGAAATCCGCGAAATCGGTGTAGGTCATGCCCGGTTCGTTAAAGAAAGAAATCACGCGGTTGGCATAGGTCGTGTGAACGCAGTCCACCGTCATGCCGCGGCCGGCGGCCACGCCTGCGCCTACCAGCGCGGCGGATTCCTCCCGCGTGAAAGGACATTGATAGATAATGTCGCCGCTGTGCCGCACCAGTGCGCCGCTATAGGCGATCAGCACATCCGGCTCGATCTGCGCGGTAAAGCGCGCGGCGGTCGCTTCGCCGCGCGCCGTCGCCACCCCTATGGCAATACCCTTTGCGCGGCACTTTTGCAGCGCCGCCAGATTACGGGGAGAGATGGTCTTGCGGCTGTCAAGCAGCGTGCCGTCGAGGTCGAGCAGGATTAATCGGTAGTCGGACATCAGAAACTCCCCCTGTTTTTGTCATGATTACTGCGATAAATGAGAATTAATTGCAGTAGGAGTAAATAAAAAAAGAAAAAGCATAGCGCAGCGCATAACTAGCGAGCGAATGCGAGCGCGGGGTCCAGGG
>CAMHAV010000123.1 GCA_946182865.1 uncultured Clostridia bacterium
CCTATTTTACGCGCTTTTCAACTTCTTCACTTTTCCACTTTCACGGATTCAGGTAATGGATATCGGCTATGCGGCGGAGGGAACCAAGCCTCTCGCCAACCATGAGAGCAGAAAACCGATTTCTGAGACAGTTACCTGTATGTAAGCGAAAAAAACGGCAATTCTATATGCAAACATTAAGGAGGAACAATCAATGAGTATTTACGATTACACTGTCAAGGCACGCAAGGGCGCCACACTGTCTATGGCGGATCTCAAAGGGAAAGTCCTGCTAATCGTCAACACGGCCACCGGATGCGGCTTCACGCCCCAATACAAGGCGCTTGAGGCGCTCTATGAGAAGTATCATGAGCAGGGGTTTGAGGTCCTGGACTTTCCCTGCAACCAGTTCGGTCACCAGGCTCCCGGAGATGAGGGGGAGATCCATGAATTCTGCACCGCAAAGTATAAGACGCAGTTTGATCAGCTGGTGAAGATCGACGTAAACGGCGACAACGAAGAGCCTTTGTTCACCTTTTTGAAGGAGCAAATGCCGGATGAAGAGGTCAAAGGCCTGAAGAACAAGGCTGTTATGGCTCAGATCGCAAAGATAAGCAAAACCTGCCAGAAGCCGTCCGACATCAAGTGGAATTTCACAAAGTTCCTTGTGGATCGGGACGGAAATGTGGTGAAACGCTATGATCCCACAAGTGATCCGGCGGATTTTGAATCGGACATCGCAGCCCTCTTATAAAAAGAAAAAACAAGCTTATATTGGTAAGGAGAGTTGAATCGTATGGCTGTTATGGAGATAACCAAGGATAATTTTGAAGCGGAAGTTTTGAAATCGGAAGTGCCGGTGCTGGCTGATTTCAATGCGGACTGGTGCGGCCCCTGCAAGTCGATGAGACCCATGCTGGACGAGCTGGCGAAGGAAAACACAAGCTATAAAATCGTCTCGATCAATATCGACGATGAGGACGAGCTGGCAGAGGACTATGATGTTGCCTCGATCCCCTGTCTTGTCGTGTTCAAGGACGGCAAGGAGGTCAACCGCAGCATCGGACTGATTCCGAAGGATGCCATTGCCGCATTGATGGAGGAATGAGCCGTGTATTATGATATCATTGTCATCGGTGCAGGCCCCGCAGGGATGACCGCCGCCATCTATGCGCGCCGCGCAGCCAAGACGGTCTTGGTGCTGGAGGCGGTCAATTACGGCGGACAGATTCTGAACACCCCGGATATCGAGAACTATCCGGTTGAAGCGCACATTTCCGGATTCGATTTCGCTGCGAAGGTCTATGAACAGGCGAAAGCGCTCGGCGCCGAATTCGTGTTTGAAAAAGCGGTCGGGATCTGTGAGGAAGACGGCAAGAAAGTGGTCGTCACTACCAAAAACCGCTATGAGGCAGGAGCGGTGATTCTTGCCACAGGTTCTGAGAACCGAAAACTGGGTCTGGAGGATGAGGACAAGCTTGTTGGAAGAGGCGTTTCCTACTGCGCTACCTGCGACGGCAACTTTTACAGGAAAAAGGTCGTTGCGGTAGTGGGAGGCGGCAATACGGCGCTGGAGGACGCGCTGTTTCTTTCCGATCTGGCGGAAAAGGTGTATCTCATCCACCGCAGAGACAGCTTCCGCGGCGAAGAAACGAACGTGAATCGCCTGAAGGAAAAGGGCAACGTGGAATTTGTCTATCATGCCAATGTGACGCGGCTGATCGCGGAAAAACGTCTCAAGGCGATTGAAATCACGGACAAGCTGGATGGCAGCGTGAGAACGATCGAGCTGAACGGACTTTTCGTTGCGGTTGGCCGCGTGCCGGAAAACCAGAACTTTGCAAGCCTCGTAAAACTGGATGATTCCGGGTATGTGGTCGCCGGCGAAGATTGCCACACAAGCTGCGAGGGCATTTTCGTGGCAGGCGACAACCGGACAAAAACACTTCGGCAGTTGGTAACCGCCACAGCGGATGGCGCCATGGCGGCGACGGAAGCCGTAAAGTATATCAACAACATTGGTTAAGATATTTACCGACAACATATAGGAGGTACAGTATGAAAGCAGCCGTAAGATATTTTACCAAAACAGGCAATACAAAAAAGCTCGCTGATGCCATCGCGCAGGAGCTTGGGATCGAAGCAAAAGAAATAACCGCGCCGTTAGAGGAAAAGGCTGATATCCTGTTTCTCTGCAATTCCGTCTATTGGGCAGGCGTTGACAGCAAGGTAAAGCAGTTTATCAGTGACAATAAAAGCAATATCGGCCAAGTCGTGAATGTCAGTACGGCGGGACTGATAGAATCTTCTTATCCGCAGATAAAAAAGCTGTGTGAACAGTCGGGTGTTTCCATATCCGATGAAGAATTTCATTGTAAAGGCAGTTTCAAGGTCATGCACAAGGGCAAGCCGGACAGCGAGGATATTCAGGCGGTAAAAGCCTTTGCCGGAAAGATCGTCGGGTGACAATATGAAAGAAAACTTTGATATACAAAACTATATGATCAAGGGCGTCGAAAGAGTGGTTTCGGAGGCTGTAAAGGCAACGCTCCAGAATCCGAGAGAAAGCGCGTTCATGCTGAAATTTGCGGCCGTCAGCCGTTCGGCTTCCAAAAAGCGCAGGGCAGCAGAGGACAACGGCGAGCATATCCCGCCGTTTCTCATTGCAAGTATCACCAGCAAGTGCAATCTGCACTGCGCGGGGTGCTATTCCCGGTGCAATCATGCGACAGTGGATTCGGAGCCGGTGCGGCAGCTCACAAGCGAGGAATGGCTGAAGATATTTGATGAAGCCGATGCGCTTGGTATCAGCTTTATTCTCCTTGCCGGCGGCGAACCAATGCTGCGACGCGACATCATCGAGGCGGCAGGCAAAAAACAGAATATCCTCTTCCCCATCTTCACCAACGGCACATTTATGGATGAGCAGTATTATCAATTGTTTGACAAATGCCGCAACCTTGTGCCGATCATGAGTATCGAAGGAAATAAGGAGATCACCGACGCTAGGCGCGGTGAGGGCATTTACGATAAGCTCATCTCCAATATGGACGAGCTGAAAAAGCATGGGCTGATCTTCGGTGCGTCTGTGACGGTGACTACGCAGAATGTCAGAGAAGTCTGCTCCGATGCGTTTCTGGGCGAACTTTCCCGCCGCGGCTGCAAGGCGGTGATCTTTGTGGAGTATGTTCCGGTGACCGATGAAAGCCGCGAACTTGCACCGACGGACGCCGAGCGTGAACACCTGCAAAGAGAGATTGCACGGCTTCGCGAGGAGTGTCCCGAAATGGTCTACATCTCTTTCCCGGGTGATGAGAAAAGCTCTGGCGGGTGTGTGGCGGCAGGCAGGGGATTCTTCCACATTAATTCGCACGGCGGCGCGGAGCCTTGCCCGTTTTCGCCCTATTCCGATGTCAACGTAAAGAACACTTCTCTGCGTGAGGCCCTGCATTCACCGCTCTTCACGGCACTGCAAAGCGGCGATATTCTGCTTGACGATCATGAGGGCGGCTGTGTACTCTATGAGAAACGGGAATTGGTAGAAGCACTGATGGGACAACACTGACGATTTTCTCATATTTCTCATATACGGAAAAATACTTGACAAAGTTATTTAAAAATGAGATAATTAGGTAAAAACGAGGAGGCTTTGTTATGGAAATCAAAGCAGTAAAATTCAGAAAAGACGGATTCTACACCCAGCCGTTTGTTTTCGGCGGCGAGGAAGGCATGGAGAAATTTGACAAGACCATCCGCTACCGGGGCAGTCTGCAAAACTATCTGATTGACACAGGCGACGAGGTAATTCTGGTAGACACCGGACTTCCCGCAGGAACGCCGGAAGAGGTTCCCGATGAGAACAGTATACTCTATACGGGAAAAGATATCAGCAGTTATATGGAAGCGCTCGCTAACCTCGGCTACAAACCCGAACAGGTCAGTAAGATTCTGCTCACACACAAACATAGCGATCATTCGGGAGAACTGAAATCCTTCCCGAACGCGCAGATTTTTGTGAACGAGGAAGAAGTTACCGCCGACGAATTGCAGGGCATTTCCAATCTTGTTCCTGTGAGTTTTACTGACGGTGCTTACTATAACTTCCCGGAAAGCCAGAAGATCACTGAGGGTATTTATCTTATTAAAGCAAAGGGACACACCAACGGCAACAGCATTGTGATTGTCGAAAACGATGGGCTTTTCTATATGCTGCACGGTGATATTACCTATGTGGATGAAGCGCTTTATGAGAATAAGCTCTCCGTCGTATATGACGACCTTGCTGCGGCGCGTGAAACGCTTGACCGCGTAAGGGAATTTGTACGTCAGAATCCTACCGTATACTGCGGAACCCATACGCCCCAAGGCTATGAGAATCTCGAAGCAAAGCGTGTGATGGATTTGGAGAATCCTGTTCCGATCGTTTTGGCTGAGGTGGACTTCACCGAGCAGAAGGCTTCCGGAAGGTACGTCTGCTCCATCTGCGGCTATGTCTACGATCCCGCCGAGCATGACGGCGTTGCCTTTGAGGAACTGCCGGATGACTGGTGCTGTCCGAGATGCAAACAGCCCAAAGATAAATTTAATAAAGCATAATTCATTCGATCCCACTTACCTATTATTTTACAAGACAGAAAGGGCGGTTCTTTTTGAGCCGTCCTTTCCTCGTAATCGCCAAATAAGGAGGCAGCCGGATGAATCAGATCATCATTCATGTGGATATGGATGCCTTCTACGCCTCTGTTGAGATGAGGGATCATCCTTCTCTGCGGGGCAAGCCGCTGATCATCGGCTCTATGCCGAATGAACGCGGCGTGGTGGCCACCTGCAGCTATGAGGCAAGAAAATACGGTATCCATTCCGCAATGAACATTAAAGAAGCCTATCGTCGCTGTCCGAACGGCATTTATATGCACCCGGATTTTGATAAATACAAGGCGGTATCGGCACAGCTTCATGAGATATGGAATACCTATGCCGAAGCCTCGGAATATGTTGCGCTGGACGAAGCGTATCTTGACGTGACGGGGAAGGCCAAAAACTTTGACGGTGCGCGTGAGATCGCCCATACCATCAAGCGCAGAACGCGTGATGAGCTGGGACTGAGCTGCTCCGTCGGCGTAGCTTATTCCAAAACAGCCGCTAAAACGGCCAGTGAGGAGAAAAAGCCGGACGGCTATTTTGAAATACCTGATGAAAAGGCATTTGTGGATTTGATGGCGGAAAGAGATGTGCGCTCACTCTATACGGTAGGAGTGAAAACAGCCGGGAAGCTGCACGCCGCGGGGATTCACACCGTCCGTGATATACAGGAAAAGCGTGAGGAAGTCATCCGCCTGCTCGGAAAGCAGGGACAATGGCTTACACAGATCGCGTTTGGCATTGATAACCGAAAGGTGGTACCTTATCAGCCGCAGAACGCGAAATCCATCAGCAGAGAGCTGACCTTTCAAGAGGATGTCTCGAATGACGTTCTGCTGAAAGACGTACTCTTTTTACTCTCGCTGTGTGTCGACAACCGCGCGAAGCGTTACGGGCTTTACGGAAAGGGGGTTACCTTAAAAATCACTTTTTCGGATATGAAAAGCATCACCCGTTCCAAAGCGGTAATGTCCTGTGAATCGGCCATAGAAATTTATAAAGAGGCGGTGCAGCTTTTAGAACAGGTGAAAAAACGTCCGATAAGACTCATTGGCATAGGCGTCTATCACCTTTCGACAGAATATGAAAGGCAGCTTAGCTTTGACGATTATCTGTCGGATACAGAGCGTACCCGTGAGGCAGAGCTAAAAGAGCAGTTTGATACACTGCAAAGAAGATACGGTCTTGATTTTGAGGGACATCTGGAGCAGATTTACCGCTGGGATACGCTGCATAAAACAGCAGAATATATGAGAAAACACAGTTGAAATAAGAAGTGTAGAATGATAGCAGTATGTTATTTTACCGCGAGTGGAAATAGCCTTTATGTAGCAAAAAGAATCGGTGGAACACTGCTCTTGATTCTGCGGCTACAGTAGATCATACTCCCCCACAAAAATGACCGCCGGAACGGAAGAACTGCAAGAATATTAAAAAAATTGCAATTCCGCTTCGGCGGTTTGTTTTTTGTCATGCAGGAATGTGTGTCGTTCTTATTGTATGTCGGCACATTTCCGCGATACTGCATGTAATACTAATTTTCGACTAAAATCAGACATTCTTCGCGGTCTATTTTGCACCCTGCTTCGTCTTCCTCCTATTTTTAAGTGTATTATTATCGAACTATTGTCTGATTACAGTAGATTCATTACCCATGAAAATGCTTTTGCAGTTCTGATATCGGCATCCTTGAAATGATTACCTTCGTTCCATTCAAGAGAACAAGTTATGCCGTGATCACTCAACCACTGATAGGCTTCTTGCATCCGTACTCCCACTGTTGCCATCAGCTGATTGCGTGTCTTTTCCTCTTTATCTCCGAGGCTTAGATAAACAAAGGAGCTTTGGATTTCATGCTCTTTCATATAATCCAAAAATCCTGGGAACCAAACGGAGGGAGAAGCTGCTGCGACGCCTTTGAACATATCAGTCTGATAGGCAGCCCAAATTGCGAAAAGTCCTGCTAAAGAATATCCGCCTATGAGATATGTTTTGTTCTTGTCTTCGCAGAGCTTTCTCACATTGACAAGCGTATTCTCCGCACCGTTTCCAAAATCCTCCTTGCCAAATACAGCAGATGATTTCCACGGTGACAGGTCAGAATTCCATTTGTCAACCTCGAAAGCAATCAATCTGAATGCATCATCTGTATTCTCAGTGATGATCTTTACCTCATTTTCTATCAATACAAGGTCATGTTCGTCCACCGGCTGTAAGAGAATAATGTCAGCCGATGGATTTCCAAACTCGTGTATAACCATGATTCATCTCTCCGTCATTAACGTGACGTATTATGATCTGAAATACGAACGCACATAATTTCTTTTTATCTTATCGAATAAAATGGGTCGGTTGCCATTCCTCTTTTTCCGGCAGCCCGAATTTCTCTTTTCCGAGAGCGATGGATTTCATCAAAAATGTCATGTTGCGTGCAAGCGACCGCATCGTCTGAAACCCCTCCAGATCCTGATCTGCCTGCCCTTTTTCTCTGCCGTGAACGCTGTTCCAATATTGGCTTGAAGCAACGGGCATACCACTGATCGTGAAGTATTTGTTCAGCTCGTCAAAGGTAGCTGAACAACCGCCGCGCCGCGCAACAACAACGCTTGCGCCGACCTTCATAGTTTTATCGAAATGTGTGCTGTAAAACAGTCTGTCAAGACAGGCAACAAGCGTTGCGTTGGCAGACGCATAATAAACAGGAGAAGCGACAACCAGCCCGTCCGCTTCTTCAAATCTAGGCGCAAGCTCGTTTACAACGTCATCAAAGACGCATCTCCCGTTTTGATGGCAGCTTCCGCAGGCGATACAGCCGCGCACCGCCTTGTTTCCAATCTGAACGACCTCAGATTCCACGCCTTCCGCGTCAAATATCTTTACCATTTCATTGACGGCAATGGTCGTGTTGCCGTTTACTCTGGGACTCCCGTTAATAATCAGAACTTTCATTTGTATCTCCTTCTTCAAGACTGAACGGCTTAAGGTCAGCAACAGCCGTCTTCGGTGTGATTCGGATTTCCCCGTTGTCAAGGTCGATCAGTACATATCTGTCATTGCCCATACCCATTTCCTTCATATAGCTAAGCTGGCGGTGTCCGTGACGGGTTTCAATACGCTCTTTGAGCGCATGATTCTCGTCCTCTTTCATTGCGTACACCAAATCAATGCACGCCTGATCCACGGCTAAAATATCGGTGGAGGCCAGAATTCCGACGTTCGGGGTGACAACCGGCTCGGCGTGGATTCCTTCGCAGTCACAGGAAACGGACATATTACGCATAACATTGATATATGTGATGTTTTTCCAAAAGAAATCAATTGTCGCCTTTGTTGATTCAGTAATGCGCTCCATTAATTCTTCCTCGGAGATAGACCACATATCCTCTCCCTTGCGGGTATGAATCCACATTTTTCCGATTCTTCCGTCCGCGCAGCCGATACCGATATTCTTGTTCGACCCGCCGAAGCCGCCCATTGCATGCCCCTTGAAATGCGTGAGTACGAGCATGGAATCATACCCGGTCATGCGAGAGCCGCAGGACATTTCTCTCATCCACTTACCGCCTTCGATTGGGAGCAGAACAGTACCCTCCTCATCCATGATATCAACCGGACAGAATGTCCAGCCGTTGACTTCCAACGTTTTACGGTGCTGTTCGGTGGTATAGCGGTCACCCTCATAGTAGGTATTGGTTTCGACGATAGACGCGTTTTGAAGCTCCCCGTTGTTCAGGAAAAGGTCACTGACCCACTTGCGTGGGATGATGTTGGGACCGTGCTGTTCTCCGGTATGAAGCTTGACAGCGATTTTACCTTTCATCGTACCGTTTACTTTTTCATAGATTTTTTGCAGACCTTCGGGTGATAAGCTGCGCGTGAAATAGACGATTGATTCGTTACCCGTTCTTTCATCGTAAGGAACGTAGGTTTCGCCGCCTTTTCCGGAGGACACGATTTTGTCTGACATGGTATAACTCCTCTCTAATTTAAAATACTTTATATTTATTATATCT
>CAMHAV010000124.1 GCA_946182865.1 uncultured Clostridia bacterium
TCCCACGCTCGCATACGCTCGCTAGTTATGCGCTGCGCTATGCTTTTTTCTTTTTCTCCCAGGAGGTAGCTATGCAGCATCGTATCATCGAAATTACGACCGAGTTTATCAAACTCGACAGCCTTTTAAAATTTGCCGGCATCGCAGCCGTCGGCGGGGAAGCCAAATTTATGGTGACGTCCGGCGCCGTGCTCGTCAACGGAGAAGTCTGCACCATGCGCGGCAAAAAAATCCGTCCCGGCGATATGGTCACAATTCCCTGCGACAGCGTGGAATTGGAGGTTCGCAATGCATGATTGCCCGGAGTATATATACCGAAAATTTTCGCAACCTCTCCCCCGCTTCGATTGAATTTACCGACGGCGTGAACGTCATCGGCGGCGAAAACGGACAGGGCAAGACCAATCTGCTGGAGGCCATCTGCCTTTTTACCGGTGTTCGCTCCTTTCGCGGCGCCAAAAACAACGAGCTGATTGCCAAAGGGGAGAAATTTGCCCGCATGGAGCTGCAATTTCATGCCGAAAAGCGCGACCAGACCGCCCAGCTTGTCATCACGGACAAAAAACAGGCGACCCTCAACGGCGTAAAGCTCGCGGCGGCCACCGGATTTATCGGGAAATTCTGCGCCGTGGTGTTTTCGCCCGATCATATGGGACTGGTCAAGGGCGGTTCGGCCGACCGACGCAAATTTCTGGACGGCGCGATTTCGCAGCAGTACCCCGCCTATCCCCGTCTGCTGGTGGAGTACAACCGCATTCTGGCGCAGCGCAACGCCTTTTTAAAAAAGTCCGTGTCCACCGCGGGATTTGAGCCGATGTTGGAAATCTGGGACGAAAATCTGTCAAAAACCGGTGCAAAAATCGCCTGCAAGCGCGCCGAATATATCAACCGGCTGTGTGGAAAGACGGAGGAAATCTTCGACGGCATTTCTTCGGGACGGGAAAAGATTTCCCTGCGTTATCAGTGCGGTTTTTTCCGCCCCGAATCCGAGCGGGAAACCGCCGAGGCGATGCGGAAACAACTGGAAACGCACCGCGCGTCAGACCTTACGCAGGGGTGTACCAATTACGGCTGTCACCGCGACGATCTGGTCATTTCGGTCAATGATATGTCGGCGCGCAGCTTTGCCTCGCAGGGACAGAAGCGTTCCTGTGTGCTGGCGCTGAAACTGGCGGAGGCGGCGCTGCTCGAGGAGGCCGTGGGAGAGCGCCCGATCGCGGTGCTGGATGATGTGATGAGCGAATTGGACGGACTGCGGCAGGATTATCTGATGAATCATATGGACGGATGGCAGGTTTTTATTTCGTGCTGTGATCCTCATACGGTCAAGGGGCTGGATCGGGGGAGGATTATCACGGTAGAGCATGGGAAGTTTGCAGCAGTTAGCGGTTAGCGGCCAACAGCTAACAGCCAACGGCCAACAGCCAACGGCTAACGGCTAACAGCCAACGGCTAACGGCCAACGGCCAACGGCCAACGGCTAACGGCTAACGGCTATAGAAAGAGAGGGAGGCATCGCCATGTATCTGCATTTAGGCAACAACTATGTGATTCCCGAGAGGGAGATTATCGGCATATTTGACATGGACAACACCACGATTTCCAAGCATACGCGCTACCTGCTGACCCGCGCTGAAAAAGAGGGGAGAGTGGTCACGGTGACCGATGATCTGCCCAAGAGCTTTGTGGTCTGTCGGGACGGGCGCGTTTATTTGTGCCAGATTTCGCCCTCAGCGCTCGCAGGACGCGCCGAACAGGGAATCGCTAATATAGAAGGCTAACGTCATATTTCGACCGTCACAGGCGAAATATGACGCTCTTTTTTTATTTTTATTGCTCTTATACTAATAAAAAGCAAAAAATTTTAATAATTTACTGTGGCAATTTTGTGCCGCATATGTTATAATATTTTTATATAACGCTGTGTGATGCCGCACTTCCGTCAAAAGAAGCGCCGTATCAAAAAAACAGCAGGCATATTATAAAAATTTCGGAGGATTATGACTTTGGATAACATCGAAAAAAAGGAATCGGATATGGAACTGGTCAGCACCGCCGTGGACGCGGAGGCGTATGACGAAAGCCAGATACAGGTCTTGGAAGGGCTGGAGGCGGTCAGAAAACGCCCCGGCATGTACATCGGTTCCACAGGCCCCAAAGGTCTGCACCATCTGGTCTATGAAATCGTAGACAACGCCATCGACGAGGCTTTGGCGGGCTACTGCGACCTCATCACGGTGGACATAGAAAAGGACGATATCATCACCGTCACCGACAACGGCCGCGGCATTCCCGTGGGCATCCAGCACCAGACAGGTCTTCCCGCCGTGGAGGTTATCTTTACGATACTTCACGCGGGCGGCAAATTCGGCGGCAGCGGCTACAAGGTGTCGGGCGGTCTGCACGGCGTGGGCGCTTCGGTCGTCAACGCGCTCTCCGAATGGCTGGAAGTGGAGGTCAGCGACGGACAGCACGTCTATTACCAACGTTTCGAGCGCGGCAACAAGATGTGCGATCTTAAAGTGATCGGGGACACCGACAAACGCGGCACGCTCGTGCGCTTCAAGGCGGACCCTGAGATGTTCAGGGAAACCACCGTCTATGACTTTGAAACGCTCCAGACGCGCCTCAGAGAGCAGGCGTTCCTCAACGCGGGCATTCATATCCGTTTGTCCGATCTGCGCGGCGAGGAGCCTGTGAGCGAAAGCTACTGCTACGAGGGCGGCATCCGTTCTTTCGTGGAATACATTCATCAGAAGAAGTCGGTCGAGCTGCTTCACCCCGACGTGATGTATTTCAGCGGAGTGTCCGCCGACGGCAACGCGACCGCTGAGATCGCCATGCAGTACAACATGGATTACAACGAATTCACCCTGTCGTTTGCCAACAATATCCGCACGGTGGACGGCGGCACGCACGAGGACGGCTTCAAGCGCGCCCTCACCCGCGTGATGAACGATTATGCCCGCAAATTCGGCATTCTCAAAGACAGCGACCGCAATTTTACGGGCGACGACGTGCGCGAAGGCCTCACCACGGTTATCAGCGTCAAGCTGAAAGAAGCGCAGTTTGAGGGACAGACAAAGGGCAAGCTCGGCAACACCGAGATCCGCAGTCTGGTGGACGGCGTGATCTCCGAAAAGCTGATGAATTATCTCGAAGAAAATCCCGCTGTCGCCAAATCCATCTTCAACAAGGCGCTGGAGGCTTCCCGCGCGCGCGACGCGGCCCGCAAGGCAAGAGACGCGGCGCGGCGCAAGACGGCCTTTGACAACGCCTCTCTGCCCGGCAAGCTGGCGGACTGCTCCGACCGCGACCCGGTCAACACCGAAATCTACATCGTCGAGGGCGATTCCGCAGGCGGTTCCGCCAAGGGCGGCAGAGACAGACGCTTTCAGGCAATCCTGCCGCTGTGGGGCAAGATGCTCAACGTCGAAAAGGCGCGGATGGACAAAGTCTACGGCAACGACAAGCTCATGCCGGTGGTGACCGCGCTGGGCTGCGGCATAGGCGACGAATTTGACATCTCCAAGCTGCGTTACGGCAAGGTCATCATTATGGCGGATGCCGATGTGGACGGCTCCCATATCCGCACGCTGCTGCTGACCTTCTTCTTCCGCTTCATGCGCCCCCTCATCGAAAACGGCAATATCTGCATTGCGCAGCCCCCGCTCTACCGCATTACCCGCAAACGCGTGGAAATGGACGCCTACAGCGAGGAGGACAAAGACCGCATTGTCCGCGAACTGGGCGGCACCGCGACGGTCAAAAAGGTCAAAGAAGAGGGCGACGCGGAGGATACGCTGCACTACAAAATCACCAAGAAGGACGCGCACCTCTACGCCTATTCTGACGAGGAACGCGACAGAATCCTCGCGGAAGTGGGCGGTTCGGAGGATGTGCAGCGGTACAAAGGTCTGGGCGAGATGGACAGCGAGCAGCTCTGGGAGACGACCATGAATCCCGCCACCCGCATTATGCTGCGTGTCACGCTGGACGACGCGAGAGCCGCCGACGAAACCTTCTCCATCCTGATGGGCGACAAGGTCGAGCCGCGCCGCGAATTCATCGAGCAGAACGCCAAGTACGTCAAGAACCTGGACGTTTGATGCGCGAACCTTGGAAAAAACGCTCGTTAAGTGAATAGAGAATGGTGAATAAATAATAAAGAATAATGAAGGAACGCCTGCGGCGTTGAAATATAAAATTTTTTAACCGCATCGGTTCAATCCATTCCACACCGCGTGATTCCCACCAATCGGAAGATTTTGACAGTGTGGCGTGGAATCATCTGAAAAGTTTGTTGAAAACTCGGTGGAAAAGGTTGATAACCTACTGTAATATTTTCAAAATGTGAAGTAATATAAACCTCGAGTTATAAATGAATTAATTATAACAATAAGTTTCAAGAGTTTACACCGAGTTTTCCACAAGTTCAAGTGGAATGAACGTGGATGACGGCGGAAAAGACGCAGAAAAGAGGAAAATCAGGGTGAAAGCGGTGGAAATCCGTGGCAAAACCGCCGGATTATTACAATCTGTAGCGGGCATGTCCCAAGAAATTTTCCACCACTTCATCCTGCCAAAAAGGAGAGCAGACAATGGAACCTTTCGCCAAAATACAATATCAGATTACCCCGTCCGACAGCAGACGGAGGACGGTCTTTATCACCGATAGGCTGCTGAAGCAGGTGAAAATCCCCGGTCTGTGGGTCAGGCTGCTTTATACGCTGCCTCTTGCGGTGCTGCTGGTGCTTCTGGCGCTCGACAACGCCAGGGAACGCATTCCGCTGTTGGCGTTTCTGGCGGCGATGATCGTGTTTCTGCTGACGTGGAAGCTGCTTTTCAGGATGTTCGTTCTTCGGAAGCTCAACCGGGTCATGCAGCAGCGGGAACTTGCGGAGGAAGAGGCGTTCCCCACGGAAGCCGCCTTTTATCCCGACCGGCTGACGATCACCCATGCCCGCACGCACAGCGTCTTTGCGTGGCAGGAGATCACCGACGTATATGAAAGCGCCGACGGTCTGTATCTCGTTCATCAGCGAGCCCGTTATCTTTATTTTCCGGCGCGGTTTTTCGGTTCGGCGTCCGCGCTGGCGGTCACTTCCTTTTTGCAGCAGACCTTTGGCGCGAAATATGCGCGAGTCGCCTTGATGCAGGCAGCAACATCGCCCGAATCGGTCGGTGAAGTCGGACAGCCCGAAAAAGAAGCCGAGCCGCCGTGCTGGCAGTTTGATTTTGCCATGACGGGCGCGGATGTTTCTGCCGTTGCGGGATGGAAGCGCAATCGCTTATTGGCGGCTGCGACCGTTCTGGTGACGGCGGGATGTCTGCTGCATGCCCACGGCGGAAATATCCGCGCGGCTGTGATGGCGGCGGCGGTCTGGCTGATGATCTTACTTGTTTTTGTGCTGGCGTTTGTCAAAGCTCGCCGCCAGGAAATGGCGCTTCCCTCCAAAGCCATCAGCCTGCGGTGGTATGACGACCATGTGACCGTCATCACGCACCAGGCGGACGAAGCCGTCAATCAGATTGTGTACCGCAAAATGAAAGCTATTCGCAGGCAGGGAAAAATGACGGTGATTATCTTCAAAGACGGCACCTTCCTGTATGTGCCGTTGTCTGCCGCAGAAAGCAAGGAAAAATTCACAGATTGGGAGCGTTTTTTGAAAGAAAAGCATCATAAATATTCCAATATGTAATATTTGATATAAATAATACAATCAAATTAAGGAGACTATAGCCAATGGAATACGAAGGTCATGAAAATCAAAAGATCGTTGAGGTTGACATCAATCGCGAGATGAAGGACTCCTTTCTCGCGTATTCGATGTCGGTTATCGTGCAGAGAGCCTTGCCGGATGTGCGCGACGGTCTGAAGCCGGTGCACAGACGCATTCTCTACACCATGTTCGAGGATGGTCTGTATCCCGAAAGAGCTTACAAGAAGTGCGCTACCACGGTCGGCGCTGTGCTGGGTCGCTATCATCCCCACGGCGACGCGTCGGTTTACGACGCGCTGGTGCGACTGGCGCAGGATTTCTCCATGCGCTATATGCTGGTAGACGGTCACGGCAACTTCGGTTCGGTGGACGGCGACCCGCCGGCTGCCTACCGTTATACAGAAGCCAAGATGAGCAAGATTTCCATGGAAATGCTCACCGACATCGACAAGGAAACCGTCGATTTCGTCAACAACTTCGACGACTCCCATCAGGAGCCGTCCGTGCTGCCCTCACGCTACCCCAACCTGCTGGTCAACGGCTCCACGGGTATCGCCGTCGGCATGGCGACCAATATCGCCCCCCACAACCTGCGCGAAGTGGTGGACGCGGTGTGTCTGCTGCTCAAAAATCCCGACGCGACCCTCGATGAACTGATGGAATGCATCAAAGGCCCCGACTTCCCGACAGGCGGCATTATCATGGGACGCTCCGGCATCCGCGCGGCCTACGCCACGGGACGCGGCAAGATCACCGTGCGCGCCAAGGCGGAAATCGTGGAGCGCCCCAACGGACGCTATCAGATTGTCGTCACCGAGCTGCCCTATCAGGTCAACAAGGCGCGCCTCATCGAGAGCATCAGCGACCTTGTCAAGGAAAAGAAGCTGGAAGGCATCAGCAATTGCGACGATCACTCCGACCGCGAGGGTATGCGCATCACCATCGACGTCAAGCGGGACGCTTCTCCAAACGTCGTGCTGAACAACCTCTTTAAAAACACCAATATGCAGATCACTTTCGGCGCGATTCATCTCGCGATTGTGGACGGCGTGCCGAAGATCCTCACGCTCAAGCAAATGCTCGAGTATTACATCAAACACCAGCTCGAAGTTATTCTCCGCCGCACCATCTTCGACCTCAAGAAGGCCAAAGAACGCGCCCATATCCTCGAAGCCCTCAAAGTCGCGCTCGACTTCATCGACGAGGTTATCGCCATCCTGCGTTCCTCCAAGAACATCCCCGAAGGCAAGCAGCGTCTGATGGATCGGTTCGGCTTTGACGATGTGCAGGCGCAGGCCATTGTCCAGATGCGTCTCGCACAGCTCACCGGTATGGAAAAAGAAAAGCTGGAGGGCGAACTCAAAGCCCTGATGGAGAAAATCGAGGACTGCAACGACATCATTGCCCGCGAGGAGCGCCGCCGCGATATCGTCATCGAGGAATCGCAGGAGATCGCCCGCAAGTTTGCCGACGAGCGCAGAACCGCCATTGAAACCGTGTCGGGCGAGATGGATATCGAAGACCTCATCAAAGAGGAAGACTGCGTCATCACCTTTACGGCGTTCGGCTATGTCAAGCGCCAGAAGCTCGACACCTACCAGCTCCAGCACCGGGGCGGGCGCGGCGTAAGCGGCATGGCACGGCGGGAGGAAGATGTGCCGACCGAAATGTTCATCACATCCACCCACGATTATGTCATGTTCTTCTCCGACCGCGGCAGGGTCTACCGTCTGAAAGGCTACGAAATCCCCGAAGGCTCCCGCACCTCCAAGGGCATCAACATTGTCAACCTGCTCCCGCTTGAGGGCGACGAGAAGATCACCGAAATGATCCGTGTGCTGCGCAGATATGATAAAGAAATGTACCTGATGATGGTGACGAGAAACGGCCTCATCAAGCGCACACCGCTCAGCGAATTCGGCAATATCCGCAAGAAGGGGCTGATTGCCCTCACTCTGCGGGATGACGATTCGCTGGTGTGGACGCGTCTGACCAACGGCGGCAACGAGCTGCTGGTCGCCACCAAGGACGGCTACGCCATCCGCTTCAATGAAAACGACGTGCGCCCGATGGGACGCGGCGCGGCAGGCGTTCACGCCATGAAGCTGCGCGAAGGAGACGAAGTGATCGGCATGTCGGTGCTGCGGGAAGGCGGCAGGGTGCTGACCGTTAGCCGCACCGGATACGGCCGGCTTACCCCGATTTCCGACTACCGCATCCAGACGCGCGGCGGCATGGGCATCAAGAATTACCGCGCCGAAAACGGCGAAGTGGCAGCCATCCGCGTGGTGGATGACGACGACGACGTGATTATCATTAACGATACGGGCGTGATTATCCGCATTGCTGTCAATGAAATCCGTGAGTGCGCCCGTCCGAGTAAGGGCGTGCGTGTCATGAAGATTGAGGACGGCGGCAAGGTCGTGGCGCTCGCCCGCGTCAAGCACGAGGACGGCGAAGAAACCGCCAGTGTGGATAATACCGTGGAGGACGAACCTGTTTCCGAAACGGCCGAAGCGGATGAATCCGCAGAAACAACCGATGAGGGCGGCGCGGAATAACGAAAAAGAAAAAAGAAAAAAAGCGAAGCGTAACTAGCGAGCGAATGCGAGCGTGGGGTCCTAGGGGGCAAGGCTCCCTAGCGGGTCAAGGGCAGCGCATGTCAGCAAAGCTGACAGGGAGTGGGGCAAAGCCCCACAAGCGCCGCAAACGGCGCGAGCAAGACGAGCCAAGACGCAAGACGGGGTTGGGCGAATACGGATAGGTAAACTCCCCGTATTCGCCCGACCCCGTCGCAAATCCAAGCTCGTTCCGCTCGTTCGGCTTCGCC
>CAMHAV010000125.1 GCA_946182865.1 uncultured Clostridia bacterium
AATCTGTGGACAGTTATCGGTTTGATTGCTGCTGTGGCTGCTGTTGTTGCTTCTGTGACTACGGCTATGATTGTCATCAAGAAAAAGGAAAAGGAAGACAGAGAGCTTCAGGACTATATCGACTATTCCATCCAGTAATTTTTTAACTGTTCCTTTTACCGTTTTTCCTTGTTGATTGGAAAGTAGTATAAAACATCGCAGCGGAATTTTTGTCATTTTGCGTGTGACGGGATTCCGCCCTTTGTTTTTGTAAGGGAGCCTCAGGACAATATGCAACAAATTCTTATTATTGAGGACAGTGCTGACATTAATGCATTACTCACGGAAACGCTGCAAAGTGCCGGATTTGCTACACAGTCGGCACTGGACGGACTCAACGGTCAGAAAATGGCGCTTTCAGGACAGTTTGACCTGATCATCACCGACATCATGCTGCCTTATGTCAGCGGTGATGAAATACTCCGCAAACTGCGGCAAAAAAGCGAAGTTCCCGTGATTGTCATCTCCGCTAAAGATATGGTGAGCACCAAGATTGATCTCCTTAAAATGGGGGCAGACGATTATATCACCAAGCCCTTTGATCTGGGCGAGGTGGTAGCGCGTGTGGAAACGGCGTTACGTCGTTCGGGGCGCAGCGGGACAGTTTCTCATGATGTGCTGCGCTATAAGGACATTGTTCTCGACTGCGCAGATATGCGGGTGAGTGTAGGCGACACGGAAATCAAATGCACTGCCAAGGAAACACAGATTTTAGAAATGCTCATGCGCCACCCCAACAAGGTGTTCACCAAAGCTAACCTCTACGAATCGGTATGGCAGGAAGATTATCTCGGCGATGAAAATGCCGTCAAAACGCATATCAGCAATCTTCGCAGTAAACTGGAACGGGCCAATCCTTCCCAGCAGTATATCGAAACCGTATGGGGACTGGGATATCGGCTGTATAAAACTGATAAATAAACGTCATCTGCTGATGATGACAGGAGGAGGAAAATGCAATGCTTGCAGGAAATCCCGACAAATTTGCTCTTTTAATAGAAAGAGTGTCCGACTGGGAAACCGAGGGCTTTGTCAACGGCGTGATGCATATTTACATCAACGGCAAAGCCTATCCGAAAAAACTTCACACCACGACGCTGAATGTGGACATTGCCCATCTGTTTAACGAGGACTACTCCGCGTTTGTCCGTCCGAAGGTGAGCCGGAAGATCTACGCCATGAAGGGGAAAAAGCTCTTTAAACATCTGCGCAAGCTGCGTTTTCCCGATTATTACGGCGACGACAAGGAAGCGGACGAGGACTACCGCTTCGATGTGATACTCGAAGAACTGTCCGGAGCCAGATATCACGTCTTTGTCGTGACCGACGGACAAAAAGTCCGCCTGCTCATAGGACGCTGGAAAAGCAAAAAGCACCTCGACAAATGTAAATTTCTCGACGAAACGGAGATCACTGCGAAGGAATACCAGGACATTATCAACCGCGTGTACCTCTATTTTCACAACAATGTCGAACCCGCGTCATGGAAAAAAGAGATGTAACATTCTTCCATTCAATGCTCCCTTGCCGTTCACCGTGCAAAGAGGAGCATTTTTGTATTTCTTTGACAAACCGTTTGCAATTGGCATGCGGATATGATATAATAAATTTTTAGAAAATACAGCAAAACAACAGAAAGGATACAAAGAGATACGCATGGAGTTTTCGATCAACATAGGGCAATGGAATGCTGTTTTTGCCGTACCTGCTACCGTCGTAGACGAACATATGAAACTCGCCGGCGCAGCACAGCTCAAAGTACTTCTCTATTTGCTGCGGCATGCAGGACAATCCGTCACACTCGAGCAGCTTTCCTTCGCCGTGGGACAAAAGCCGTCCGATACCCAAGACGCGGTGGATTATTGGGTCAACTGCGGCGTATTTTCGCGAAGCGGAGACATTTTTTCCGAAGAAACGCTCCCCCTCTCCCCTGTCGTTCCCGTGTCTGCACCGACTGCTTCACAGGAAGAAGCGGCACAGGGAGGACAAAGTATTCCCCCTGCGGAAAACATTCCTGCCGCTTCCATTGCCAATGCACTGGGACAAAGCGTTCCTCGCAAATCCAAAGACAAGCTCCGTTATCCCTTCGACGAATGCATGAAGTATGTCGCAGAGGATGAGTCACTGCGCAATATGCTCACGACGGTGGAAGGTGCGCTTGGCAAACAACTGACCCATACCGAAGTGAGCTGCTTTGTGACGCTGGTCAAGTGGTACGGAATGCCTTGCACCATCGTTCCCATGCTGATACAATACTGCAAATCCATCGGAAAATGCAGCATTTCTTATATTGAATCGACAGGCATCGGCTGGACGGAGGAGGAAATCGACAATTTTGATAAAGCAGAGCAGAAAATATCTGCCCTCACATCCCGTCGCCGCGCATGGACGGCCGTGCGCTCCGCACTTGAAATTCCCGAACGCAAGGCAACAGAATCCGAAATGAAATACAGCGATCTTTGGATCAACGTCCAGCAGTTGGATATTGACCTGATTCGACATGCCTATGATAAATGCGTTAATAAAAACGGTAAAATCAGCTTTGCCTATATGAACGGCATTCTCAAGCGCTATTTTGAGCAGGGGATTACCGACATTGCCTCCGCGCTGAAACTCGATGAACAAAACCGCGAAGAAATGGAAGCCCGACGCGCGACACGCAAAGAAACCAATGCAGGCAGTGTCAGCCAACTGGCAGGGACAGACAACCGCAGCGGCCGATACGGTGAAACCTATGCCACGGAAGAAATCGAGGCAATTCTCGACGCAGAGTGGATGTCGGAAAGTGTGGGCAGCGACAGTGACTACAATTACGACGATTGATTTTGGAAAAAGCCAACAAACAAACTTGCCTTCCTAAAAGACATGTCAATAGTATCGAGAGGTATATTGGAACAGATGATGAAAAAAACTAATGAATATACTGGATGAAGCGGCAGAGAGCTTCAAAGCAATATGAATAAAAGAGAGGGACTCCTATGGCATACTCACAGGAAATTTATGAAAACGCCAAAATCCGCCTTGATGCCCGCAGACAACAGGCAATACGAGAAAATGAGGAACGGCGCAAGGCTTTTGTAGCAATGAACCCTGAATATGGTCAGTTGGATCGCAAAATCGCCCAAACATCTATCCAGCTCACCCGCGTCATGCTCAGCGGACAGAAGGACATCACGGAAACCGTCGCGGAAATTCGCGACAACAACCTGGCCATGCAGGAACGGCAGCGCGAAATCCTGCATGCTAATGGCTGCCCCGACGATTTTCTGGAACCGAAGTTTCAGTGCCCAAAGTGTGGCGATACAGGCTTTGTCAACGGAAAAATGTGTACCTGCTTCAAGGAAATGCTCCGGCAGGAAGCCTATGAGGAGCTCAACCGCTCCACACCGCTCGAACTGTGCTCCTTCCGCAGTTTTTCCATGGATTTTTATCCCGACAAGGCGGAAAACTCCAATCTTTCCCCCCGACAAATCATGGACAAGGTAAAGAAAAGCTGCTGGGACTATGCCAACCATTTCACAACCAATTCTCCTAATCTGATGTTCCAGGGCGGCGTGGGACTGGGCAAGACCCATCTCTCCCTCGCCATCGCAGGCAAAGTCATCAGCAAGGGCTATGGCGTCATCTACGGTTCGGCGCAGAATTTCTTCAATACCATCGAATCGGAACACTTCGGCAGAGGGGATGATAAGCAGTACACTCTCAATCTGCTCAAATCCTGTGATCTGCTCATTCTTGATGACCTCGGCACGGAATTCATTACACAATTCACCACCGCCACGCTGTATGATATCATCAACACCCGCATTCTTCGCCGCCGTCCTACCATCATCAGCACCAATTTCAATATCGAGGGACTGCGAAAAAAATACGATGACCGAATTACCTCTCGCCTGTCCGGCAATTATGTGCGTTATCAATTCGTCGGCAGTGATGTACGCATTACTCTCAAAGTTAAGAAAAAGCTTTCCGAACAAAACGGATAACTGGGAATTTAAAACGAATCCTCTGTGTCAGAACTCAAATCAAATCTGACACAGAGGATTCATTGTTGAATAGGAATAGCCGCGTATCAATTATGCATAGCTGGCTCCCTCAGGCAATTTTTCGGTATAAACAGTTTTACCAAGAGGATTGTATAAGTTGTAGGATTCCTGCTTTTTGCTGATTTGTTTACCATCCTGATAAACAATGCGCCAAACGCGAATGGTTTTTCCTTTATCTCCTCCCACCGAGTATCCCTCGCGATAGTCAACCGTAGTATGTTTATATTTGATGGGATAGGGAACCGTTTTTTCGACTTCACTTTGCATTTTAGCGGTGATGCCGTCAGCGGTGCCGGTGATAGTGGCGGTGATTTTGCCGTTTTCCCATGTGAAAGCAATCTTGATGGGGTATTCCTTGTTATTTTTGAATCTGAAATCGAGGTGCCCCCAGTCCACCGTCGCATCGCAGCCTTCAGTCGGCCAGTAGTGGATGACATACAAATGGTTATGACGTTCGGTGATTTTGAGATTGGCATAAAGCGCCGCACAATAGAGTGTAGTAGACACCTGACAAATGCCTCCGCCGTAGTCCTCCGTCGAACCGGATGAAAGATAGACTGGCGCTTTCATAAATCCGTTGGCGGAAGTACGTTCCCCTACCACATTGTTAAAAGAAAACTCCTCTCCGGGCTGCAAGATCATACCGTCAGTCCCACCGTTATAGGTATTGATTCTTGTTGCCGCTTGTTCCACGTTATTTTTTCGTTCGGCGGATGATCCTTTGTAGGAGGTGGTACAGGTGGAAAGCTGATCAAGACAATAGGGCGCGCGTACTTGCTTGAGACTGATTTCCGGATAAGTCAGCGACAGCTTGATCTCCCATTGTCCGGCGTCAGGAGAAGCTTCCAGCAGATTTTCCGCTGCCGTCAGGTTAAAGTCTTTGCCAATTATTTCCGCGGTAAATTTAGGATTACCCGCTGCATCCTGTGTGACATAAGCATTTTCGGGTTCACATTTGACCTTGCGGTAAATTTCGGCAATATTCACCTCCGGCGCAGTAAGTGTGATAATTTGCGTTGTAATGGGGCTGTAGTCGGCAGCCGCTATTCGCTGCGACACGGTAGCAATCAGGTTGTTGTAATCAATGCCTACGCCGTCGGTGCCTTTGTAAACCGTCATTTTGTCCCCTTTGATGGTGTAGCGCGGCTCAACCATCGGCGTTCCGTATTCCTTGGCGAGGTCATAAATAAACTGCCGAACAGCGGTCTCGTTAAAACAGAGATTTCCCTTGGTCGTGATAATCTTTGTTTTTTCTTTGCCAACCTCATCCGTATAGGTGATCTCCTCACTGTGACCGTCCGTATGCGGCGAAACAGTAAAATCGTAATCTCCCAGATAAAAAAACTCTTCCCTGCCATCTACCAGCAGCGTAAAACTGCGGTCAGACAGGCTCTTTGCCACCGCAGGCTGCATGGAAAGGGTCACAGTTTCAGGAGTCATGTGAGCAAGTGAATTGCTGACTTTCATTGGCAGCATGGTAACGGCAAACAGATAAAACAATGTACCAAAAAGAACAGTAACAGCCAATGCTCCGCCAAAATAAACACGACTGTCCATCTGTTTCAAATCCGGCTTCTGTCGCTGATGGCTGAAACCTGACTGGGTATTTCTGTAACGTGAACTCATAACAAAAAAGCCGCTCTCCTTTTTTTAAACTAATTGATGAAAATGCCACTCTCCATCTAAAAACTGAAACACAACAACCCATTCGGTGTTATAGGTATCTCCCACATAATCCACCGTCACATCCTTCGCCGAAACCTCTATCCAATAGGGATGCTGTTGAAAATAACGAACATCCCGCAAAGGCTCATGTACCGCATCTTGCGGCAGCTTGTTTTCCTTTGCCAATTGCTGAAATCTTTCCCATTCACTTTGATTTTTTTGCTGTATTTGATTATCCAGTTCATTAAAATGCTGCAATACATTCATTAGCCATTCCTTCTGCACGCCCTCATCAATATTGATTTCCATGCCGGTATCTTCGTCCGTAAGTACGGCAGGCAATACTGACATCCCCCGGATGTCGACGATAAGTTTGCTAAAATCAAACCGACCCAGCGCAAAGTTTTTTTTGCCAAAGAAATTATTAAACATCATTTTAATCTCCACAGCATTCATACATTGTCATCAAGTGCCTGAATTTCGGTGAACCAGAAACCCTTCAAGGCCATGGCCTGCGCATCACAGCTTGTCAGACGCGCCTCAAAATCTTTGAGCAAGCCGTCGGGAATTTTGAAATCAGAGGCGAAACGGGGATTTTTCCGGTTGACCTCCGCAATAAAGGTATCAAAGAGCATCAGACATTCGTACAACGATTCCAAAGAGGAATTAAGTATCCACGTATATGACAAGTCCTCATGGTCACAGATCATAACCCGATCAGATGATTTGTCAATACAGATGATATCGCCATTGGGGAGAATGCCGATGGGATAATAACCAAGTTGTTTGAGAGCGGCAGCGGTCTTGTCATCCGTACGTAGGAATTCCATAAATCGCAGCCACGGTTCGGCAGTCACGGGCAGGCCATACTCGCGCAGCGCCGCCGCGGAAGATTCGCTCAGTCCCCCGGCTGCGGGAGTGGACAGAGCAAACCGCCCCAGAGGCGATTTCCGCCATTGTCGGGAAAAATCCTGTGCATTCATATCATTTTCTCTCTCCAAAAAACAAAATGCACCGCCGTCGCTCGCACAGCAACATATGGCGGTCAGTCTCTTTTTTTAAAATTTTACCACATCTCAAAATGATAGTCAACACTCTATACATGAGAAATTGTAAATTCTTCTTATTATATAAGGGGCAAGACAAACCTTATTGCTTTTTCCATTTTTGAACTTTTTGAAAATTTGTGACAAGAGGGTTGATTATCCATGTGGATTATGATAAAATAATTTTCACAAGCCTTTCAACTGTTCTTGCACTAATAAACCGGTCATACATCCGCCCATGGCGCAGCTGGATAACGCAGCAGATTCCGATTCTGAAGATCGGGGGTTCGAATCCCTCTGGGCGGGCCAACAGCGCGGCTAACGCCGTTAAGATAAGAGATAATGGAGAATAGATAATAGATAATAGTGAAAGCGATACACTTCGCCGCGCTGTTGTATTATTATCTATTCTCTATTATTTATTATCTATTATCTGAATCTCGGATTAACATAGGGTTTATTCTAACACAACAAAGAAATAATATCTAATCAGATTATTTCCATTTCTGAAACAAATCCATTTTTTCATTTTTCTGCTCAATAACTAAACCGGCATCTTTTTTGTACTACCCTTCCAACGAAAAATCGTCGAACACTGTCAAAAGACAATGTCCGGCGATTTTTTACTTGACGAAAATTAAAATATAGGCTATAATAATAGTAAAGAAACAAAGAAGCTTGGAAATTTTGGAGGTTATCAAAATGTCAGTAACAATGATTAACAACGTAACGGACAGAAAAGTTGTCAGCATATCTTCAAAGCGACAGATTACGATACCGCAAAAATTTTATACAATGCTGGGATTCTCGGATACGGCTGAATGTGTTGTCCGAGGTAATGAATTGGTAATCCGTCCGACAAAGGTAACTTCGGGAGGAGAATTTGCCGAGCAGATACTTGCTGACTTGATTGCGCAGGGATTATCCGGCGATGAGTTGCTCAGACAGTTCAAAATCATGCAGTCCAAAATTCGTCCTGCGGTAGAAGCCATGATCGCTGAATCGGAAGCTGTGGCTACTGGTGAGAGTGAATATGCCACTTATGACGATGTGTTCGGAACGGAGGACTGAAACATGACAGAGGTCAGATTTCTTCCTCCAGCGGCAAAGTTTTTAAAGAAAATAAAAGATAAGAAGTTAAAATCCTTATATCAGCAAGCCGTTGATAAAATTGCGGAGGATCATACGGTAGGCGAAGCGAAGACCGGAGATTTAGACGGAATATACAGCTATGATATCTATTATAACAAAACAAATTACGAACTTGCTTATCGAGTTGAATATTATGAAAACAAAATAGTAGTTGTCATTATGGCTGGCACCAGAGAGAATTTCTACGATGAACTCAAGCGATATCTTAATAAGTAGCCGGTATCTTTTTTGTACTACCCTTCCAGAATAGGTGCATAAAAAAGATGCCACACCCGTGAAGCCCTTACAGTAGGGGCTTCACGGCGTTTTAGGGGGCAAAAAATGAAGCGGGCTGACCGTAGATGCTTTTGGGCATTTTTAGGGTGTTTTTGATAGTGAACCCCTGTGACAGCATTTTATGAGCCTCGCTTTCCCCTTTTTCAAGAAAATTTAATACCCAACCAATCAAGCGTGCAGGTAGAAAATCTGTGCGCTTTTTTGTATAAAACATCGTGTTACCGCCGAGCCATTCTGTCATCCAGAAGGCACTGTATAATGTCACACAG
>CAMHAV010000126.1 GCA_946182865.1 uncultured Clostridia bacterium
ATTTTATTTCTTTTTTGTGCTTCTTGCTCTTACCCTTAAGTTGTGGATAGTGATACGGAAATCATTGACAAAAGGAATGAGCGGTTATGGCAGAGAATCAATTGCATCAGGGACACAGAGAACGGCTGCGCAACCGTTTTATTCGTGAAGGACTGGATCACTTTGAGCAACACAATATGCTGGAACTACTGCTGTTTTATTCTATCCCTCAGAGAGACACCAATGAAATCGCGCACCGTCTGCTCAACCGCTTCGGTACCATCAGCGACGTTTTTAGTGCGCCAGTGGAGGAACTCGAAACAGTGGAAGGAGTGGGACATCATTCTGCCCTGCTGATTTCATCCGTCCAACAGATCAGTGATATTTACCGCAGGGATAAAACCGAAAGGCGGAAAATCGTCGGTTTGGAGAGTATCGCAGTGTATTGTGCATCTCGCTGCACATATCAATCCGAGACGGAAATGCTGCTGGTGTGTGCCGATAATACGCAGACAATGCTTAACAGTCATGTGCTGGAGATACAGCCTACAGACGGTCAAAATATGGATGTGCGGCGCATGATGCAAATCATTCTCGGTTCCAATGCCACGGCGGTGGTGGCCGCGATTCGTCGTTCGGGAAAGTCCAAACCGACTAAGGAAGACCGCCTTTTAGCTGGAAAGATGGCACGCTCTTTGGGAACGATCAACGTGCGTCTGCTCGATTTTATTGTCGTCTGTTCCGAAAAGAATTACACCTGTATGTCATCCATTCCGGATTGTCAATTGATTTTGCGCGGCGTTGTCTGATGCCGCTATATTTTACACATATACATAATGAATGATATTTGAAAAATATTCAGGAGGTGGCTTATGGCCTCTAATTTTGCATTTATGACTCCTTACTCGCAGGAACTGGCTTCACTTGGCACACAGGCGGAGGCATTTTTTCGTGCGTCGGATTACGACGCTTGCGTGAAAAGACTCGCCGCAATGGGAGAAAGCATTGTGAGCGAGCTTTTGCAGGAAAACGCAATTCCCAGTGAAGAGGAAGCGACGCAAGCGGACAAAATCACCCTGCTGCGGAGTGAAAAGAAAATCCCTCAAAGCGTAGAGGATATTCTGTTTGCCTTAATGACTGTGGAAGCGGACAGTGAAAATGGCAGTGAAAACGCGAAAATGCTGCTTCGACTGGCGTATAAGTTGTGTTGCTGGTGGATGCAGGTTTACGGCTATCAGAACGCGGCGGAGGATGTTTCCCCGCCCGATTTTGAAACGCCGGAAGGAACAGAGGTAGAAGCCGACTTCGCGTTGGATGACGAGATACCGGAAGGGGCTGTCCTTTCGGAAGAAGACACGGAAGAGATCAACGACGGCGGGAAACTGTCCGTATCGGAAGCCGATGTCGATGACGAAGCATCATCTCCCGGGAACAGCGAAAACGAGGAAGACACGGCTGCGGCAGTGACGGACAACAGCGACAATGAACCGACCGCAGAGGATGAAAAAACCGATTTTGACGGCAAAGTGCGCATGACGGTGGACGCGCTCGGCGCGGTCAGTTACGCGCTGATGCAGAACGGGCTGAAAATGCTTCGCTCGGTCAGCGTACAGAATGACGCGGACGAGGCGATGGAAAACGCGGTGATAGAGGTGACGTCCCGACCGGGCTTCTGTCTGCCTTACTGCGAACATATCGAACGCATCCCGCCCCATGCGGTTTTCACTGTCGATACGTTGCAGCCGGTTCTCGACGGGGATTATCTTGCGGGAATGACCGAAAAAATCAGCGGCGTGCTGGAAATCAAGTTGTCCTGCGGGAGCAGGCTGCTTTGTTCCCAGACAGTGGGAATGGATGTGCTTGCGTTTGACCAATGGCACGGGGTGAATCTGTTTCCCGAGCTGCTGTGCGCCTTTGTCACTCCCAATCATCCGGAAGTCATCAAGATCGCGGCGCGTGCCGCTGAATTTCTCGGCAAATGGACAGGGGATCCTTCGCTTGACGGTTATCAAAGCAACGACGCCAACCGTGTGCTGAAACAGATGGCCGCCGTCTATGCCGCGATGCAAGAGCAGAATATCGTTTATTCCATGCCGCCCACAAGCGTAGGAGTGATGGGACAGCGCGTCCGTCTGTGCGATGCGGTGATACAGCAAAAACTGGGAACCTGTCTCGATCTGACACTCTTTTATGCGGCTGTGATTGAGTCAATCGGACTTCACCCTCTGCTGATTGTCCAGACAGGGCATATTTTTGCGGGTGTCTGGCTGGAGGATATGGCGTTTGCCGAATCGGTGCAGGACGATGTGTCGCTCGTGACCAAACGGCTGGCGAGCGGAATCAACGAAATCGCGGTGGTGGAATGCACCGCCTTTGTCGCGGATAAAAATGCGTCCTTTGACGAGGCCATGCAGGCGGCACAGAGCGAGGTGGCGGACAGCGGCGCGTTTGAATGCCTGATCGACGTCAGCCGCGCCCGGCTGAGCGGTATTCACCCGCTGCCACAGCGTGTGCAGATGGCGGACGGCTGGTGTGTGGAGCGTCCACGGGTGGAAGAACGCGATCTCACGGATGCGCCGAAAGAGCGAGAGGGCGCGGTGGACGTGGAGGACGCGTTTGACACCCCCATCACGCGCAAATCCCGCTGGGAGCGCAAGCTGCTCGATCTGGGTCTGCGCAATTCGCTCATCAATCTGCGGCTTTCCAAGTCGCTGATTCCCGTGCTGACCACCTCTGTGGATGACCTCGAGGATTCGCTGGCGGACGGCGAGGATTTCTCTATCCAGCCCCTTCCCGCCGACTGGCATCTCAAGGGCGATCTTAACTTTGAAATGATGCACGAGCTGGGCGAGCTGGCGCCGGTGATTCAGTCGGAATTTAAAAATCACCGTCTGCGCTCGGTGCTGACCGAGACGGAACTGAGCAAGGCGATCAAGGAACTGTACCGTTCCGCGCGCACCGCGCTCGAAGAAAACGGCGCGAATACGCTGTATATGGCGTTGGGTCTGCTGCGCTGGTATGAGAATCCCCGCAGCACCAAGCCGCGTTATGCGCCGCTGATCCTTGTGCCGATTGAAATGGTGCGCAAATCCGCCGCGCAGGGCTATGTCATCCGTCTGCGCGACGACGAACCGCAGATGAATGTCACCATTCTGGAAAAGCTCAAGCAGGATTTCCAGATCGTCATTAACGGGCTCGACACCCTGCCGGAGGACGAACACGGCATTGATACGCGCAAGGTCTTTACCGTCGTGCGCAAGGCGGTGATGGAGCAGAAGAACTGGGACGTGCTGGAATCGGCTTATCTCGGCATTTTCTCTTTTTCGCAGTTCGTGATGTGGAACGATATCCGCAGCCGTTATGACGATCTCGCCAAAAACAAGATTGTGCGCAGTCTGATGGACGGCAAGCTCGCGTGGAACGCGGAGGAAATGGAGATCGGCGCGCAGGTGGACGAAAGCGGCGTGTTTTTGCCCATGCCGGCCGACGCGTCGCAGCTCTACGCCATCAAAGCCGCCTCTGAGGGGCAGAGTTTCGTGCTGCACGGCCCTCCCGGCACAGGCAAATCGCAGACCATTACCGCGTTGATTGCCAACGCGCTGGCGCTGGGAAAATCCGTGCTGTTTGTGGCGGAAAAAATGGCGGCGCTGGAGGTGGTGCAGAAGCGTCTCGAAAGCATCGGCATCGGGGATTTCTGTCTGGAACTGCACTCCAACAAGGCCAAGAAAAAGAATGTGCTGGAGCAGCTTCGCCGCGCTTCGGAGGTGACCAAGAAGCAGAGCGCGCAGGCCTATGAAAACAAGGCGGCGCAGATCGCCAAGGTGCGCGCCGAACTCAACCAATATGCGGAAGAACTGCACAAGACGCAGCTTTGCGGACAGTCACTCTATGATTTGATCAACGAATATGAATCCAACAAGGACTTCCCCGATCTGCCGCCGTTTGACGAAAGCCTGCTCGACTCGTTCGACGCGGTAAAGTATGACGATCATCTGGTGCTGGTGCAGCGTCTCATCGCCGCTGCCAAGGAGATCGGACATCCCGCGGGGCACCCCCTGGCCGATGTAACCGAAACGGGCTACAGTCAGCAGCTTCGCATGAACCTGCCTGCCAAAAACGCGGCGTTCCGGGAATCTTTGACCGCGCTGGAACAGGCGGCACACGCGTTTTATGAAGCGACAGGCCTGCCTGTGAGTACCTATGCCCAGTTGGAAAAAGCCGAATGCATCGCGCAGGAGATGAAGCTGTGGCTGACGCTGCCCAAAGCATGGGCACAGGCGGAGAATTTCAACCCGTATATCTACCGCGTGCGGGAGATGTGCGAACACTACATCAAAGCGGGACTGCTTGCGGATAGCCTGTCCGGGATGTGGAAACCGGAATTCCTCTCGCTTGACGGCGGGGTGCTGCTGAACGAATACCGCACCGCCGCCGCGAAATGGTTCCTGCCCCGAATGCTGGGCGTCAACGCGCTGGTGAAAAAATTAACACCCTATGCCGCCCGACCCATCCATAAAGAGGGGCTGGAGTCGCAGCTTGTGCAGCTCACGGAATACCGCACCGAGATGGGCGAGGCGAGAAAGCTCTTTGACCAATGCGGCGACGGACTCGGTTCTCTGTTTGACGGTGAGAATACGAATTGGGTGGATATCCGTTCTCGCTGCGACAGCGCCAAGGAGAGCGCCGGACGGCTGGATGAACTGTGCGGCTCGGACGAATTCCGCAGACAGTACGGCTCCCGCTCCGACATCGCGCCGCAGATCAACGCCTTTATGGACGCGTGGAGCGGCATGGAGGCGGCGAAAGCGCCGTTTGCCGCGCAGCTGGCGACGGCGGAATACGCGGGGGACGGCTGGACGGCGCATGAGATTGCGCTGTGCAACGCCATTGACGAACGCTTTGACGAACTGAGAGAATGGCTGGCGTGGAACAGCATCGCGGCGGAAGCAGGGCAGAACGGTCTTGGCGGCGTGGTGAACGCCTATCGCGGCGGCATGGCGCATGAGGAGATAGAGGAAAGCTACAAAAAATCGCTCTCCCGTTCGCTCATTATGAAAATCATCGACGCAACGCCTGTCCTCAACGGATTCTCCGGCGCGGTATTCAATGAAAAAATCGAGCAGTTCCGGCAGATGGACAAAGATTTAGTGAAGCTGACGCAGCAGGAAATCTTCTGCCGTCTGGCCGCCAAAGTGCCGAACTTCGCCAAGGAAGCGGCGCAAAGTTCCGAACTGGGCATTCTGCAAAAGGCGATTCGCAGCGGCGGACGCGGCATGAGTATCCGGCGGCTGTTTGATCAGATTCCCAATATGCTGCCACGACTCTGCCCCTGTATGCTGATGAGCCCCATTTCGGCGGCGCAGTATCTCGCCCCCAATCGCGAACCGTTTGATCTGGTGGTATTCGACGAAGCGTCGCAGATCACTACCTCAAAAGCGGTGGGCGCGCTGGCACGCGGCAAGAATGCCGTCATCGTGGGAGACCCCAAGCAGATGCCGCCGACCTCTTTCTTTGCGGTCAACGCGGTGGATGAGGAAAACATGGAGGACGAAGACCTCGAAAGTATTCTCGACGACTGCCTTGCGCTGAATCTGCCGCAGACCCATCTTCTGTGGCACTACCGCAGCCGTCACGAGAGCCTGATCGCTTTCAGCAACCGGCATTTTTATGAAAATAAGCTGTACACCTTCCCCTCGGTCAACGACCGTGAGGCGAAGGTCAGACTGGTGCATACCGACGGCGCGTTTGACAGGGGCAAGACCCGACAGAACCGCTCCGAAGCGGAAGCGGTCATCGCGGAGCTGAAACGGCGCTGTCACGACAAGAAAGCGTCGGCTCTCAGCGTGGGCGTGGTGACGTTCAATATCAACCAGCAAAACCTCATTGACGACCTGCTCAACGAGGCGTGCAAGGAGGACAGCGCGCTCGAAAGCTGGGTTTACAACGGTAAAGAGCCGTTGTTTATCAAAAACCTTGAAAACGTGCAGGGCGACGAGCGCGACGTCATTCTTTTCTCCATCGGTTACGGCCCCGACAACGACGGCAAGGTGTCTATGAATTTCGGCCCCCTCAACCGTGACGGCGGCTGGCGCAGACTCAACGTCGCGGTATCCCGCGCACGCTGCGAAATGGTGGTATTTTCCACCCTGCTGCCCGAACAGATCAATCTCAACCGCACCTCCGCCGAGGGTGTGGCGGCACTGCGGGCGTTTCTGGAATACGCGCAGGGCAAAGACCTCGCGCAGGACAGCCGTTCTGTGGGTCGCGGCGACGACCGCGAAGGCGTCAGCAGGGCGATTTGCGCCGCGCTGGAAGAACAGGGCTATGAAACCCAGCGCATGGTGGGTCATTCGCAGTATCACATCGACATCGGCGTAGTGGACCCCCACAATCCCGAACGCTATCTGCTGGGCATATTGCTTGACGGCGCGACCTATCGGGATTCCAAGACCGTCCGCGACCGCGAACTGGCGCAGATCAGCGTGCTGAACAGTCTGGGCTGGAAGATCACGCGCGTCTGGTCGATGGACTGGTGGGACAACCGGAAAAAGGAACTGGCGCGGCTGCTCGACCTTCTGGCGCGGGAAAAGGAAGCGTCCGAAGCGCAGGCTATGGCCGAGGCAAACGCGGAGGAAAATGCCGCCGATGACGCGGCAGAGGAAACGCAGGCTCCGGCGGAGAATGCCGATATCCCCGAAGGAGAAAAATCCGCTCTGCCCGATGACGATGCCGCACCATTGGAAACAACTGAGATATATGAAAATGACGCGGGGACAGACGGAGCCGACGAATATGCCGACGCGGTGCCGTCCGCGGGAAAACTGGCAGTCTATACGGCAGCGGCGCTGAAAAGCGAAGTGATCTCGCCGGAGGATTTTGTGGCTCCTGCCAATGCGGGCAAAATCAAGAAGAAAATTCTGGCAGTGATCGAAGCGGAGGCCCCGGTGAGCGAAAGCCTGCTCACCAGAAAGGTAGTGCAGAGTTTCCGTATCACGCGCAGCGGCAGCCGCATCCAGAATTACATCGCGTCGCTGTATCAGTCTATGAAGCTCAAAAGCACCATACAGAACGCCGACCGTTTCTTCTGGAAGCCGGAGCAGGAGGAGCAGAACTACGCCGGACTTCGTGTCAACGGCGAGGGCGACAACAAGCGCGACGTGAGGGATATCCCCATGCAGGAGGCGGCGAACGCGGTGTGTCTGGTGCTGTACGATCAGATCAGCATGTCGCACGGCGATCTGGTCAAAGAAGCGGCCAAGGTGATGGGTTACACCCGTTCGGGCAACAATGTCACTTCCGTCTTTGAAGCGGCGATTCAGGTTGCCGATACCGCGGGATGGGTGATGCTCGACAGCAACGGCAACTGCAAGCTGTCGGAAAGCGGCATGGATTGGGCGCTTAAAGTGGCAAGTAACGCGGAAGCATAAAATCATAGCGATTATGAAAGACAAAACGCTGCATCGGGTTGGCATTACCTTGATGCGGCGTTTTGTCGTATTTAACCTGTTTTGTATTTATTTGTTATGGCAAAAATTGTTTGTTGACCAAATGCATGAATCGTGTTATCCTTGAATCACGGGTTGAGAGACACCCGAAAAAATTCAAGGAGGTCTTCTGTTTGAAGCAAATGAGAAAAAGAATCCTTTCGATCGTCATGATCTTCGCACTGGCGCTCTCCGTCTACGCCATGCCGAAGGCAATGCCGTACATGACCTATGCGTCGGCGAATTACGGTAGTACGCAGCTGGAGGATTACGCGCGGCAGGTGGCGGGCATTGTCAACCGCGAGCGTGCCGCCAACGGTCTGTCGCCCCTGAAATACTCCGACCGCTTGAGTGAGCCGGCTCTGGTGCGTGCCAAGGAGATTCAGTCCTCGTTCTCGCATACCCGTCCCAACGGCAGCAAATGCTTTACCGCCATCACCGAAGCGGGCATTACCTACCGCACGGCAGGCGAAAACATTGCCTATGGACAGCGCAATCCGGAAGAGGTTATGAACGCGTGGATGAATTCCTCCGGACACCGCGCCAATATTCTCGGCTCCAATTACGAGTATATCGGTATCGGCGTGACCTATCAGAACGGCACCTACTACTGGTCGCAGTTCTTTGCCGCGTCAAGCGATCTGTCGGGTGAAGTGATTACCCTCGGCGGTTCTACCACACAGGCAACACAGGCCACTACCAAAGCGACCGTTGCCACCACGCAGGCGACACAGGCTACCACCAAGCAGACGGTGGCCACCACACAGGCGACACAGGCCACTACCAAAGCGACCGTTGCCACCACACAGGCGACACAGGCTACCACCAAGCAGACGGTGGCCACCACGCAGGCGACACAGACCACTACGGAACAGACTGCTGCCACCACACAGGCGACGCAGGCAACACAGGCGGCTGACAACAACGCCGTCCGTCAGAACAACAGCACCCGCGTTTGGGTACTTGAGCTGATCAAAATCCTCAGTGAGCGTTACGGCAAGAATTGCTGAG
>CAMHAV010000127.1 GCA_946182865.1 uncultured Clostridia bacterium
ACCAGTCCCCTGGACCCCGCGCTCGCATTCGCTCGCTAATTGCGCTTCGCTTTTCTTTTTCTTTGTTTCTTTGTTAAATTCTCATTTATTGCATATATAACATTTTTCTATCGATCAAGAAAGGAGAACCGCCATGTCAATGAACCCTATTGCCAACGAAATGAATCATCTGATCGGGACGGCAAAGGAATTTCAGCCCCAATATCGCGAAATGTACCGGGAATTATCCGATACGGTGGTGCGCAGGGAATATGCGCGGGGCGGACAAATGCTTCATCGCGGATATTATTGCCCCAGTCCGGTGTATGATCTGATTGTGGGCGGCGTGAAGCGCGGCAGGCTGCTCAAGCGGCTGCCTTCCGCCAAAAGCAAGCCGGATGTTACTTTTGGCTTTAATGAGAAAGACCAACTGGTGACCGTGGAGAGAAGCGGGGGCGGCAAAGAGTTCATTTTCTGCCCGGAGGATGGGTTGGAGCTTGGGATAGGTTTTATGTCAGACCGCGTGTGTCTGGTGTCGAAATGCCGCTTTGCACAGGGACGGCTGCAAACCTATTCCTGTTGCTATTTAGCGGATGGCAAGGACTTTCACAAGGAAGTCTTTGCATACGACGAAGAGGGACTGCGTTACCTCGACTGGTATACCTTTTGTGAGTATGACAACAACAAGACGTCGTATGAACACGAGAAGTATCAGTTTGAACATGATGAGGACGGTACGCTCTCCCGATACCGTGCGGTGCCGTGTGACGACCCGTTTCTGAGAGAGCGCAAAGGGTTGTCTCAGACGATGGAAGCGCCGTTTTCCGTGTATGACATGGAATTTGAGATTACGCAAAAGAGGAAAGTGTAAGAGAAAAAGGAGTATCAATTGAAATGATTTTTGGGCTGATGCTGACGCCGTATGTGTTGGCGCTGCTGATTGTAAGACCGTATCTGGAGGATTCACTTCGCAAGAAGCATTCCAAAACCTTTATCCGTAAGAATAACAAGGGCAACTGGCTGCAGCGTCTTTTGTTCTGGTGTTTCCGAAACGAGCTGAACCCCTATTTATATGGGCTGCTTTTTGCCTCGTTCATCCTGCCGCTGACCGTGCCGCCGATTTATTTTTTGGCGGGGGAGGACGGTTTGGTTTTCTACTATTTCTTTTGCACTGTGCTGTCTATTGTCTGCCTTGTGATTGCGTGGCTGGGATGCAGAGAAACATCCCCATTATTCCTCAGCAAGAAAAAAGGAATATGGTTTGCAACATTGGTTGACGATGTGTACACCATGCTGTGTGTGTTGCTGTTGGCGGGTATTTGTCTGGCGGGCATTGTTACATTGGCGCTGCGTCTGTTGGGCGTGATAGAATAACATAAGAAAAAGCGTACGGGACAACTTCCTTCACGGAAAGAAGTTCCTGTGCGCTTTTTTATACCACTAATCACGAACCCGACGATTGATAATGCCGTAGACCGACACGCCAGAGAAGATAGCAGGGAATCAGAAAGACCGTCGCGAGCAGCGGGAGAAACATGGTAAAAAGATTGTCGCTGCGTCCGGTCAGGTAGGTGAGCGGATAATACTGCACCAGCGCATACGGCACCGCAAAGGTGCAGAATTGCAGCATGCGTTTGCCGTAGAGATTGACGGGATATTTGCCGTATTCCCGCGCGCCGTCGGTGAGAATGTTCATGAATTCCAGACCGTCGAGCGTGTAGAAGCAGAGCGCGGCGTAAATCAGGAAAATGCCGCAGAAAAGCGCCGTGCCGCCGATCAGCATGAAGATCACCGTTACGACCCGACCGACGTTCCAATGCACGCCACTGTGGGAGATGCCGTAAACAAACATGACAACCGCCATTGCCATCCGTCCCACACGCGTGAGTTCAATATTGCTGCCAAGCACCTGCAAAACGGCGCTGCGCGGGCGGGTCATCACGCGGTCAAATCCGCCTTTTCGCACCATGGCGGGAAAGGTGTCAAAGCCCCGCGCGATACATTCGCCCAGTGAATATTCCATCAGCATGATGGAGGAACAGAGCAGCACTTCGCTGAACGTATAGCCCTTCACGCTGCCGAACCGCCGGAACATAAAATACACGCCCAGCAGCATATTCAGCGATGTGAGAAACTGCCCGACCGTTGTCATCCAGAAGGATGCCTTGTATTGCATGACGGAGCGCACATGAATGGACAGGTAGCGCCGATAGAGCTTAGTGCCCGAAATTTTCTTTGTTTTTTCCATCGCTCAGCCCCCCTGTACCGTTGTTTTTTTCATGGCATATCTGCCAATGGTTTTTCCGATGAGAATGAGCGCCGCGAGCCAGAAGATTTGCAGTCCCGCTGCCCGCCATATCGCCGCGCCGCTTATGCTGCCGCTGTAAATGAGCAGCGGCACATTCTGCATGGAGGCGAAGGGCAGCCGTTCCATGATGCGCTGCAAAGTCGGAGGGAAGAAAGGAAGTGGAATGACCGCGCCCTGTAAAAATTCCACCGCGCAGGAAAACACCAGCCGCAGTCCCAGCGACGACACGGTGAAAAAGGTGAGCATATAGATAATCATGCACAGCGCCACCGTAACCGCCAGACCCAGCAGCATCGTAATGACAAACCAGACGGCGGCGGCGGGATTGCATGGCGGCATCAGGCGGTAAGGTTCCGGCAGCAGCGCCGCCACAATCAGAATGGGAAAACAGCGCAGCAGTCCGCGGGACAGCCGCAATGCCATGCTTCGCGCGAACCACATATTATAGAGATCGACCGGGCGGCAAAGTTCATAGGACACATTGCCGTCAGTGATGCAGTCGAAGATTTCCGGCTCCATCATCCACGCCATGAAAAAGGCGAGGAATGCCTGCTGCAACCATTCATAGGCGGCGAGCTGTCCGAATGTCATGGGAAACGCGGCGGGATTGGACTGTTCAAAGGCGAGAAAGACCTTGATTTCCATGAACCCCCACATAAATTGCGTCACCACACCTGCGAGTGCTGCCGCGCGGTATTGCAGCCCCATGACAAAGCGCAGGCGGAAAAAAGAAGCGTATTTTTGATAGGCTCCGCGTTTTTTGATTTCGGCCGTTGTCATGTGTACCACCTCAAATCTCATAGGAGCGGTACAATTCCGCCACTGTGTGGTCAATGTCGCTGCCGCCGCGCTTAATATCCTCCAGCCCGCCGTCGAGCAGGATCTTGCCCTTGCCGATGAGGATAATGCGCTGGGTGATGGCTTCGATGTCCTGCATATCGTGGGTGGTGAGAATGACGGTGGTGCCGTGCGCGCGGTTGCGCTTGACGATGAAATCCCTCACGGCGATTTTGGAAACCGCGTCAAGGCCGATGGTCGGCTCGTCCAGAAAGAGAATTCTGGGGGAATGCAGGAGCGAAGCGGCAAGTTCGCAGCGCATGCGCTGTCCGAGAGAAAGCTGGCGGGTAGGGGTGCGCAGGATCTCGGAGAGTCCGAGCAGCTCGGTCATCTCGTCCAGATTGGTGCGGTAGGTATCGGACGGAATGGAATAAATATCCCGCAGCAGCTCAAAGGAGTCGATGACAGGCACATCCCACCAGAGCTGGGAACGCTGCCCGAACACTACCCCGATCTGCGCCACATGGCGGATTCTGTTTTTCCACGGCACGCGTCCGTCCACCAGACATTCGCCGCTGTCGGGCGTGAGAATGCCGCTGAGAATCTTGACAGTGGTAGATTTACCCGCGCCATTTGGGCCGATGTATCCCACAGTTTCGCCGTCGTGAATGGTGAAGCTCACATGGTCGAGCGCCGTTACCGTCTCGGTCTCCCGTCGCAAAAAGGAACGCGCGGCCTCCTTGAATCCGGCATTTCGTTTGGCGACTTTGTAGGTCTTGCAGATGTTTTTCATGACAATCATAACCAAATCCTCCTGTTCTCTGCTGTAAAATAGCGAAATAGCAATGGTGCCTCTTTTTTTGAGAGAGGAATAATCATTTTACAACGAACAACCACCTTTGTCAAGAAATATCAGAAAATAAATTGACTATAATTTTACCGATATTGTTGACAATTCTGTAAAAATATGATAAAATACCATTAACAATCATCATCCGATGGGAGAATATTTAATCCCATCCGAGCAGGTCTGCTCACAAAACACATTATCAGGAGGAACTCATATGACGCAGAACATATCAAAAAAAGAAAACCGTACCGGAGCAATCACCGCTTGGCCTTTGTTCAGGAGCTTGTCAACAGCCTTAGCGACATTGCTTCTGATCGTCGGGGGGATATTCCTGTTGGCGTCCTGTGGAGAAAACGATCCAGAGGATTATTCCTATTCCCTCACTGTAACCGACGCGACAATCAGCGGTCTTATAAATAAGGATCTTACCTCTCTCAATATTCCTAATGCGATTGACGGCGTTCCTGTGACAATCATCGACAACAGCGCGTTTAACGGATGCACGGTCATCACCAGCGTAAAACTTCCGAAAACCGTAAAAACCATAGGAAATTCCGCCTTTTCCGGCTGCGTAAGTCTTGCGTCTGTTAATGTTCCTGATTCTGTTACAAAAATAGGCAATTATGCGTTTGCTAACTGCAAAGAACTGAAAAAGGTAAATATTCCCGACGGCGTCACACATATTGGCAACAGAACATTTTACAATTGCGTTAGCCTGACAACCGCCGATATTCCCGGACATGTCACCGAAATAGAAGCGGAGGCCTTTAGCAACTGCAAAAGTCTGAAAAAGGTTAAGATTCCCAATTATGTAACAACCATTCAGAAAAGCACCTTTGGAGGCTGCGAGAGCCTGACTATGGTAGAAATCTCAACTTCTGTTACAACGATTGAGGAATCTGCATTTGCCGGTTGCGTTTCTATCGAAAGCATTAAGATTCCTGCCACCGTCACCAAGATCGGCGTCAATGCTTTTAATGGCTGCTCGAAGCTTAAAAAAGCTGAATTTCCAAATCCTGACACGCATATTGGCAAATCAGCATTTGCCAATTGTCCTGAACTCACAATTTATGCTGCTAAAGGCTCAAAGGTAGAGGTTTTTGCCAGAGAAAACAACATCAAATTCAAGGAACTGTGACGCTTTCCCGCCAAGAACTGGTGTATTGAATTCATTGATTTTTGGGTTCAGATCATCGACAAATGAAGAAATTGGAATAATGCCCTGGTTTTGGAAGTGATTTTACTGAGAAACCGGGCATTATTATTTTCATGTAAGCAATGAAGAAGTAGTATCAAAAAGAATTGCATAAAAAACGGGAACAGCCCACAAAAGACTGTTCCCGTTTTTGGATATGACAGAGACGAAAAAGGAAGAAATTATTCGTCCCAGATGTCGTCGATCACCTTTTTGAGGGTGTCCGCGGAATTGTGGAGCGCCAGCGCTTCCTGCCCGTTGAGTTCAATCGGCACGGTGCCTTCCACGCCGTTCTTGCCCACAATGGCGGGCATGCTCAGGGCGATATCGCTGATGCCGTAATTATCGTGCTGGATGCTGGAAACAGGGAGGATGGATTTTTCGTCGCGCACGATGGCTTCGCAGATGCGCTTGACCGACATGGCAATGCCGTAATAGGTCGCGCCCTTGCGGTTGATGATTTCATAGGCGCTGTTTTTGACGTCCTCGGCAATGGCGTTCATGGAGGACTGATGATTGAAATGACCGCGCATTTCGCAGAAGCTATTCAGCGGAATGCCCGAAACATTGGCGCTGCTCCACGCGGCGATCTCGCTGTCGCCGTGTTCTCCGATGATGAAAGCGTGAATGGAACGGCTGTCTACGCCGAGGTGCTGCCCGAGCAGGTATTTCAGACGCGCGGTGTCCAGCACGGTGCCGGAACCGAACACGCGGTTCTCCGGAAAGCCGCTCAGCTTGGCCGCTGTGTAGGTGAGAATATCCACGGGATTGGCGACCACCAGCAAAATGCCCTCCGTGTTGACCTTGGCGATTTCGGGAATGATGGATTTGAAAATGCCGACGTTTTTCTTGACCAGATCAAGCCGTGTCTCGCCGGGTTTCTGACCCGCGCCGGCCGTCACGATAATCACGGCCGCGTCCGCGATATCCGCGTAATCGCCCGCGTAGATCTGCATCGGCTTGGCAAAGGGAAGACCGTGGCTGATGTCAAGCGCCTCGCCCTCGGCTTTTTCGCGGCTCACGTCGATGAGCACCATTTCCGAGAAAAGACCGCTCTCCATCAGCGCAAAGGCAGAGGCGGAACCGACAAAGCCGCAGCCCACAATGGCGGCTTTTCTGCTGTTAATTTCACTCATAGTATAAAAACCTCGTTTCTATAATGATTGTTTATTATCCCCCGAGAACCAGATAAATATCCATCAGCAGCACAAAGACCAGAAAGAGTCCTGCCCAGATGATCGGCGTGGTAAACAGGATTTTCACGACATCCATCACGGTGGTGGTGCCGGACTTGGTTTTGACCTTGTGTTTGTGCCCACGGTTGTCTATGGTATAAATATAGGGGTTCTCGTAGATGTCAATGCGTCCCATTTTGATATAATAGGCGGGAACGACCGGAACAAAGATACACAGCCACACCGCCGCGCCTGACGGATGCAGTCCGTGATAATGGAAGCCGTTCAGGATAAAGGCGATGATGATCGGCAGGAACAGCATGCCAAAGCAGAGCGCCATCTGTTTGATAAACCGTCCTAGGGTGGTAAACCGGATGTGTACCGCCGTGCGCTGTCCCTTGACCGTTTCAAAAAATACAGGCTTCACGGGATCGGCGGTGATCTTTTGATCAGACGCGTGAAGCACGCCGTCGCTGCCCCGTATATACTGCCCCTGCGAAGTAAAGATTTTGGGAGGAAGTTCAGTGACGGGGGTGCCCTCAAACGCGTTGAAAAACGCCGTATAATAGATGAGTCCCATAACGAGCGTGAAAGCGCCTGAGCCGTACACGCCAACCGACACATTTCTGGTAAAGAACCAGATGGCGAAAAAGACAGCCAAAAAGGTAGCGACCGTCAGCGCAATCGGGCGAATCCACCAGGGGAGCGTCTTTCGGGTCTTTTCACAGCGCACCGCCACCTTGCCGGTCTGGCCGTTGACAGCGGCGCATACCTTGCCCTTATGGATGTAGTAGACCGGCAGCATGACCGGCATGCGCAGCAGTTCCTCCGTATTGGGCTGGATGGAAACGCCCTTGGTTTCCATGGATTTGGCCACCACCGGCGTATAGTCGGCGGATACTTCCACCTGCACTCTTTTGTCAAGCTGCTCTTGCGAAATGTCTTTGATCTTGGCTTTTTGCTGTGCGAGATAGGCAAATTCAAATTCCCGAATCTCGTTTACGTCAAACGGCTCCATGCCGTCGAGCATCAGGTTGTCGAGCTGCGAAGACGCGTTGACAAAAATGCCGTTCAGAAATCCGCCGCAGGAGTATTTTCTGGATGTTCCGTCGCGGGATACCGAGCAATTCACGGGGCCTCGGATCAGTTCATAGGGGAGATAGTATCCCTGTATTTCATTCAGACAGGCTTTCAGGCGTTTGGCTTCCTGTTTGGCGGCGTTTTTGCCGCACCACTCGGCAAAGCGTTCCTTTGCTTCTTCCTTTGTCAGGCGGAAAGGGATAATCAGTTCGGGGAAATCGGGAGCTTTCAGAAAATCCGACCGCGCCAGCGCCCGACCGCAGAATGAACAGGAAGACAGCACTTCGTTTTCCGGCAGAACAACCGTCGCGCCGCAGCCGGTACAGGTCATGGAAACGGCCCGAAATTGCTCTTTTTGCTCCCGGAGTCCTTTTTGCTTCATTTTACGGAAGCCTTTTTTCTCCGTAAGACCCTGCTGCACACCGGTATCGCTGCCGCAGTAGGCGCAGGTGTAGGTGTGTCTGACAATATCATATGCTGCGGGCGCACCGCACGCGCGGCAGTGAATATTGATCAGATCCATGGGGGATGCCGATGGTCGGGGGCTGCCATGCATTTCATTTGCCATACCGTGTCACCTCACATTGCTGTATTAATTTCATTATACCTAATGAAACAGAAAAAATCAAGGCTTTTACGGAGGGAGACAGGGAAATCAATTTTTGATTTCCAGCAGTTAGCCATTAGCGATTAGCTGTTAGCTTTTTTCAAACTTGGTGCTTCATATGTCGTATAAAGTCCTATTACATATCATAACGGCATGCTGTTTTCAAAGGAACTTCTGCATACAAGAGCTAATAGCTAACAGCTAGCGGCTAATCGCTAGTCAATTTCTTCAAAATTGATTTCCGTGGGAGGGAGACGGAAAATGAAATAGGGAATTACACAGGAATGAGAAATTAGAGGAGTGTGAAATGTGAAGTTATGTACTAAATGAGCATGACTGTTAAAACACATGGTTCAAATTGGCAACTATTCACACTATAGTCTTAAAATGTGCAGCTCGATC
>CAMHAV010000128.1 GCA_946182865.1 uncultured Clostridia bacterium
GGCGGTCATGGAAACGGCTGCGATGGTTCTTTTGAAAGATTTGTTCATGATGAAAGTCTCCTTATAATATTTTTATCAATCAATACTCCACTTTTCAGTAACGTAAATCTTCGCGGTTTTATTCTCCAGGTCTTCGATAAAATAGTTGTTATCTTGATTTGCGAGAAGATAATCGTTGACGTCGCCAATGCTCATATTAAAGTAATGGCAGACCGCGTTTCTGACCTGAATCACGAAGGGGTTGACATATTTCTCCGTGCTGCCGGATGCGCCGATGATGTAATCTCCGTCATGCTTGAAGACATACTCACCGGCGGCGATCTCCGCGTCGTTGGTGATATCGCCTTCCTGATCAGCGGGGGTTCCGTCCTTGTATGTGACGGTGAAGGTCAGGGTGCTTCCGTCGAGCTTTTCCTCAATCGTGGCGGCAGGATACATTTCTTTCCACGAAATATAGGCTTCGTCCGAAGTGATGTCCTCGAAAACCGCCTTCATGAAGGTATCTTCTTTGACGGTATCGTCTTTCATGGTATCTTGCTTTTTGCTTTCACACGCCGCGAAAGACAGGAGCATAGCACCGACCGCCAGAATGGAAATGATGGTTCTGATTGTCTTTTTCATGATACTTTTTCTCCTTTGGTTGAATTAGAATGATATTGATATTACAATTCTCCTGCGGTAAGAAAGCAACTCTTTCAACGGAGAATCGTATGCAGCGAAATCGTAATAATTTAAGATGGCTGTTTCGGACATACACCAGGAACGAATTGCTCAAGTGTGCGGCGTCCTGTAAAGTGTAGACAACATAATCTCCGTCGAGTGTAAAGACATATTCGCCGGCGCTGACAGGTTTATCATTGGTAAATGAAACAGATTCGCTTACAATTGGCTCATATCCATCCGCCACCTTGAAGGAGCAATCCATTTGCCGAACGGATTCTGAAGTATCATGCGTCATGCTCCTTTCTGTTGATTTACTTTACGCGGCGCACATATTTCGGCTTTTCCGGCAGATACTTTACGCGTATGGTGGTACCGACCACCGCGCCGAACGGCGGATTGCCGAGTTTGGCCGTGACGATCTCGCCCTCGGCGTTCTGATAATCGACATAATACGTTTCATTGGTGGAAACGCTGCCGTCCGCGTCGGTCTGCGTATCGGTATCAATGCGGGAAACCACCGCGTCCGCTTCAATGCCGTTTTCGTTGATTTTTTTGTTGCGCAGGAAGCTGTAAACCGCAACGATCACGACTACAACTGCGACAACTCCGATGATAACATACATAAATGGTTCCATAGTTACTTTGCTCCTTCTTAAATATGGAATGTTGAGAACAGTCTTATGAAATCTTATGGCGGTCTGAAATCCGGTCTTCCGTTTTTACCGCACAACATTGTGATCACTTCCTTCAATATGGCGGTCATTTGCTTAGGCACTGTGAGGAAATAAGATGGACAAAGATGACGCAGGATTTTTCGGCTATGACAAGGCGGAGAAGCGCAGGAATACTTGGTGTATTCCAAGCTTTGACAACGAAGTCAGAGCCGAAAAAGACAAGTCAGATTGTTCAGATTATTTTTGAACAGTGCCTTATATAACCCCTATTTTTTTATAGTTTACATGGGCGTGTCCAATAAATGTCCAGTATAAATGACCGTTTTTTTAATTACAATTATGTTATTGTTATTACAATTTTGTTATTATTTATTTTGATAAGTATGATTGAACAATATTAAGACAACAAAAAATCGCTTTGCCCCATTTTATAGGAAGCAAAGTGGGACGGAAAAATTACTGTCATCGATCTCATGTGACAGGAAATTCCTTGGACTTATTTTGCGCCCTGCCGCGTCATCGTCCTAGGCAGGCGCCAGCCTGCCGTCGTCCCGGCTGACGGCAAGCCGTCAGCGGTTCCTTGCAAGACACAAAATATCCTCGCAAATCATTGTCCACTTTCAACCGAAAATTAGTATCAGCTATGGATAATGGCAGTATATCATGCCCTGTCCAATAAATGTCCAATACAAACGCCCTTATTTGCAACATTCGCTTACAAACTTTTGCTGTAAATTTTGTTTGTTTTAACGACAATAAAAACCACGCCCGAAGAGATGTGCTTGTGCGGCTCTTCGGGCGCAGGTGAATGATTGATAAAGAAAAGAGTTCCCCTTCCGAAATTGCGTACCGGACATACTGCTGGTGGTAAAGCCGTCCGGCAGTATGCCTGATACAAAAACATATATGGAGTAGATAAGGTATAGTCAATGCTGGGAAAGAAGTGACCAAGTATGCTGCCGACAGTCACATAGTGCCGCCGGCAGATACTCGGACAAGATTACATAGGAGAATGTAGGTATAGTCTGATAAAACGATGAATGACTCACCTACGCAACGGACTTTTTCTCTCTGAACACGGCATACGCCGCACCTGCCGCGGAAAGGAACAGAAGCAGACAGAGCAGGGCGATGGTCATGCCAGCTTCGCCCGTGCCGGGGGAATCAGAATCGGTGGAGGCGGGCATAATCTTGAATTTATGGGTCACAGTGCCGTCATCGAATTGGACGGTGAGCGTATGCTCGCCGACGCTGAGTGTATTCAGATACTCCGGCTTGAGCGTCAGGCGCAGACTGCCCGTGTCGGCGGTGATATACTTTCTGTCAACCACGTTGCCGTCCACCCACACGCCTCCGTTGAATTTTCCAAAGGTCTGGTCGTCATTGGACACGCTCTTGATAACGAACAACAGAGAGTCGCTGCTGTTTTTTCTCCACTGATAAGTGGGGTCTTTGGCGGTGGATACTTCGTCGTCTTTTGTACCGTCCGGCACGAAAGCATAGTGGCCATTTTCTGCCGTTGGGTCTGTGATAGTCACGGCAACAGGTTCCGGACCCTCTATATCGGTGTGATTATCGTCACCGGCTACCTTGTACCATACATAATAGGTTCCGACGTTGGTGGCTTTCGGGATGGATGTGGTATAAGGTTGTGTGGCTTCGGTTGCGGTGCCGAGGGCATACTGCATCTCGCCGCCGGTGGCTTCGCCTGCGGTCACAAGCGGCTTCTCCGTCCCGTCGTAAGTGCGACTGTTCGCGGTAACCGTAGCAGCGACAGCATTCGCCTTGCCAACCGTCACAGTCACATCCACATTGCTCACGGAATAATAGTTTGTGCTATCCGTCGGCGTGAAGTTTGCCTTAAATGTATGCTTTCCCACTGTACCAACGCTGGTAGTCGTTGCATCCACCCACGCCCATGTGCCTTCCGTGTTGCCGGTCGGATTGGTCAGTGTCACATCAGCAAGAGTCTGACCATAGGTCGCCGTCGCTGTAGGTGCAATCGCGACAGGATTGCTCTTTAATAAATCTCCGACAAATTTAAGATTGAGGTTTTCCTTTGCCTCCCATTCCTCAAGATCACTCTGTTTAACATGGCATACGGTGGCCTTATTCTGTTTGAAATTTTTGTATATATTGCTTGTCGTCCAGTTCAAGGTGCTCGGAGCCGCATAGCAGTATACGTCCGCGATATTAGGGCAGTTGTTAAAGGCGTTATCCGCAATGCTGGTCACTCCTGCCGGGATCGTAATGCTGGTCAATCTTGAGCAGTTGGAAAACGCCCACTGACCGATGGAAGTAATGCTACCGTCAGCGCTGATGTTCACACTAGTAAGCCCGTTACTGGAATCAAACGCTTCATCTCCAATGCCGGTCACGCTATCTGCAATGTTAATAGTTGTGATTTCCAGATACTTTAATAGATAGTCATCATACGTTTCAAACAAGCTTGCCGGCGTACCGGAAAGAATGTCCAAAGTCTTGGTGGCATAGGTGTATTTCCATCCACAACCGTTTGTGGTTCCCTCATGGTTAGTGTTTGCAATAACGGTAAGACGTATATGTTGGGAATACTCATTACCATCCCAAAGGACTTTGAAAGAAAGCTCTTCTGAGCCAGCGTTGTTAATGGTTAATGCAAAGTCGCAGCCGCTCTGCCCAAGTGTTCCGCTCTGCGCTCCGACAGTGACGACGCTTTCCGTACCAGAGTTACACGTTGGCACTGATTTGATGTGCCAGTTTTCTTGATGCCAATCATCTCGAAAAGCATTAACTGTAGTCGCATAGGGCAATGTGACGCTTTCGGCAATCACACTACTTAGGAACTATGCAGAAATAATTGATACATTTCACTTTCTGAAACACGCAAGCATACTGTATTTTTAAGCAGAAAATGACTGATTAAATTCTGCATAGTTCCTTAATCCACCGCCAACGTTGAGAATTTTATAAGTTGTACCGGCTGCATTTGCTGTGATCGTCATCCCAGGCATCATCTTAGGCATCATCCCGAGAACCAGCATCAGGCCGAGCAGAATACCTAATAATCGTTTCTTCATTTTCATAAGCTGTTATCTCCTTATTGTTTATTTACTGCTGTTATGGTCGCCGCATACCAATATATATAAGAAACCGCCGAACTTGACAGGGTATAGTAACCCCGTCAAATCCGACGGTTATCCATCACGAATGTTGTATGCAGTTTCAAGCGCCCCGCAGGACGCAAAAAGGGCGCAGTTAGCCCATACTCTGCTCTGCTCTGCTCTAAGGAGCGTAGTTCTATTCCGCATGGCTGTCAAGCCCCTTTCCGTCAAAAATATGAGAAGAACCGAAGTTCCCATCTCATGTATCGGCCTGCCAGCGCGGATTCTTAACCCCTGCACATGAGCATAAAGATACGCCTATATTATAGCAAAACCTGGGTCCAAATTGCAATAGCAACCTGCAACTTTTCAGAAAGAATTAACAATCTAACGATATAACCAGTGGCAGAGGGAGAGTAGATGGCAGCAAATCTTTGGAGAGAGTGCGTAGCCCGAACGGAAAAGATTTGCTGCGGCGCGCGGCTCACGCCGCTTCACGGAAGAGATTTTTCTCTCCCGCAACCGAACCGACTTCCAGCGGTGCTTCCCCTTCGCCGGAATCGTCGGGCGATTCTTCCTCCTGTGCGGCATCGCCGAAAGCTGCGGGATCAACGACAGTTCCCTCTGGGATCACCGGATTTTCTATATTGGTGTCCGCAAAGGCGTAAGCGTCTATCTTCTTCAGAGACGACGGCAGGATAACGGTGGTCAGGCTTGACTCCGCAAAGGCATAAGCGGCGATGGTTTCCACGCCGTCCGGCACGGTGCATTCGGTCTGCGGTTCCTCGGCGTAGGGGTCAGCGGGGAAGAACGCAAGGAGCGTCTTGCCGTCGGCGGTGTAGAGCGAGCCGTCGATGAGCCGGAAGCTAACGTTTTCCTCGTCCAGCATCAGGCTTCCCTGCACATGGAAGAACGCGCCGGGTTGTATTTCCGTCACGGAGGCGGGAATGCCGACGGACGTGACGCCGGAACTGCCGAAGGCTTCCTTTTCTATGCGGAGGGTGCCGTCCGCGACGGAGAACCATGAAAGCTCATAGCAGCCGGAAACCAAGCCGGTCGGAATGACCTCGGCACTGACTGTCAGGCTGGAGAGTTTGGAACAGTTTTCAAAGGCATAGTCGCCGAGAGAGGTCAGCGGCTGACCGAAGTACAGAGATTCGAGCTTCCGGCAGCCCGAAAAAGCGCGCTTACCGATGGAAGTGATTTTGTCCGGCAGACGCAGACGGGAGAGAGAATGACAGCCGTAAAAGACACGGTCGGGCAGCGCGGTCAGTTTGTCACCGGAAAAACGCACGCTGGAAAGGGCTTCGCAGTCAGCAAACGCAAATTCTCCCAGCTTTGTCAGCGCTTCGGACAGCTCCAGCTGCACCAGCGAATCACAGCACAGGAATGCGCCGTTGCCGATGGACTTGATCCCGTCCTGCATATCGACCAGCGTCAGGCTGCCGCAGCCGGAGAACGCGCCGTCACCAATGGATTGCAGAGATGCGGGGAGGTATATCTTTTTGAGCAGAGAACAGCATTCAAAAGCGTAGTTGCCGATATGCGTAACGCCTTCCGGAATGCGGACAGTTTTCAGACAGAGCATACCGGCAAAGGCACTGTCACCGATTTCGGAAACGGTCTTTCCGTCGATGGAAGCGGGAATTGTCAGATTGCTGTCTGAGCCGTTATAACCCGTCAGCGCAACGGTTCCGTCCTCTTTTTCACGGGTTGTATATTCTGAGACAGCTTTTTGGTACACGCCTGTCACGGTGGCTTTGATGACATATGCTTTCCCGTCAACCGTGATCGTTTTTTCCGCAGAAAGGTTTATTTTGGCTATATTGGTATCATCTGCCTTTGCCGCCAGAACATTGACAGGCGCCATACTGAACGCAAGCGAAAGAGTCAGCACAAGACAGATGGCGTTTTTGGCTTGGTACTGATGTTTTCTGACGGTAATCAAAGCGGCTGCCGCGATGATCGGCATCACAAACACCATCAGCCAGAAAGGAGCGAGTGACATTTCGCCGGTCTTGGGACTAACTTCATGTGAACCGTTATCGTTGTCGTGCGAATTGATGGCTTTCCGTGTGGTGGCTGTGGTCGGCACTGTGGGGACAGTTGTCTGCTTCTGTCCGGTCGTAGGAACAGTCGGCCAAGTGGGTTTAACCGGACCGATCTGTGTCGGCTCAGTAGGAAGGGTGGGCCACGTCGGCATCGTCGGTTCGGTCGCGGAGGTCGGCTCCGTCGCGGAAGTCGGCTCCGTCGCGGAAGTCGGCTCGGTCGCGGAGGTCGGCTCCGTCGCGGAAGTCGGCTTCGTCGCGGAAGTCGGTTCTGTATCGCCGGACTTCATGGCCTTCACTTCCCGTTGGTATGCTTCGCCGGGTTGAAGCGTGATATCTGAAATGCGCAGATCACCCGAAACCAGACGTAATCCTTCGGGCAGTTCCACTGTGACAGACACATCGCTTACGACATAGTCGTTCGTATTCTTCACGGTAACGGTGACGTCTATCTCCTGCCCCGATTCGTAGCTTTCTTTATCGGTTTCGACAGAAAGGCTGATGCCGTCCTGACCGGCCGCGAATACAGCAATTTGCGGCATCACAGCAAACAGCGTCAACAGAATCATCAATGAACACAGTATCTTTGCGGAAGTTTTCATGGAATTTCCTCCTCGTTTTTTTGATTAGCCGATTGTAAAAGTTGAAAAATGGCGTAAATAGGGGAATTTGGTCAATGGAAAAGGGATATTTTTCTCCGTTTGGAACAGAGCAAATCTTGATATTGAGCTATTTCCGTATTCGCCCATCCCTGTTACAAATCCGAACACGTCTCGCTCGTTCGGCTACGCCTCACTCGTGGGATCTGCCCCACTCCCCGCTGGTGGCGCTGGCCCCAGACCCCTGCCAGGAGGAACTAGTCCGAGATGACGCTTGCCGTCATCGGCTGGACTCCCGCGCTCGCATTCGCTCGCTAATTATGCGCTGCGCTATGCTTTGTTTTTACAATCGCCTGTGATCATCTTTTTCAATGTCAGAATGTTCTGTCCGTCCCTGTATTCATAGGACACATCGTCCATTGTTTTTTTTGTCAGGAAAATGCCAAGTCCGCCGATGTCCCGTTCTTCCGCCGGAAGCGTAACGTCCGGCTCCTTTCTTTTCAGAGGGTCATACGGTATGCCCTGATCAATGAAGGTAAGCGTGACGGTAACAGGGTCGTCCGATACTTCCACACGCACCACCGCGCGCCCCTTATCCGGCGCATAGGCGTAGTTTGCGATGTTCACAAAGATTTCCTCCGCCGCTAGTTCCATCTGCATTTGTGCTTTCGCGGGACAGTTCACTTTTTCAAGACACGCCCCGATGAAGGATTGCACCTCAGATAAATTTTCATTTTCCGCCATAATGTCCAATTCATATGTTTTCAACGATGTTTCGTCTCCTTTGTATTCCATACATAGCATGGTCAAATCGTCGAACTGTTCCGCGTTCTTTACGAAACCGTCTACCGCCGTGCGGACGTTTTGCAGCACCGATTCGGGCGAAGCGTCCGTGTCCTCATTGAGCACCGTCAGCATCCGTTCTGTACCGAACAGCTCGTTTTCGTCATTTGTTGCCTCCGGCACGCCGTCCGTGTAAACGAACAGCTTCGCGCCGGGAGTCAGCTGTACCTCATATTCTTTGTATTTCATACCGTCCATGCCGCCGATGACGAAGCCGTGCCTGTCCTTGAACAGCTCAAACCTTCCGTTCGGCATACAAATGACGGGATATTCATGTCCCGCGTTGGCTGCGGTCAGTTTCCCGCTGGAAATCCACTATCCACAACTTAAGGGTAAGAGCAAGAAGCACAAAAAAGAAATAAAATCTC
>CAMHAV010000129.1 GCA_946182865.1 uncultured Clostridia bacterium
GGGGCGGCGGTGTGAATCAATGAAAAAAAGAAAAGCGGCTTGAAATAAAATTGTTTAATAAAATTTATGCAATTAAGCTAAATGAATTCGTTTTAAAGTGTAATAATCACCAAAGATTTGAAAAATCGTGGGAAAAGGTTAAACTCTTTTTTTTGACGTGCTATAATCTACTTAAATAAATAGGGACATTCTGCCTGTCAACGAGTTTCGTACTTGTGAATTTCAACAAATGTTTTAAAGCGGATATTTTAAGGAGGCTGCGAATTTTATGAATACGAAAAACACAGCGTCGAGAGCAAGATTAGGAACGCGCAGGTACTTCAACAAGCATAAAGTGACCACCAGGATGATGGCTGTGAGTCTGGCATTTCTCATGGCCTTTTCGGCGCTGAGCGCGAATATCGCGTCCATCGTCAAGCTGCTGGAGGCCAACGCGGCGACAGCATCAGACGGTACAGTACATGACGAGGCCGACTATTACGAGTCTAATCTCACCCTTTACGACTATCACACCAACAAGCAGCTTACGAGCGGTATTAACCAGAACGATGGCAATAAAGCAACAGGGCAGGCTAACGGACGCTATTATAACGAATATTCTATTTTCAACCGCGCGTTGATTGGTTCCGGTTATGTCGGCAATGCCAATCGCACAGGCGGTACGTTCGCAAACGGTGATTTAGATTATTTTCCGCTCTATCTTGGATTGCAATATCGTAAGGAACTATGCAGAAATAATTGATACATTTCACTTGCCGAAACACGCAAGCATACTGTAATTTCAGGCAGAAAATGACTGATTAAATTCTGCATAGTTCCTAACCAGTTTACAGACAATTTTGACACTAAAAATTTCATGATAGGCAGCCAAGTGGAAGGCAACGTTAATCGTGAGGGCAATAACACAGATCGTGCCTATTATGCTAACAAGTATAATTACAGCATTGCTGCCAACTCACAGAATAACGATACCTCAGGGCAGGGCGCGGCAGCGGCACAAGGGCTTGTCAATCCTCAACTCAGCGGCGGATATATCACGCAGGGGACTTCCGGCGTAAGGCTGCCTTATTTCGATGATTCTTTCCTCAATACGCCTGCCAATAAGCTCTATTCTTCAGCCGGTACATCCACTCCCCTCGGTACGATTTACAATAATTACAAGTTCCGGTTCGTTAAGAATGTAGATACCGGGTATTATGAATACGATAGCTGGGATACCGCTAATATGGGTTTGAATCTCAGCGGCAGAACATTCACGGCCGGGGATACCGCCAATTCGGGCTACACCCAGAAACTCGACTCCGTGGGTAACGGAAGTGGTGATAAGCCCGGTTTCTTCCCGATTCGATACATGAGCGGCAAGGATTATACCAATTTCGGCTACGCGGCGAAGTTTGAAATGGATTTCTCTATGTCAAGTCATGGCACCATGATCAAATATGATTCCGATAGCGGCCAATTGATAGATACTTATGAACCGATTAAGTTTACTTTCAGCGGCGACGATGACGTATGGGTATTTATTGACGGCTATTTGGTGCTTGACGTTGGCGGTGCGCACGGTGCCGTGCGTGATTGTTATATTGATTTTTCCACCGTCGAAAATAACGGTACCACGGCAAAGAATCCGAAAGTGTATGTCAGCAAAGTGAAAACAGGATCTCTGTACGCGGCAGATAATAATGATACGACTGTGACGAACGGCACTGTCGCTAATTGGCCGACAGCCGCCGCTAATGCCCTTCTTGATTCCAGCAAGGACGGCTATCTTTATGGCGACGCTACCAAGAAGCACAAGATTTCCGTTTTCTACATTGAGCGCGGCATCAGAGAATCCAACTGCCGCATCTCTTTCAACTTTCAGACGCCGGATATTGTGACAGTGAGCAATCAGCTCGATTACAGCGACGTCAACGCCGCGCTGCTTGCCGAGACATTGGAAGTGGCCGAGAGTGAAGCCATCGGCTACGAGATTCAATCCGCCGGCGGCACATCTGCCGTTCCAAGTCCTGACAGAAATAAATCGACAACCGGCGGATTTACCACCAACACCGGCAGTGCCGACAAGTGCAGAATCACATTTGACGTGGGTACCGGTAACGGTTCTATCTCGACAATGAAAGTGTCTCCCGGTCAGACAGTGGCGCTTCCTTTGACCGGTCCGAAGCTCACGCCCCCATCCGGCTCATATATCAGCGGTTGGAAGCTCGTGAGTTATCTGCCGGGCAACGACACATCGTCAACCTTCTATACAACTTATTCCTCCGATGTCCATAATACCATTGAGGTGCCGAGCGGCGTCACACAGATTAATCTTCAGGCGGAATGGGTAACCTACTCGACCACTACGACAACCAACATCAGCGCACCGAAGAAACCTTCATTGGTGAAGGCTTATGGTTTTTCGGATTTGGACGGTACGGTAACGAATACCGGCTGGCAAAATACCGGCAGTGCCGTGTATAACTCCTACTTTTTGAATGCTACGGCAGGCGGAGTCGGTTCTCTTTGGATAAAAGAAAGTGGAAAACATTATCCTCGCAGTGACAGCAGCAATAATGAGTATACCTTGGGGATGAATGAAGGGCATATTTATGTGCTGAAAAAACAAAACGAGTGGGACAGGAATGACTATACGATTCCTGACGGGGTGTACTCTAATCCAGACTCATTGGGCACGAACAGTGATTACGGCAACACTAGCGACAGTGGTACTTATGTATGGACGAAGCAGTATATTAACTACTACAATAAGCTCAAAGAGGCTTATGACGCTATTGTGAATGAGACAACAAAAGATACCTCTCAGGCGGTAGAACTTTACAAGACCGAGCTCAACACCTACTATACCGCATTGCCGACAACCGACTTATCGTCTCATTACAGTAACACCAGCGTATTACAGGGGATTATCAATGGAGATTATTTCGTAGAAACAGGCGGCGGTTCCACCCCGGGCAGTACGATTACAACCACCTATACAGATGGAGAAAACGTGGTATTTTATGTCTATTCGACGCAGCAGCCGCAGATTTATGTGACGAGCGAGTATGATGATATAGACTATACGGTTGAAAAACTTGACAGGTTACCGCAGGGCGCTATTTCAGGTTATCCCCTCAAAAACTACTATAAGGTGACCATTCCCCGGAACGCTGTCAAGACCGTTAAGCAGGGCGAAACCGTTTTAGCAACCACCACGATTAACACGGAGTTTACTCTTGACTGTTATACCAACGTGAAAACGGGTATCAGCGCTGTCGCGCTTGCCGATACCATCTCAGCACAGCAAACCCAAGGAAAGAATTACTATTGCTACTATGATACCGAAGATAAATGGCGCGATATCACGGATACGCTGCCGGTGTACACTTACAGCGCAAACAGCACGGATGTGTTCTGGGTGTTTGCCACATCGAAGCCGACGGTCACTTACGGCTACGGTGATGAGGGTATAAAAAACGCCACACTGCTGGAAGACGCCCTTGTTCCCAATTACTACGCTTACAAGGTTCCCAAGACCGTCACAAAGAGCAAAGATGGTGTAAATCTGGTGACAAATGCGGCTGTTACGGTGAAAATCAACGGTGAAACCGTGAGTATGTCCACCGTGCAAAGCAGTTCTACTACACCTTATGTTTACTCGCTGGGAAATAATTCCGCTGGTAACAAACAGTGGATGCAATTGGTAACAGTGTTTAGTGAAACAAATGTGACCGGCGATAAAACGAAGCTGTATATCTGGGAAACGGGTACAGATGCAGCCTTCCCTGATACAAGCTTTGGGTGGAGTAATGCGCAGGAGATGGTAGAAACTGGTGTGGATGGTAGACGTTATATCTATGTACCTTATTTGAGTACGGTTCAGTATAAATATAACTACAGTAATGCAGAAACGAAGTCATTGGCGAATGCAGACATGACCTACAATGGCTCGACTGTTGCGTCCACGGGCGATTATTCATCTCTCTATGGGTTTACCGCCACATCCCGACTGACAGACTATTCGGATGACACTAATAATCCGCTTCGTTCGCGTCGTTTGATGCCTCAAGCCGAACCGGAAGAAGATGATGACGAAACATCTGAGACGGAGAACGGTGAAAATACCGAAAATACCGAGAATACGGAAAACACCGAGAATACGGAAAACACCGAGAATACCGAGAATACGGAAAATACCGAGAATACCGAAAACACCGAGAATTCGGAAAATACGGGTTCTGAGCAGGGCGGCGCTTCCGGGGGAAATGACGGATATGGACAATTCACGAACAGTAAGTCAAACAGTCCTGATGGTACTACGACCTACGATGTAGCCAACGGCGTCAATTTCAAACTTTACAACGTAGGTGAGGATCCGGAGGATGCTGATGCCAGTTATGCGGTGAGAGCGACCGGATCAAACGGCAAGTTTTATATTCTCTTTGGTGAATCCGCCAAGTTCACTTATCAGTTTAAACGTGCGACCGGCATGAAAATTGTCGAAACGGGTGACAGTAATCGGACTCTTGGCAGCGGCGACAGTCAGAGAGTTATTGTGGAAACTGCCAGCGAAACCACCAATCTGGCGCACATGAACAATGAGACGAAGGGACTGTTTAACCGCTACAGAACAAGCTGGGTACTGAGTGATGACGAGGGCAGCACGCTGACATCGAACATTCAGAACTACCAGACGTATTATCATGCCAATACTGACTTTGCCGATGATGAGAACAATTACCAAACAGCTTCCGCAGACTATCGGAATGCCACTTACAGCGGCAGTTACGCGATACCGTTTAATAACATTGGTGCAAATGCTGACGAGAAAAACGGCGTTAATCTGACGGCAACATTTACCAATAAGATTATCGTCGGTGATCTCAGCATTCAGCCGCAGTTGGATGCTGACGCGTTGAAACTGGTGGAGGATTACCGCGCGAATAACAAGACCGCAGGCTACGATCCGCAGTTTAATCTGAAAGTGTATTTCTCCAAGGTGTTTGGCGGCACCTCCGCAGAGACGCAGTATACAGCAGTCTTCTATATCAAGGACGCCAACGGCAAATACTACGACAGAGACGGAAACGCCTACACACGAACCATTGATGAAAACGGTTACTATGTCTATAAAGACAAGAATAATACCGTTGTCGATGCAAGCACAGTGACGTTCAGCGGAACAAGCAATATGTACCTCAAGTACTCTGAAATCTGCGGTTATTACGTTGACCCGGCTAATCAGGCAAATGACAGCAAATCGACGACCGTTGCAAAGAAAATGCTCGTCATTGAGGGCGTTCCTGCAGCGACCGAATACCGCGTGGAAGAAGATTTTGACCTGTTGAACGGAAAACCTCAGTATGACCTTATAACAACGACAGTGTACGACGCAGACGAAGACGGTGAATATCCAGATCCCGGCTTAGAAATTGCGGACGCGAATATCACGAAGACACAGTCCACTGTTACCGGCGGTATTAAGAATGACCGCGCTATGAAGTCTACTGTTGCGCAGCCGATGGATATTTCTCTGAAAAACACGGTAGACCCGCTCACAAGAGCCGCAACCGGTTCTGTTGCATTTTATATGAGCAGCTACGGTACAATCGACAGTTGGAGCGGCTATGACCGCAGCGTGAATGAAGCGGTGATATTGGTGCACTCTCCCGCCACCGCCTACATCTTCCTCGGCAAGAAGGTCACGCAGCTCTACTATCACACGACGAACGGCGGAGGCGATAACCCCGCCGGGCTGAATAACACAACCGCCACCGTTGGCGGCGCGACAAGCACGCCCAACGATCACAACGGCTACGAAGCCGCGACCGAGGCGGAGCAGAGCTTCCTTTATAAGATTGAGGAATTCCAGCCCAACGGCAGCGGCGGCTTTGAGAGCAGCGCCAGTGCCACCTTCTACGAGGTCATCAGTTTCCCGAAGAACGCCTCGATCAACACCTATTACTACAAGAAGATCAAAGCGGATCCGACCTGCAAGTACGTCATCACTGAGCTGACCGACTGGTCGTGGAAATACACGTCTGACGGACTCCTTGTGAATGGCGACATCACCGGCGCAAGCGGCGTAGTGGCGACCATTACCCCGGATATGTTTGGCAGCATTAATCTGACCGAAGGCAGCAAGCTCCTTCTCAACGGCTCGGTCGATATTACCGGTGCCAACAAGGCGCAGTCCAACTCCGCCAAGGCGGAATACGCCAACACGAGGAAAGACAGCAAGAAAGACATCGAGGGCGACACCTCCATCAAGCGCAATACGGTTACGATCAAGGCGGCAGGCTGACGCGCGGAGGTTGCTCACAATGAAAATCATACGTTATCTCATGAACACCGTGCTGGTGGTCGTACTGCTGGCGCTGACAGCCATCTTCCTGCTGCCCCGCGCGTTCGGCTACCAGCCCTACATGGTAGTCAGCGCGTCCATGCAGCAGAGTTTCCCGGTCGGCTCCCTGATTTTTGTCAGGGACGCCGTGCCGGAGGAAATCGAAGTAGGCGACCCCATCACCTTTACCTCCGGCACGTTGACCATTACCCACCGGGTGATGGAAAAGCATGATGACGAGAAGTATTTTGTCACCAAGGGTGACAGCAACAATGTGGGGGAAATCACTCCTTTTGACAGTCTCAAGGGCAAGGCGCTTGATTTCTGCATCCCCGGTCTGGGCTATTTCTCGGCGTGGTTCATCACCGCGCAGGGACGCGTCATTTCCGCTGTCATTATCCTCTGCACCGCCGCGCTCAGCGTCGTGCTGGGCAAGATGGAGGCGCTGGATGATGAGGAGGACGATGACGAAAGTAACGGCGCACCGGAAATAAACGCGAAAGAAGGTGAGATGATTGAGTAATACAAGAAAAAAAAGGAAAAAGCTCAGCGATCATGACTTTTTGGTGGTGCTGGCGGCTTCGGCGGGCGTACTCTTTGTCACGACTGCCATGGTGCTGGTGGTGCGCGCCTATCTGACCGCCAAAACCAATGAGAAGGTCAATGAATTCGCGCCGATGACCTACACCAATACCGAGATCACCGAGACAAAGACGGAATGGCCGGACACCCCGCAGGATGCAAGCTATGATGTCTACATCGACAAGAGCGCCCAGGTTAAAAATCTTTCCGGCAACGACAAAAAACCCGTGTTCGTCCGTGTGGCTGTGACCTACTCGATCTACGACACAGAAGGCATGAACGTCACGCGTGATTATCCGTGTATGTTTACTCCATTCCTTATTCTACCTTCACAAAGATTGCTGATGTGTATGTAGATTATAATGGTACCTCCGGTACTGTTCCGCAGTTTAATACGGAAAGCGCAACGATTACCGGTACTCCGAAATGGGATGCCAAAAACGCTGATAATAACGTTTTTTATTACGATACTGTTGTGGCTGCACAGGGGAACACCGAGCCGCTGTTTCAGTATGTCCGAATCAATCCTAGCATTACGGATAAAACTAACGGTATTGGCTGTGACCAGGTTACATCAGGTACCGTTAAATTAATTTACAAAGTGACTGTACCTTACGGTGTCGGAACGAAGGATCTTTACCTTCCTGATCTCCCCGCATTTGATATTGAGCTGAAAGGTTATGCCGTTGACGCAACCAATATGGAAGGTTCGACTGCTATTGCGAAATACACCAACGCCAAGGCAGCTCTGGATGCATTAATTGCGGCAAATAGCTGATTGCGTTTTGCAAATGTATTTATTAACTTTCAAGGAGGATATACCTAATGAAAAATAAGAAAAATAAGACCATGCGCAAGGCCATGCTGATGGTTATTGCCTCAGTGCTTGTTGCGGCGGTTAGTATTGGTGCAACACTCGCTTATCTGACGGCAGTTACAGAAGAAAAAGACAACATTTTCTATGCCAGCGGCGGAATTGATCCGAAATGGGTAGAGCCTAATTTTGATTCAGAGGTTGCTTTAGTTTACAAGCCGGGCGATGATGTTGATAAAGACCCGATTGTTCATAATAATACCGATGATTTAGGTATTTATGTTGGCGCAAAGGTTGATTTCTACATTGCCTTTGACGGCAACACTTATACAAGAGTTCCCTACGAATTGTTTGAAGAGTATGTAACCATCGACTGGAATACGACAGGTTATGATACAACAAATTGTCCCGGTGCCAAGTGGACTGAGGTTACAGACGATGTTACGGAGATTGCTGATACCAAAACAGCAAAAAATACTTCTGATTTAGTAAAAAGCGATAATTCAACAAAATATAAGTGGTCAAAATATTATCTGTATG
>CAMHAV010000130.1 GCA_946182865.1 uncultured Clostridia bacterium
TTGTCAATCGCTGCTCAATTTATCGCTATATAATGCAATTTATTGTAAATAAAAACAATAAAAGAAAAAATATATATAATAAACGCTATTTTACATCATTGCAAAAAAGACTATCAAATATCACACTGCAAGTAAAATTCAGAGATTTTTCATTGACATGCGCCCTTGCTATATGATAAAATAATCTTACATGCAAAGGGATAAGAAACTCGTAACGAATCATAAAACGGGAGATGACGCAATGAGCGCTGCTAAATCCAATGATAAAACACGCGTACTGATCACAGTCGTCGCACTGATCGCTGTGGTGATTCTTTTGGTGGTTATTTTTGTAGTGAGCTACCGAAGCAAAAGAGGGCCTAAAACAATTTCACCTTCTGATACGGTTTCCACCACAGATACCGTCTCTCCGACGGAAACGGAATCGGACAGTACCACTGAAACCGCTCAGACCACGGAAGAAGCCACCACTACTACCACCGGCTACGTGATTGATACCAAGAAAAACGTCAACGAATATATCCGCAATCCCGATTACAAATCAAACTATTATGTGGTCGTTTACACCCTGTCACAATCGGTAGTGACCTACAAAAAGGACAGCAACGGCGGCTACACCAAGCTTTACAAGCGCCTTAAATGCTCCACCGGCGTCAAAGACGTCACGCCCACCAAAGAAGGGGTTTACTGCATTGTCAATAAATTCCGCTGGTTTCGTCTGATGGGCGGCGTTTACGGACAGTATTGCTGCCGTTTTTCCGAAGAAAATGGCTATTATTTCCACTCTGTCCCTTACAAATCCAAAGACCCCTCCACTATGAGCAACGAAGCCTACGACAAGCTGGGACGTTCCGCCTCCCACGGATGCATCCGTCTGTGTGCCCGTGACGCCAAATGGCTTTATGAGCACCTGCCGGTAGGCACACAGGTCAGCGTTGTGTGGGAGAAAGGGCCTTTCGGTCTGGACATCCCCGCCAGAAACACCGATCCCAAATATGACGGGTGGGATCCCACCGACCAGTGGTCCCCCGGCAATCCTTATTTCACTGTGGAAACCACAACCACTACGGCGCCTACTGCCGCTTCTGAGGATGAAACAAAGGCAGAGGCAGTCACCCCGTCTACTGACGCCACAACGGCGGCTACTTCGCCGGAAGGCGGCGACGGTTCCTGATACAAAAATATAGACCTCACGCAGCAATCCGAAAACTCATTCGGATTTGCGTGAGGTCTTTTTTTTTTAAAATCGGAAGTTCATTCGCTGGATTCGTCATCTTTCGGCGTTTTTCCAAACAACATTTTCAGCTTGCCGCTGAATCGCAAATCGGAAACAATATTCCTCATTTTTCCACAGGAAGGACATTTGCTCTGATAGGGAAAATAGATACAGTTAGGTCTTTTTAATTTAACATGATATCTTTTGTTAATACAGCTTCTGCACGTATACGATTTAAAATTCTTGCTTTTATTCCATCTTGCAAACATATCAGATCATCCTTCACACACAGCAATCAAAATCCGACAGAAACTTTCCCGTTGCAGCTACTCCATCCACTATTCGGATGAACACATCTGTACGTCATCATTGTTCCATCAGTGAAATTAGTTTATCATACCATACACATTTCGTCAACTATTTATGAACAACTCCCACACACCTCACAAAAAAAACATATTCAACGGCATGTTCTCCGTTGCCGTGAAGGAATGCCGCAGCACCTCGTCACATCGTTTCTGTTCCATTCATATTATACGCATGAATGGGAAAAAATAAACGGAATCCCTTGAAATACTGAATCGTATATATTATAATGAAGATAATATGGGCTACTTTATTATCTGCTTTGAAAGGAGTTTTGTATTATGGCTTATACACCCCATCCAATCGACACATCCGACATTCAACTCAGCGAGGATATTCTTGAACTGACCGAAAAGCTGGCGAAAAACACGCATGAGGTCTGGTCCGCCGAAAGAATCGCGCAGGGATGGCAGTACGGTGAGACGCGCAGCGACGCACAAAAGCTTCATCCCTGTCTGATAGAGTACGACGAGCTGAGCGACGACGAAAAAACCTTTGACCGCAACACGGCCATGGAAACCCTTAAGTGCATCATCAAGCTTGGTTACACTATCGAGAAAAAATAAATCAAGAGCGCATCTGGCATTGTTCTGCGCCAAAGAGCGCCTTGCCGCGGCATTCATTCTTCCGCAGCAAGGCGCTCTTTTATGTTAGCCGCAATCCAAGCACATAGATGCAGACAAGCGCGGCGCCGTCAGATTTTTCGCCGGATGAAGGAATCCCGCGCCGTTATACTGCCGTGTTGCAATCTCACTGTCGCCGCCTGAGAGACGGTTCGCTTTTCCCATCTGTCGGTCAGCACGCAGCACACCTGCATGCCGTCCCACGACGGACTCGCAACGGCACAAACCGTGAAATCATCTTTATTATCCCATATCGTCCATTTTCGGCTGCCCGGACGGAGATAATACCACTGGCAGCTTACACCGTCCCCCTTTGCATTGACAGCAAAGGTGAATCTTCCGCCTACAGGCACCGATACGTTTTCCGGCTGTTCGGTAATGACCAGACCGTCACCGACGGTCACACAGCTCGCTTCAGAAGTCGTCTGCATTTCATTGCAGTCTGTTACTACGCAACACACCTGCATGCCGTTCCACGACAACGCCGCTTCTTCCTCAAAACAGGATGCGGTATGTCCCTGCCAGACAGACCATTTGACGTCCCCGGACAAACGGCGATACCACTGATATTGCAGCTTTGTACCCATTGCCTTGACGGAAAAAACCGTTTTTTCCCCGGCAGTCACATTGACATCTACCGGCTGTTCCACGATCACAGGAGCAGAAATGACCCGGATGAGTGCCGGTTTGGAAACCACCAAATGCCCCGTTCCGTCCCGTACCTCACAACGCACCTGCATACCGTCAGATAACACATCCGACGGCAGATTAACCGACGGCGTATCATATCCCTTCAGCGGGTGCCAAATCGCCGTGGCCGCCTTCCGGCAGCACCACTGCCACCGCAAATCACTGCCGCTGACCTCTATGCTGACTGTCGCATCTTCTCCCTCCCTGACGGTGATATCTTCGGGCTGAGAAAGGAGCTTTGGCACATTATCATGGCACGCAAACAGGTCGGAAATCCTCTTTGTACTGCGTTTCACTGCGCCTCTTACCGTCACGTTTGCCGTATTTGACGCCATTGACCGCCCATATGCATCTGATATGGCACAGTAAACCTGTCCTCCGTTCCATGATGCATCTGCCACTGTCTGCACCTCGGAGCGTGTTTCATCTACCAACAGTTTCCAGAAATCGTCACACGATGCTCTGTAATACCAACGATACTCTACCTCTTTGCCGCAGGCCTCCACCGCAAAAGAAAGCGGCGTTCCATCGTCAGCCACCACGTTTTGGGGATGGGACAGTATCCCAAACGGAGGAATCACCGAGGCGGTCACCACAGTCGAATTGACGCCTCCCCATGCATCGCTGACTCTGCAATAAACCTCCACATCGTTCCACGCCGCAGTTGCCCGCGCAGATAAATCCTTTTGGTTCGGAGCAGTCCACTTGGCCCATGTGAGGTCATTTTTTGTCCGATAATACCATTGGAATTGATTTCCCAATCCAAATGCATCCACCCAAAAAGTGACTTGATCGCCCGCTTTCACTATTACATTCTCCGGCTGCTCTGTCAGGAAGATCCTGGGACGCAGCGTAATCCCTATGGGTTGGGTCGCAACGCTCCGGCCGTCTTGGTCCTTGATCACACAACAGACCTGTTTTCCATTCCAGAACGGGGAAGCCACTGCCGTTTCGGCAGCAGAGGTATGTCCGTGCCAGACCGACCAGAAGCAGCCGTTTTTGGGTCGGTAATACCACTGATAGTTTAATCCGCTGCCCTGTGCCGCCACGCTGAAGCCCATGATCTCCCCATCGGAAGCATACACGCTCTCCGACTGCATGACAACCGCCGTCACAACAGAAGAAGCTTGGTTTTGGCTGTAACAGTCCCGTTTCACACCGTCAGCCGATATCGGCTCCATTACCACGCTTTCGGCCGAACCGTCTAATCGGTTGCGCATTGCCGCCGCCTTGCTCCCGGATGTATATATGTCTGTTTCCTTTACGCCGCGGAACGTATTATCAGAAATCACAGTGAGAGACGTGCTGTTTTCCACAAGGACGCCCCTGCCGTCAACATCGGTCACCGTGTTTCCGGTCACACTTCCCATGGAATCACTGTAATAAACAGCTATGACGCCGTCGGGGGCCTCGGAAACACCATTGATTTCCCGCGCATTGACGGAGGGAACCCGTCTGTCAGCCGTATCGGATACATAGTCGATCGGCACCGATCGACAGGCTCGATTGAGAGCGTCACAAATCATCCGCCACTCTGTTTCAGTCGTCATCAAGGCTCGTTCCTTAGCCTTTCCCTTACTTTGAAACCTTGCGGGAACATCCTTTTTTCCCACCTGTGAAAGGCGGTTGTCGGCAACATTGACCACGGATCCTCCGGTCAGCGAAATACAACGGGCTCCGGTACCTTCCACCACATTGGCAGTCACAGTTCCCCCTGCACAGTACGCGTAAAGAAAAGCGCCACAATCCGAAGCACGGCAGCCCTCCACCGTCAGTCCCGTTACGCCGTCGGCATTGATACAACTCGCGGAAAGGCCGCGGAAAACACATTTTTGCACCGCGACATGTAAAGTGCTGCATACCTCATCCGCTTTTGCTTTGACGGTGCTTTGTTCGGTGACGTCCTCGCCGTCTGCCGACAGCATATGGAAAACGTCATCAACCTGTGTAATCCCAAAGGCTTGGGCTGCCTCACCGATATATCTGACGCCCACGCCCCCGTGTATACTGTCAAAAACACAATTGCTGACTGTAACATTACGGGACGGCATTAATTGGCCGTCATTGTTCTCCATGTAGCCGATAAAAACCGCTTCCCGAACATAGGGAATTTCATCCCCCGTTGCTACAGAATCGCGGAATGTGCAGCCGCTCACCTTTATATCATCCACACTCACCAGCATGATCGAGTGGCAGGAAGATTGCCGTATCTCCAGATCACAAAGGCAAATATCGCTCGCATTCATCAAAACAATCGGAGCGGTCAGAACCTCCCCTGCGCAAGCCTCCGCATTCCACCGTCCGCCGGAGATCGTCACGTCGGTCAACGCCTGATAGTCTCTGTTCTTGTTCCCGGCAGCATCACGCCCGTAACTGCCACCGCCTTGGAGCATGCAGCCGTTGTCGCCGCAATAGTGGAGTTCCGCTCCGTCACTGAGTACAAACCGAATGTGAGAAGAAACAAACAACGTCTGTGCTATCGTGTATTTACCGTCCGACAGGCGAACCGTGACGGGATGTTGCTCATCCGCGTATTCCTTTGCAAAGTCAAATGCCGCCTGAATGGCGAGGCTGTCGTCTCTGCCGTCCGAACCGTCCGCTCCGAAGTCAGCGGCATTGATAACGGCAGCATTGCCGTGCGTCATACGAAGGGATACGTGTGAACTGACAGCCGTATTTCCGTAAACGTCTGTCACCTCACAACGGAACATCAGCCCGTTTTTCGTATATGCGTCTGCCGCAAAAGAAAATGTGCTGTCAGTGGCTCCGCTGAACGCCCCCACATACTGCTCGGAAACAGCAACCCACAAATTTGTCTTTGGGTCACAAACCTGCCATTGATAACGCAGCTGTTCTCCCCGTGCCGTCACAGAAAATACCGCTCTTTCGTAAAGCGGAGCCACGCAGTCTGCCGCATCGGAAACAATAACGACATCCCGGTTTAAAACAGTGGAGGCACTCCCCGTTGCCGAGCGGTTGCTATCTGACAAGGATGCCAAGCTCCCGCCGCTGATACGCTTTTTGCTGTTATCAGATACACTCGCCGCCGAAGAATGGTTATATCCGATATATCCAAAAGTAACAGCCAGCACTATACACAGTGCCAGTGATCGTAGACGCTTCATTTTTGCCTCCCTCATAAAAACGGACACCCAAGCAAAGCCGAAGGCTACTGCCACGGTGTCCGTCAACAGCGATATAAAAGATTCCTGTGGAGATTTCCTCTGTCAGGCATTGACCTTGGTGCGCTTCATGGAATATTTTTTCCGGTATTCCTCCACCAGTTCGTCGGACAGGCTGTTTTTGATATCCTCACCAAGGTTGTCCACATGAATGCTGTAGCTCTCGTCATGCGCCTCCACCATGGCAAAGATCACCTTGGAACAGTGCACTGCCATTCTTTCAAAATTGGTGAGAAGCTCGTTGAATTCGGTTCCCTGCTTGAGCGTGCATTTGCCGGACTGAAGCCGTTCGACATGGTGCATTTCCGCCTTGCTGCAAAGCGCCCGGATCACCATCGTCAGCGCCGCGACTCTGCCGTCGGTGCGCCATCTGTTGTGAATGAAATCATCCACCGTGATCTGCACAATCTCCGTGACCGCCTGCTCTAAGATTTTCAGCTCCGCCATAGCGTCCTCGGAATACTCAATGTTATTTTCGTACCGTTCCTTGGCGACGTAAGCAATAATCATGGAATGGTCGGTCAGACGTTCGAGATAGGACAGGGTATGCAGATATTTAAAGACATTGGTGCTTTGTTCCTTAGTCATTTCGCTCTTGGAAAGCTTCATCAGATAGGTGCCGATGCTGTCCTCATAGAGGTCCCCCATCTTTTCATAGCGCTGCACCTTGCCAAACTCTTCCTCCGAGTAATTGTTAAGCACCTGGAAGCAGTGACGCACACTCTTCTGCGCCGTCAGCGCCATATCATACACCGCCTTCTGCGACTGGGAAATCGCCAGCGCGGGATAGCGCAGGAAACGCTCGTCGAGGGCGATGGGTTCTTCCGACTGCGCCGCGTCGGAGGGTTTCTCCTTGATCATCAGACAGGTCATCTTTTCGATGGGACCGATGAAGGGGAAAAGAAACACCACATTGAAAAAACGGAACACGGTATTCACCAGCGCCACCGAAACGGTGGTCATGGTCATGGTGGTAAAGGGGAAATGCACAAACGCGTCCAATATGTAGAATACGGGCGCACAGACCACCACGCCCAGCACCGACAGAATCAGGTAAACAAAGGCCGTGCGCCGACCGTTGGTATTGGCGCTGATCGCGGAAAGCAGCACGGGAAGCGCCGCGCCGATGGAGATGCCTAAAATGATGGGCAGCGCCATGTGAAAATCAATGGCTCCCGTCACGGTCAACGCCTGCAAAATACCGACCGCCGCCGAAGCGCTCTGCAACACAGCGGTGATCAGAATACCCACGATAATGCCCACGATCGGGTCAGACACCATTGTCAGCGTGTCGATAAACGCCTGACTCTGCTGCAAAGGCTCCACCGAACCGCTCATGGTTTCCATGCCCACCATCAGCACGACAAAGCCCAGCATGATGTCGCCCACGTTGTCGTACTTCTGTTTGAACATGCGAATAAAAATGCCGATGAGGGCAATGATGCCGGTCAGCGTGGTCGTGGAAAACAGCGAAACCCAGCCGTCTCCCCCTCCGACCTCGGACAGACAGATCACCCAGCCCGTGATACTCGTACCGAGTATGGCACCCAGCACAATCGGAATAGCTCTGCGGAACTTCATCATGCCGGAGTTGACGAAACCGACCGCCATGACGGAAGTGGCCGACGACGACTGAATGATCGCCGTCACGCCCGTTCCCAACAGCAGTCCTTTTAGAGGCGTATCGGTCAGCTTGGCCAGCAAAAGCTCGAATTTTCCGCCCGCTGTTCTTTTCAGTCCGTCGCCCATGAGCGACATACCGAACAAAAACAACACCATGCCGCAAAGAAGCGAAAATACATTTGAAATACTCATTGTGTCACACTCTCATTGGTATCGTTTCTTCTTTTTTCACGGAGATTTTCGGTTTTCGGTCAATATGTTGCTTCAAGTTCCTATTGTGTCCATTACACGACACAATTCACTCCTGTTTCAGACAAATCGCCTGACAAAACCAAAAAATCCGCCTTTATGATTGTACCATATGCCGCTTGCTATGTCAAGGATGATTGCTTTTTTGGCGGAAATTTCTGAAAATGTTTTTTGTTCCGTCTCACATTGCCCCATTTAGGTGATTGCAACAGTAATGTAGTAAATGAGAATTTAGAGCGCTCGCAAGCTCGCTAAGATAATAGATAATAAAGA
>CAMHAV010000131.1 GCA_946182865.1 uncultured Clostridia bacterium
ATAATCTTTTGAAACTGGAATAATACCGTATTTTCTGAACAGTATGCGGCACAAAGTCTGCCAGAAAAACAAAGCTGGAGGAATCCATGTTTCAGATTTTCTCCTTATTGAGTGGTTAGTCAGGTGATTTCAGAATTATTAAGAGTGAAGTAAGTCGTTGATATTTTGGAGAGAGCGGGGTTCACAGAATGATTCCGTGATGTAAAATTAGCTGAACAAAGATCTCGAAGACAAATTGACGCCGGCGCTGTCATTATTACCCTCTACCACGCTCATGTTGAATGTGCCCGGTTTCACAAGGCAATGCTTCATCAAAACGAATTGTATCGAGAAAACGGGCTCGTACCGTATCATCCGAACAATCCCTTTTTCACATACGGTTCCGAGGTCAAAGCAACGAAGGTGTACCCCGTGTCGGCAATCGCTCTGCGCAGTTTTTCACCGTCTGTCGCTTCCTCCAATAAAAACACAGCTTCATTGCTCTTCCTGGACACGACAAGCTTCTTTGCTTTCGGATAGACTCGTCTTATGACGTCATTGATATGCGCTTCGCACATACTGCACATCATGCCTTCTATTTTGACTGTAATTTTTTCCATCTTCAAAAAACTTCCTTTTATTCTCTGTTGTCCTTTAATGCCTCGATCATGTCAATTTTGTCTACTTTTCGCCGCAGCAGTACCAGCGACATAAAATAGCAGAATACCGTGATCATAGCCGTCAGCAGAATGCTGACCGGTTTGAGCGTCGCCGGAATGATCAGCCGCTCCACCTCAATAAATTCCGCGCAGTACCACGCCATGCCTCCGTATGCGGCGGCGATACCCAGCACGATGCCCGGAAGAAGCAGCAGATGATTGGAAGACAGGATCATGGAATTAATACGACGATCCTCAAATCCCAGCACCTTCAGCATGGAAATATTGTGTCCGCACTCCGAAAGCATATTGTTGACCGTCGCGTAAAGCGACGCGATACAGATGATCATGCCGATGACGATAAAGGCGTATATCAATCCGGCCATAGCGTTGATCATATTCTGCATCTGATTTTCGTAGGTGGTGTCCGAAATGATTTCCGAGATTTTATCTGTGTCCAGACGGAGCGAACGCTCCGCAAGAACGGCATTGTAGCTGTCGCCGTCCAGTCCGGCAATATCCGCCGCCTTTTTCCGTGAGGAGAGAAGATAGCTCTGGTAGCCGTTTTTAATAACGCCGTCAATGGTGACGGTGTGTTCCTCCAGCGTGGCGATATGGCGGAAGGTGAATTGATCGCCCTTGTGTACGCCGTAAATGGCTTCGCACAGCGTGCTGATGTAGAAGCCGCTGTCGAGGTCGGCTTTTTCGCCGTCAACGGTAGTGAGGTTCCAGAGCGTCGCGTCGCTGTCCAGTCCGATCAGGGAGAACTGTCTTGCTTTTGTGTCCTCGAACGGCAGCAGCACCATTGCTTCGCCCGCATAAGGTTTTCCTTTTTCGAGCGTGTTGAGGACATATTCGTATCGGAAGGAGCCGAATTCTCCGTGCGCCTGTTCTCCCACCGCCTTCACCGAGTCGATGAAGGAGAAGCCGAACGCCACGACCGCCGCGCCGAGAAAGATGCCGAGGAAAATGACAAAGCTTCGCCCGGGGTTCCCGACAAGCTGGCGGACGGCAAATCTGAATCTGACCTTTCTTCGGCTGCGGGTGAGAATCCTGCGGCTCTTTGCGTCATTACCTACTTGCCCTGCCAGCAGCTTCACGATGTCCTCTTTGAGAAGCTTTCTGACTCTCAGCATGGCGGCGATGAAATAAATCAGCGTCGGCACGGCAAGTCCCGCGGCAGCGACCCACAGCGGCAGCGTAAATTCCGGAGTCATGGGTTCATAATCGGCAAGTCCCAGATCGCCGAACGGCTTTGCGAGAACCAACGCCGCCACAGAGGTCAGCAGTCCGCCCACAATGCCGGGAATGACCGCAAACAGGCTGTAATGCCGCATGAGTTTTCCCTTGCCGTACCCCATGGCCGACAGCGTGCCAATGAGCTTCTGCTCCGCGCGGATCTTCCGACCCAGAAGGATACAGATCATCAGAACGGTGAGCAGCGGGAACAGCGTCAGAATGAACCACGACGACATGATGAACATATCCGCCTGCTCATGCACAAAGGTAATGCGCATATTGTTGTCGGCGGCAAGATAGCTTGCCATGTAGTAATCTCGATTGATTTCCTTGCGGAAGGCAACCTGATCGGTATTTTTTCCGTAAATAACCTTGTAATTGATGCTGCCCTCGCCAAACCGCGACTTGAACTCCCTCGGCGTCATATAGGCAAGGAAGAAGGTCGTGACGTTTTTGTAATCGTCGGTGAGATTCTCGATCATGTAAAGATAATCGGGGCGCAGGAAGGTTCCCACCACGGTGTATTCCTTGCCGCCGATGGAGATTTTTTCGCCGGGCGACACGTCGTTTTCGTCGGCATAGCCTGCCGAAATCAGGATTTCACCGTCATTGTGCAGGTCTCTGCCGGCGTGTATCTCGTACAGGTCAATTTTCTCGTTCGGGCGAAAGACGCGCACCTTGTAGTCGCCTTCGTCCACGCCGGCGTAACGCTCCCGTTCCAGCGTAACGCCGTATTTTTCCTCCAATGCCGATATCTTTTCCTGCGGAATCTCGGCGTAAGTGGTAAAGGTCGCGTCCTCGCGTTTGTTGTTTGCGAAAAACTCGTCGCCATATTTTCCGATGCCTGTTCCGGCAATATAGAAAAGATAAAACATCAGCAGCGTCACCATTGTCAGCAGCGACGCTGACACATAAAAGGGAAGGTCGGCTTTGATACTGCGCCTATAGCGTTTGTTGAGTTTCATGCCGCCACCTCACAGCACAAGCGCGTCGCTTGTGACCTTGTTCCGGTTTTCCTCGCAGGATGCGATCTTTCCGTCACGAATGCGCACGATGATGTCCGCCATTCCGGCAATCGCCTCGTTGTGGGTGATAATGAGGGTGGTCGTGCCGTATTCTCTGTTGATTTTCTCGATGAATCGCAGCACCGAGCGGGAGGATTTGGTGTCGAGCGCGCCTGTCAGTTCGTCGCAGAGAAGCAGCTTGGGATTTTTGACCATCGCTCTCGCTATGGCAACGCGCTGCTGCTGACCGCCGGACAATTCCCGCGGAAAGCGATAACGGTATTTTTCGATGTCGAGCGCTTTCAGAATATCGTCCACCGACAGCGGTTTTTTGGCGATCTCCGCCACGACCGCGACATTTTCCTCCACCGTCAGATCGGGAATCAGGTTGTAAAACTGAAAGACAAATCCCACGCTTTCCTTGCGGTAAGCGGTCAGTGCCTTCTTGGAAAGCCCCGTGATTTTCCCGCCGTTTATGATAATCTCGCCGCTGTCAAGGCTGTCCAGACCGCCGATCATATTGAGCAGCGTCGATTTGCCCGAACCCGACGGCCCGAGGATGACGCAGATCTTTCCCTCGTCAAGCGTGAAGTCGATGCCGTCCAGCGCGTAAACCGCCGCTTCTCCCGCGCCGTACTGCTTTCTCGCGCCCTTTACTTCAATGAACATGTTTCCTCTCCTCACTTACATAAACAGAGCCGAAATGTGATAGACCGCGCAGGAGAGAAGCAGCGCCATTCCGATGTAAAACAGCGCAACCCTCGCCGTCCATTTAAAGGAATGTGACTCGCGGTAGGTGGTGGTGAGTGCCATGACGCAGGGAATATTGAAGGTGCAGGCCGCCATAAAAGCAAGCGCTTCGGGCTTGGAAACCGTCTGCGACATCATCTGCGACAGCACAGCGCCGTCCGTGGCGGTACTGCCGGCATGGAAGGTGGCTTCCACCAGGCTGTTCTGACCGACAAATATGGCGTTGAGTACGCCGAGTATCGCTTCCTTGGCAAACGCGGAGCTGAGGAAGCCCATAAAGGTCTGCCAGCCCATTCCGAAGAAACGGGTGACAGGCTCGATGAAGGTTCCCACCTGATAAAGCAGGCTGTCCTGCACATTTCCTGTGCTGCTGAAAGAGAATGCCCAGAAGAGCAGCGAAACAATCGTGACGGTACTCAGCGCGCGTTTGAAAATGTCGAACGCTTTCAGGAAGGATTCCTTCAGAATATGTCCCCAGTGCGCCTTGTGATAGGGCGGCAGTTCCATGATCATGCCGGTGCGGGAATCCTTGGGGGAAAGCACCCTGCCGAACACCTTTGAAACCAGCCACATCATACAAATCATGTATACCAATATACCCAGGCAGACCAGCAGCGTTTGGGCGGGTGTGAAGAACATACCCGAAATGACCGGTATGATCGACCAGATGGAACCGCACGGTACCGCCCAGACGACCGCCATGGCGAGCATACGCTGTCCCCAGTTGTCCATGACCCTTGTGCCGCAGGTGCCGCCAATGGTGCAGCCGAAGCCCATCAGCATGGGACATATCGCCTTGCCCTGCAAGCCGAGTCTGGAGAGTACGCCGTCAAACTGGTAGGCGGCTCTGGCGAGAAATCCGATTTCCTCCAGAAAGCCGAACACGATGTTCACGCCCAGCACAAATGCCGCCATTGACAGGGAAAAGTAGAGGACATTGGGGATAATCAGGCTGAATATGGACACCAGCCACGGGTGTACGTTCCACGCGCCCAGCGTATCGGCGATAGGCTGCCCCAGCAGGCTTGGCAGCATACTGCCGATACCCATGAAGGGAATGCAGATGACCATTGCCACCAAAAAGGCGAGAAGGATAACGCCGATCGACAGCAGCTTTCCCCAGAAGGGTGCCGTCGCGATTCTGTCAAAGGCGGACAGCTTGTATTCCTGTTGCGCGGACGAGGTCACGTCGTCCAGCATTTTTCCGATCCACTCGTATTTTGCTCCGCTGTCGCTTTTCACACCGTCCGCCGAGGAATCGTCCTGATTTTCCTCCTTCACATCAGGTGCGGAGGAAATGATGTGCGGCTGCGCCAGTTCCTGCGCCAGCAGTTTTTTGAGTTCGCCGTAGCCCTTGCTTTCGGCGGCGGTAAACGGAAGTACGGGAATCCCCAGCCGCTGAGAAAGCAGTTCATGGTCGATTTCCTTTTGCTGCGCTTTGGCAACGTCCATCATGTTGAGCAGCAGCACGGCCGGCTTTTGCAGCGGCGCAAATTCCGCCGTCATATACATACTTCTTTCCAGCTGAGAAGCGTCCGCCAGTATGCACACCAGATCGGCATTGCCGGATTTTATGTAATCGGCAGTGATCACTTCTTCATCGGAGTTGCCGGTCAGACCGTAGCTGCCCGGCAGGTCGGTCACGATGTATTTTACGCCGTCATAGGTATAATGCCCTTCGTTTTTCTCGACGGTCTTGCCCGGCCAGTTGCCGACGTGCTGACGGGAACCTGTCAGGGCGTTGTAAACGGTCGACTTGCCGGAATTCGGCTGCCCTAAGAGTGCGATTCTTGTGTTCATTTTACTTCCACCTCGATTCTTTCCGCGTCGGCACGGTTGAGCGCAATGAGCGTTTCTCTCAGATAAACCAGCACCGGCATACGCTTGTTGTTTCTCACTGTTTGGAAGGGTACGCCTTCGGTCATGCCGATGGCCGTGACCCTGCTGGCAAAGTGCGCGTCTCCTTCGATGCGCTTCACTGTGCCGTGTGTGTCTTTCTTTGTTTCACTTAATTTCATGTGTTACCTCCTGATTAGAATAAACTAACTATATATCAAAGCGAAAGGTGAATTATCTTGACCATTCCGAGCCAATCCGAAATCACCATGCTTGCTTTGCAGGATAGCTTTAAGCCCTTCTTTTTGATGTGGCTGTAATATTTCTCTTCCGCGAGAACCTTTACGTTGGCGTCGATTTTGCTTGCCAGTTCCGCCGCCGCGTCCACGTAAAAGAACATTTGCGCGTCTTCATGTCCGACGGTTTTCATGTGCTTTTTCTTCATCATGGTCATACCGCTCTTGTTGACGGTATCAAACAGCAGCTCAATATTTCCATAGTGATGCAGCATACGAAGAAGCGACAGTATTTTTTCTTCCTGAAAATAATAAAACAAACCGCTTGCGGTCACCAGCAGGGGAGCGTCGGGATATTCACTGCGAATCGTCCTCAGCCAGTCTTCCTGAAAGGCATCTCCGGAAATGTACTTTTCCCGTGACGGTTCGGGCAACAGTGTTTTTCTGTAATCAATGACATGCGGGAGGTCGACGGCATACCACCGCGTTTTTCCGTTGTCGTTGCGATAGAAAGCCGTCTCCAGACCGCAGCCGAGCTGCACAATGATGCCGTCAGGCTTCCGCTTAAAAAAATCGGCAATATAGCGATCCACGTTTGCCGAACGCGAAGCAGAAGCCAGAAGGGTGTACTGCGTCTGTGTGTCGTGCGCCAAAATGTCCGGAGGGATTTTTTCTTTTAATTCCAATACTTTCTTGTCATACAGAATATCCCTGCAATGTTCGCTCGCATAAATTCTTCCCAGCATCGGCACATACAGGGTATCTTCTATGACGCCCAATTCCGGTTTATCATTCATTTGTACCACTCCCAATTAAAGTTAGAATCGTCTAACTTTATAGTATCACAATCCGTTTCATTTTGCAAGTGATAAATTGACCTCTATGCAAATTGATAAGTTCCATAATATGCAGAAGAATCCTGTGAAGTCTCATATCAAGAGAAATCACAGGATAAATAGGGTCATTTGATTGGTGAAAATAGTATTAGGCAAGTGCCGCGCCGAGTGCCTTGCAGGCTTCTTCCGCTTCGCTGTCAGGAGCGCCGTTGCAGATCACGCCGTCCGCCACGAGAACCGCGCCGTCATTTCGGCAGGTTTCTTCCCATGTGCGCATCCACTCACCGTCGCCCCAGCCGTAGGAGCCGAAGAGTCCCAGCTTTTTGCCGCTGAGCTTCGCCTCGCATTCGATGAATACCGGCTCAAACTCGCTGTCCTCGAGCTGTTCCGCGCCCATGGAGGGGCAGCCGAATGCCACCGCGTCAAATGCATCCATCTGAGACGCGCTGAAATCCGAGACGGCAATGACCGAAACCTCTGCGCCGGCTGCCTTTGCGCCGTCTGCGACTAAATTGGCCATTGCTTCGGTATTTCCTGTACCGCTCCAATAGACTACTGCCATTTTGCTCATAATAAATACCTCATTTCATAAGATTGAAAAAATATATGGAAATTTCCTGACGGAAATATTCCTCAAATCATAAAAACTATACCGCCACCGTGAGCTGACGGACGCTTCTGCCGCCGTTCCACAGCTTGGAATAGATGCTGCTGCATTTCTTGAACCGGGCAAAGGTCCGCACCGCTTCTTTTTCGTTGCAGTAAACCTTCCAGCAGCCAACGCATTTGCAGTTTTTTCCGCCGTTGCAGATAAACGCCTTTACATCGTCAAGAGGATAGCCGAGAAACACGCCGATCTCATGCGGAAAGCCGTCGCTTAAAGCGATGTGGGAACGCAGACATTCCAGTGCGTGCGTCACATCACAGCGGGAATAGCCGCAGCCTTTGAGAAAATCACACACGTCGCTCCGTTCCAGTTCCCTGCGAAGGCGGGACGGTCTGTAAACATAAACAAGCGCCGATTTTTCGCTGCGGCGAAGCACGGTGATGGAGACGCCTTTGTCACTGAGTTTTCTGTTCCATTCCGCGAGCTGTCCGTCAAGCTCCTCGCGGGATGCAAATTGATAATTGAACAGATTGGCGGGTTTGAGAGAAGCCAGCGTCGGGGAACAGTATTCGATCAGATATTCTTCCAGCATGAACTCACTTCCTTTGCTCTCATATCGTGCCGAACTTCTCGGCCAGCACTGCGTTAAGGGCGTTTGCGCTGCTTGTGTGGATTCGGGCGATGGGAATGTTGCAGCGTTTCGCCTCATGCGTGGCACTCAGCATCATTTTGTGTGACACCGTATTGGTAAACAGGATCAGCAGGTCGGGCGTACCGATTTTCTTTTTCATCGAGCTTTTCTCCTTCGGGAACACTTTGGCCTTGCAGCCGTATTTTTTGCAAATATCCTGATAGGCACAAACCATACATTCGTTGCCGCCCACGATCACTACACTCATATTCATTTCCTTTCCGCTTGCTTTTTATGTAAGGAATTGTGCATAAATTATTCAGTCGGTTGTGGTAAAATAGTATAATTCCA
>CAMHAV010000132.1 GCA_946182865.1 uncultured Clostridia bacterium
CGTTCGCTCGCTAGTTACGCTTCGCTATGCTTTTTTTCTCCTTTGTCTTTTGCAATCCGCTGCGAATGATCGACAGAAGGAGGAATGGTATGACCTGCCATGAGGTGATGGCGGCATTGGCGGCGGCGGGAATCTCGGTGTATTATCCCGCCGCAAAGCAGGAAATCTGCCGCGAGCCTTACGCCGTGGTGCAGAACGGGGGAACCTACCGATATGCTTCCTCCGACAGGGTGGGATATTCGCTGGTGACGGTGCATTGTTATGTGCCTGTCGGCCGCTATCCCTTACTCGATATACTGGTCGGGCAGGTGCGCACGGCACTGTCGGCGCTTTCGCCCGATCTGCGCCCGACCGGACGCGAGAGCGTTCATATCGTCAACGACAGGTTCAGGGCGCACGAATGTACCGTTGAATATATGGTGCAGAAAAAATTAGGAAAGGACTGATGAAATGGCAACACAGCAAATGGCGATTGCCAATATTGAAAGGGTGGATATCATCACCGAGGAAGCAACACCTCGGGTGATGTCCTTTGACACCGCGAGTGAAGCCTCCGCGCAGGCCCAGATTTCCGCCGGAGCCGAGGGGGAACTGAGAATCAAAAATCAGATCCTCGCGCAGAATATCACGGAAGATATCGTCAAGGGCTTCAACATTACGCTCACCGATTCGACGTTTTCCCCCGACGTATTTGCGCTGGTGGACGGCGGACAGAGCAGCGCTTCCTCCGGCGACGGGGTGGTGCAGTATGCTGCGCCCGCCGCCGGAGCGGTGGTGGAACGCATCAAAAGCACGGTGGCGATTTATTCCGCGGAGAAGGATTATGACGGCAATTCGCTTTCGTTCACGGCGTTTGTGTTTCCGCACGCCTGCGGCACACCCGCTTCGGTAAGTCTCAAGGACGGCGAGTTTTTTGCCCCGTCTTATACGGTCAAGAGCCGCCCCTCCAAGGGCAGCAGCCCCATGACGGTGCTGCGGCTGCCTTCTCTGCCAATCGTGGTCAGAACCCAGAGCGATCTGCCGGAGGCTCCTGTTTCCGGGAAGACCGTCATTCTGGTGGCTGGGGCGGTGACTTCGCTCAGCGGTTTGTCGGCGGGGCAGTTTGCCAAGTACAACGGTTCCGGCTATGTGGCCATTTAACGCGGCCGGAAGGAGGAAAAGAGCATGACCGATTGGAACGAAATGAAAGTCTCTGAGGTGGTGGCGCTGCCCGGATGGCGCGGTGAAAGGGGAGAGACCTTTGTATGTGAGTTGAAACGTCCCTCTATTCTGACACTGGCGGCCAAGGGTGCGATTACCAATCCCCTGATGAAAACGGCACGCAGGATTTTTTACTCCGGCGTGTCCCCCTCGGAGGGCAATCTGGAAGAAGAGGGACGCGTGCTTCTCACCATTGCCAAGGCCGCTATGGTGGCACCTACCTATGATGAGTTGGAAGCGCACGGCGTGGAACTGACGGATGAGCAGTTAATCGCCATCTTTCGCTTTACGCAGTGGGGGGTGAAAGCCCTCGACCGATTTCGTCAGCTCTCCGCAGATTATGACGGTGCTGACGGCGGCGCAGCGCTTTCACATTCGGCCGAGTGAGATGCTGCGCTTAAGGGACGGCTATGAAGCCTACTGCTTCGACGAGGCGTGCTGCTGGATGCTCGGTCAGCTTGAGGAGGGAAAACGTCCCTTCTTTCAGCGTGCGTCCGTCGGTGACAATGACGGCTGCGGCGGCACAAATCACAACGGCAATAGCGCTACGGTGGCGCTGCTGCAGCAATTAGGCGCGGAGGTGAAACAGATTTGATAAACGCGGGTACCGTCGCGGCGTATCTCACGCTGGACACGACGGATTTTCAGAAGGGCTTGCAGACGGCGGGGGAGCAGCTCGCTTCTTTTCAGAGAGAGCATTCGGACGATAACAGGGGCGGCGCTCTTGGCGCGTTGGGCAAAACGCTGCTCGACACTGTGACGGCTCCTTTCAGCGCCGCGGGGGAAGCCTTGAACCGATGGGTAGCACAGTTTCACGGCGGATGCGGTGAGATGAAAAACGATGCCCAAGACATGGGAGAATCGGTAAGAAACGCGCAGAACGACATTCTGGCGATGGGCGGCGTGATCGCTTCCCTTGGAGCGGCGCAGGGGCCGGCGGCGAACGCCATGTATGACATGGCGGCGGCCGGCAGAGAAGTCTGCGAGGCCGCCGGAGAGGCGGCAGGAGGTATGGGCGCGTTTCATGCCTCCCTGAGCAGCGAGTGGGATTTATCCGAAACGGCTGCGAAGCTGCGCGATGTGCAGGGGGAAATCACCGCCATTGTGAGCGGCGCTTCTGCACAGCGTCGGGAACTGACGCAGGAGGAAACCGCGATTCTGGCGCAGTACGGGCAGCAGCTTGGCGATCTGCTGGACGAAAATGCCCGGAACTGGCTGGCGATGACCGCCGAACAGGAGATCTGCGGTGCGCAGATGACCGACAGCACCCGTCAGATGGTGGACGGCATGTGCGCCGCCATGGAGTGGCTGCCGGAGCAGACGCGGGGCGAGATGCAGCGCGCATGGCTCGGTATGAAGGCGGAACTGGAGGCGGCATATCCCGCATTATATGCCGCCGCTGAGAGCGACGCGAACAGCATTATCAACGCGGTGGACGCGGCGCTGGGGCTTCCTTCCGGCACATCCGCTTTGCAGATGCGGGGTCAATGGGCGATCGGGGGATTGATGCGCGGCATGGAAAGTCAGCGCGGCGAGGCGGCCGGAACGGCGAAAAGCATTGTCAACGGCATGCTGACCGCTGCCGGAACGGTGAACTTTTCCCCTGTGGGCAGCAGCATTGTGGGCGGTATTCTATCGGGCCTGAATGCGCGAAAAGGTTCCCTGCTGGCGGCGGCAGAAAACATTGCCGCCGGTATTTCGGGCAGGATCAGGGCGGCGCTCAAAATCAATTCGCCGTCGCGTGTGATGATGGAGATCGGTGAGTTTACCGCCGCCGGCATGGAACTCGGTCTGATGAAAGGTTCCCAAAGCCTGTATGACACCGCGTCCGCCATCAGCCGCGATACCGCCGAAGCGCTGTCCGGCATTTCGGCGGCGCGGACGGAGGTTCCCGTTTCCTCCGGCAGCGCAGATCGGATGGAGCGGCTGCTCGACGCGGTGGAACGTCTAGCGGACACGCAGACCACGGTGGAGATCGACGGCCGACCCTTTGGCAGATTGGTGCGCGAATATGTTTAGCCGTTAGCAATTAGCAGTTAGCGGTTAGCGTCGTGGACGGAAGATTCTCTGCGTTCGCCCGGGTGGAATGTGAAACGGCTAATGAAAGGGGGGATTGTATGGGTGATGTTTTGCCTTATTCCATATGGTATGAAAATTCGCGCGGGGATGTGCTGCGCTTGGATGAGGCGCCTGTGGTGGTGCAGCGTTCGGAACTGTTTGACTATCGGTGGAACCTGACCGCGTATGACAGGGCGCTGCTCGACGGCGGCAGAGTGATTCACGCGAGGCGGCCGATACAGGACAAGACCGTGGTGCTGGACGTTTTCGCGGACACGCAGGAGGAACACGACGCGGCGCTCAATCGGCTGCATGATGTGACCGATTATGACGTGTGCGCACTCGTGCCGGGAAAACTGTGGGTCAATGACCGCTACATCCGCTGTTATGTGTTCGCTTCGTCCAAGACGCTTGACCGCGACTGGACGACCTACACGGTGGTGAGTCTGACGGTAAAAGCGATTTCTCCGGCATGGACGGCGGAGGAAAAGGTGACGCTGCTGCCCGTGTCCGGCGGACAAACCGACAACGGCGCAAAGACCTATCCGGGCCGCTATCCCTACCGCTATTCGGAGGGCGGCAGCGTCCTCCGTTGGGTCAATACGACGGGTTCGCCTGCACCGATGGTCATCAAAATCTTCGGCGCTTGCAGTTCCCCTTCCGTTTACGTTGGGGGCAATGAGTATTCGGTGAGCGGCGATATCGCGGCGGGTTCTTACGCGGTGATCGACCAGCGGGACAAGAGCATCTGCACGGTGGCGGCCAATGGAACCAAGACCAATATCTTCGGACGGCGCAAAAAGAGCGTTGACAATTTTCTCTATGCGCCGCCGGGAAATCTGGAAATTGCCTGTTCCGGCCTCTTTGCCGTGGAGATCACTTTCCTGACGCAGCGCAGCGAACCCGAAGCGCGCAGCGGAGCTGCGCTAAGAGAATAGATAATAAAGAATAACGAATAGATAATAGATAGAAGGAAGGGCTACGCCCTTGAAATATATATTCAGCGCCAACGGCGCTCCACTTTTATTATCTATTATCTCTTATCCATTATCTATTTTTATATGGGGGTGAAGGTATGGATTTGATACATGCGGACACGCAATTGAATGAACGGGGTGTGGTGGATTTTGTGCGATTTGATGGGGCGATTTCTTTGGAGGATGACGCCGATGAAAACGACTGGGAAGTGCAGCTTCTCGCGGATGATCTGGAGCGGTATGACATTGGGTTGGGGGATTATCTGTATTTTCCCGGCACCGAATGGGGCGGCTGCATCGAGAAGATCGAGCATATCTCCAAAAGCGGCGTGGTCAAAATCAGCGGTGTGAACTGGCGGGGGATGCTGGCGCGCAAGGTGATTCTGCCGCCTGCGGGAGCCAGTCATCTTGATCTGCGCGAACGGGAGATCAATGAGGTCATCGGCCTGCTGGTCAATGACCGCTTCGGCGGATTGTTTGAGGCACGGGTGGAGAGCAGCGGATTGCTGTGCGGCAAAAAATTCCGATTTCAAACGGTGCTGGAGGGCATTGCCGATATGCTGGGCGATCACGGGCTGCGGCTGGAGGTCACGCTCGACAGAGACGTCCGCAAGGTGTGGCTCTGCGCCCGCATTGTGGCCGATCACAGCGACGAGATCGAATTTTCGGGGGACTATGATCTCTCCTACACCTCGACGCTCGGAGAAGCACGTTTTAATCACATCATCGCGCTGGGCAGGGGCGAACAGGAAGAACGCACGGTGCGGCATCTCTATCTGCTGCCCGACGGGAGTGTGACGGAAAACGCAACCGCCGACGGAGTGGCGACGGGATGGCGAGAGCGGGAACTGGTCTACGATTATCCCAACTGCGAGGATGAGAACGACCTGATGAGAGGCGCCAAACGGAAGTTGCTGAAATACGCGGTGCAGAATACCATTGATTTCAGTTTTGATTCCGCAGACATCGACCTGCCCCTCGGAGACAAGGTGGGTCTGCGCGACCGGATCACCGGCATGTCGGATGTTAAGACCGTCTCGCGCAAGCTGCTCACAGTTTCCGCGGCAGGCGTGTCTCTGGAATATCGGGTGGAGTAGTGTTCAGTGTGAAGTGTGAAATGTGAAATGTGAAATGCATCACTGTAATCACTGGTCACTGACCGCTAAAAAAGGAGGTTATTTATGGGACAAAAAGCAATTACCATCTACACGCCGAGCGGCAGCACGGCGCATATCGCGGCCGAGGACGATGCATTCATCCACCGCGCACTGCTGGGTGGAGCAAGCGGCCTTCTGGGAAGTCTGACCTGTGCCAAGGTGGACGACAACACGGTGCGGCTTTCGGGCGGCGGCGTGAGCAATCGGGGCTACATTCTCTGGATCCCTGACGGCACCACGCTGGAACTCACCGTTGACAGCGGGAGTGCGGGATTGAACCGCATTGATGTGGTGGCGTCGGAATTTGTACGCGGCGGCGGGGAAACGGCCGACACACACGTTATTAAAATCATCAAAGGCACGGCCGTTTCGGGAACGCCTGCCGCACCCGCTATGACAACATCGAACCTGCTGAACGCGGGAAACGTCAACCGCGTGGCGCTCTATTATGTGACACTGAGCGGCACGGAGATCACCGGCGTCACAAAGGTGGCACAGCATTTGCCGACCTCCTCGGACGGCGCGCCGGATATCTATGTGCAGCAGTCGCAGCCGTCCTCGCCTCAGACCGGGGACTTATGGCTTTGGTAACGGCGCGCACATTCGTGCGCTAAGAGAATAGAGAATGGTGAATAGAGAATAACGAATAGTGTTGGAAGCCCTGCGGGCTTGGAATATATTTTCAAGGCGCTCCGCGTCTTCCTTTACTATTCACCATTCACTACTTTTCCACACTGGGGGGAATCTATGAGACTTAAAAGATATACGGGGGCGGCGTTTGCGGACGTGACGACACGCAAGCGGTTTGACGGTTCGACCTGGGTGAATCTGACCTTTGGGCGGCGATGGAACGGTGCCGCGTGGGTGGATTTGTGGAGTGATTCCGGTTCCGGCGGCGGTTCCGGTTCCGGCGGGTCGGGCAGTGCATCCGGCACGCTGGTGAGCAAGGTATCCTCAACAGTGGCGCGGCCAACGGTAAACTACTCCGCGACCTATGCTGCGACCAGAAACGGCACCGCACTGACGGTGAATCTGACTTTTGCGGCATGGCTCAATTCTTCCGCCTCGTCGCTTGGAACGGGCGTGAAATTGACGGTTTATGCACGCGTCAAAGGAAGCGCTGCGTGGTCTTCCGCAGTGATCAAGAATCCGTCGGCTTCATGGAGCGGCACTTCGCGGCACAGCGTGAGTCTGAGTCTGTCGGGCACGATCAGCGGAAACAGCGCGACGGTGGAATTTTACGTGACGCGCTCCGGCTCCACCTACGGCGGCACTGCCGGAACGCTTGGCAGCGCGTCAAAGCCAAAATCTTATATCATTCGTTTGAATTGAGGTGATGATTTAAAATATGCAGGATTATATTGAGAGAAAAATAGACATCAATGCTCGGATTGAACGGATCACCGTCAAACAGTTCGACAACGACAGCCGTTATCTGCATGTCGTGATTTCCGACACGGATGCGCCGGACGACAAAAAATTTAACCTGACCAACTGCACGGCGGCGCTTTACATCCAGCCTGCCGGGGACGAAAGCGGCGAGAATGTCGCGTTTGTGGCGGGCGAGGTCGCGGACGCGGAAGAGGGCATCGTGACATTCCTGCTGCCTGGCAGCGTGACACAGGCGGTCGGAGACTACGAATGCGAAATCTGGATGTACGAGGGTAGTTTCACAAACCGCCCGATTATTTCCGGTCAACCTTTCACGATGACGGTGGAGAAATCCATCCGCAACACCTCCGCCGTGATGGCTTCCGCACAGTATTCCGCGCTGGATGCGGCTATGTCCGATATGGCAGCGCTCCGCAGCGAAGTCAGAAGTCTTTCGGCATTGGCGGATGCGGGGGAGATTCCGGCAGGCACTGTCGAAAGCGAGGTGTTGGGCATCCGCATCGGCTGGGACGGTTATGAATTCGACACCGCCGGCGACGCGGTGCGGGAGCAGATCAAAAAACTGCACAGCGGCTTGGATGAAAAATTTATTGTCGGTAAGAATGTATTTAACCCTGACAAGGTGACGGAATTCCGCTACATCAATGATAAGACCGGGAAAATCTACATCAATACACACGACACCTTTATTTCGGACAGAATTCCGACAAAGGGCATGGCAAAGGTGATTCTTTCCTATCTGAGAGCTGACGGAAAGCAGGTTTTGCAGGCGTTCAAGGTGTACCAGTACAAGGCAAGCGGCGAATTCATCTCCATGACCGATAATTCCGTTATTACGCTGGACGGGGAATGCGGCTATATCAGATTTTATGCCTCTGATAATTTCACGGACGTTAAAAACCGCATTATGGTGGAACTGGCGGATGCCGATGTGTCGGATTGCTCTGTTTTTCAAAGATATCAGGTCTATTTTAATCCGGTGGTATCAGTTTGGCAATCGGCGGCTTCCGTCATGTCGAAGCTGATTCTTCCCAAGAAGCGCTTTACCGTCAAGCTGATTGGGGACAGCATCACACAGGGACTTGGCAGCTCGGATTATGATGCGAGCGGAGACGTCATCCTCAGCGACAATCCCGCCATGTGGAGTCGCAATGTCGGCGCCAAGGCATGGGCGGCGATGTTCGAGGCGCGGGTGGCCAATGATAATATCAGTGTGATCAACAACGGCGTACGCGGCTGTTCGACACATCAGATTCTGTATTATTGGAACCAGCTGATCGACGGAATGGAGGACATCGTTATCTGCATGCTCGGCACCAACAACCGCACAACGGCAGACA
>CAMHAV010000133.1 GCA_946182865.1 uncultured Clostridia bacterium
TTTGTGATCCTTGTCCGGACACAGACCGTTCAATCCGACATAGCCTGGTGTTGAAAGAATCTGCTTCCAGTTACCGTTCTTGTCTCTTTGGTGCATGGAAATCGAAGCGGTGGTTTTTTCCATATCCAGTCCCGCAACCACAAAGAGCTGTGTGACGGCTTCATCCTGTGCGCTGGAAAGCTGCGTCGCCCATTCCGGCGAGTCTGATTCATGCTGAATGGATGCGTGCAGTCCGTCTTTACTGACGGTGTCGCCGGATTTTTGATTGCCTGAACACCCCGACATCATCAGAAGCATGGCAAGTAACACAGCAATAAAAGAACCTGTTTTCTTCATTTTTTCCATTTTTTTCACATGGAAAACCTCCCATAAAATAATTTTCATTGTCAGCAAGCATTGTAGTCTGTTGATACAAGTGTGAATCAATGCGATTGCTTTTATAGTTAATGTATCATGCGTTGTCCAATAAATGTCCAGTAAAATATCGTCAAAATGAAAATATATTGTAAATAAATAATGAAAATTATGTGTATAAAGCATCGGTTTGTTAAAATGCACAAAAAATCAATTGAAATTTTGTTTTGATTTTTTAGATTTATATTGGACATTTATTGGACAAGGCATGATAAACTAAAAGATAAACCATTTGTATCTATAGGAGTGATCATGTGAATAATACGAAGCAGAACAAACGGTTTGCGCAGGCCACATGGCAGATTATGGAGCAGCTTCTCGAAGTGGACAGTCTGGAAGAGGCTCTTTCGGGAAGTCTGGAAATCATCGTCAAGGAGCGCGGCACGACGGTCGTGACGATTACCCACAACGCGGAGATTGCAAAAATGGCGGACCGCGTCATCAAACTGCGTTCCGGCAAAATCGCCAGCATCAAGCGCAATCTTCACCCGCTGCCGGCGGCAGAGATCGAGTGGTGATGCACGATGAAGAAAACACAGCGCAAGGACGCTTTCAGGAATATTTCCAAGCAGTTCGTTTCTTATTTTTCGATCATCGTCATCAGTATGCTGGCGGTTGCTGCCTTTTTGGGAATCAATTACGCAGCCGATGCGTTGATTGTCAACGCATCGGACTATATGAACCGGCTTTCCTTCCGGGATGTCGAAATCACCTCCACCATGCTTGTGACGGAGAATGACATTGAGGCTGTCAGAAATCTGGAAGGGATCAGCGACGCCGAGGGCGTTTATCAGACCTCCGCCAAGCTGCTCGGCAAAACAAACAATCTTTCGGTCTATGTGATTTCCGCGCCGCAGAGAACCAGTCTGCCGGAGATACGTCAGGGACGTATGCCGGTCAGTGCCTCTGACTGTGCGCTCGAATCGGAAATCATGGATAAAATGGGACTGCATGTAGGAGATACTGTGGAGATCGGCTCGGTAAACGGCAATCCCGCGCCTTATCTCCGCCACACCGCATTCCGTATTTCCGGCAGCTTTGTCCACGCCGATCACTACGCGAAGGAATCCTTCTCCGGCGGCAGCCGTTATATTATCGTCACGGAGGACGCCTTTGACACCGAAGCGCTCGACGGCTGCTTTATGAAGGCGTTGGCCAGATATAATAAACCGGACGCCATGTGTGTCATCGGCGGGGAATACGATGCGCTTTCTTCCGAAATGTTTCCCCGTTTGAGCCAACTGGCAGAGGAACGCGCCGCCATCAGGGATGCGGAAGTCAGAGGAAAATACACCCAAAGCATCCATGAGGGACAGGAGAAGCTCGACGAAGCCAGACAGCAGCTCGATGACGGACGAAAACAGCTCGACGAAAGCGTCAAGTTGATTGCATCCAATGAAAAAACGCTCGCCGACGGAAAGAAAAAGCTAGACAGCGCATGGGAACAGCTGGAAGCCGGACGTCAAAAGCTGCAAGCCGCGAAGAGCGAACTCAGCACCGGCAAGGAGAAGCTCGATGCCGCGGAAAACGAACTGAAAGCTGCCATTGATCAAGTGGTTTCAGGTACCGACTACGCGGGTCATTCTGCTGAATACACACGAAAAATCAAGGATTACCTCGCCAATCATTCCGTTGACAAGCTGGACAGCGAGATTTCGGGACTGTTGCCGCAAGAGGTGATTGATTCTGATGCGTATCAAACCAATTATCCATCTGTCAAAAGTCAGGCGAAACAGTACAGCGACGGTCTGAAACAGTACAACAACGGACTGAGTCAATATAACAAAGGTCTCAGCCAATATAACAAAGGACTCGAACAATATGAGTCCGGTCTGGCGCAATACCGCAGCGGCGTCACAAAACTCAATAGTGCCAAAGCGGAGCTGGAAAAAAGGGAAAAGGAATACGCCGAAAAACTGACGGAATATCAGAACGGAGAAAAAGAATTGCAAAAAGCCAAGGACAACCTCGCTGCATTGAGAGAATGCCGCTGGGTGGTTATGGACGCGGAAAGCAATCCGAGTTATGTCCACGCGAAAACCTCCGCCCAAAATATCCGCAAGCTGGCGCTGACCTTTGCGCTTCTCTTTGTGCTGGTTGGCATACTCGTGATTTACGCCACCGTGGCGCGTATCATCGACGAACAGAGAAAACTGGTCGGCACCGTGAAGGCGCTCGGATTCTACAACCGTGAAGCCGCCGTCAAATATCTGGTATTCGGACTTTCCGGCACCTTTTTCGGAATGGTTTTGGGTACGGTATTGAGTTATTTCGTCTTGCAGAAAATGGTCCTGACGGCACACGCGCAATTCTATGTTACCAACGGTATACCGCTCCGCTTCAATGTCCCGCTGACGGCGGGCGCGTTTGCGGCGGGCCTTCTGATAGCAGCCCTCTCGGTCTGGTGGGCGTGTGCGGGTCTTGTCAGACATTCGGCCATCGAATTGATGAAAGATAAAATGCCCGCGCAAAAGATGATTGCCGCGCCGAAGAAAAACGGTCGGTCGTCCCTTTATTCCCGACTGATCCTGCGCAATATCCGCATGGATATCCGCAGAGTGTGCGTCACCGTGGTCAGCGTGGCCGGCTGCTGTGCGCTGCTGGTGATCGGCTTTACGCTGCGGCACGGTATCGGCACGGCCGTTGAAAAGCAGTAGCATGAAATCCTCCAATACGATCAGCGCGTGGTATTTGACTTGAATCTGTCCAAAACAGCGCAAGAGGACATACAGGCGTTTCTCGATGAGAAAAACGTGTCTTATACCAAGATGCATTCGCGTTCCGTGAGCTTCAATGCAGGGCAGAAAATCACGGCCGGTCAGATGCTATGTGCCGACAGGGAGAGCATTGCCCAAATTCTCCATATGACTGACCCGCAAACGGGAGAGCAGGTGGTGCCGGGAGAGCATGGCATCTGTATCATGCGGCGCACCGCTGAATATTATCATGTGAATGTCGGAGATACCGTTATCCTGTACGATGCTTCGATGCAGCCCTACGAAGTCACGGTCGAGGGAATTTATCAATACTACACCGGCGTCGGCTTCGTGATGACCAAAGACGCCTATCAGGAAGTATTCGGCACACAGGCGCGTGACAACAGCTTCCTTCTTCATGACTGCAAGGACATCAGCGGATTCTCCGATGAGCTGAGAAGCATCAAGGGCGTGGTGAGCATCAGCAGCAATGTCAGTCTGTACCGTTCCGCAATGAACGCGCTCACCGCAATGCGCTATATCATTTTGGTGCTGGTTATCGCGGCGGGCGTCATGGCGTACTTCATTCTGATGAATCTGGCCAATATGTACATCAACCAGAAGAAACGTGAACTGACCGTCATGCGGGTCAACGGTTTCACCACCAGGGAAGTCATCTCCTATGTGGCGCGGGAGACGGTCGTCACCACTTTCACCGGCATTTTGCTGGGCATTGGGGTCGGCGCGGTCTGCGGCTATCTGATTCTGCGGTTCGTGGAGCACCCCGGCGCGGGATTCTATCTTGCGCCAAGCCTGTCGGCATGGCTCTGCTCCGCTGGCATCACGGCGCTGTATTCCATCGGAATTTACGCGCTCTCACTGCGCAAGGTCAAAGACCTCAAGCTGACGGATATCATGTAATCATCTGAAAATTAAAAACGTGGCTGTCACACGACGGAACACTATTCCTTGTGTGACAGCCACATTTTTTCTTTTCGCTTACTCTAAAAGACCGATTATCTGATACGAATTGTCGACTTTCAATCGACGATTCGTATGAAACAGCATAGGGCGGCTTGTCTGCATTTTGGCAGAATCGTATTCACGATTCCCCTTGGCTGTTTCAGAATCGACATATTAATTTTTTCAAGCCGTCTGGACTGCCGGAGCGCGTCCGTTCTTTCTGAGCAGGAACAGCGCAGCGCCAATGACGGCGCAGACCGCCAGCAGGCAGACGCTGAGTAACGGGCGATAGCGGAACCACGCGATCAGAATCACCAGCAGCGCGTGCACAAGCGACAGCAGGAAGAGTGTCAGTACAAAGACAAAATTGACCGCGTTGCCCAGAATCGGCACATACGACAGCAGCTTGGTCAGCGGAGAAATCACAGACAAATAACCGAAGAATACCAGCAGGAAGCCGATCAGACGGAACAGCCATTTCATAAGCTTATCCTGATTGCGCATCGCTTCAATCATTTCAGCGGCGGTGCGGTTGCCCTCCATCACAAAATTGACGTTTTTGCCTGCTTCCGAGGTGTAGCTCACAAAGCTGTCGCCCGAAACCTTGGCAATCAGGCTGACCTCTTTCCAGCCGTTGTATTTCCAGGAAATTCTCACGTCACCGATCTGGGGTTTGTCAAGGTTTTCCGCATTGGTTACATACTTGCCATTGCCCTTATAGCCATCGGGAATGGCTACATTGTCATCCGAAAGAGAGAAATCCTTGTTGGTTTCCATCTGGCTGATCTGGCTGCTTGCCAGAAGATAATTGCCGAGTCTGACCTTCTGCGCATAGAAGCTGTCGCTGCTATACTCCACAGAAGTAGGATTATCATGACCCTTTTGGAAGTTGGAAGAATCGATCAGTCCCTCGTGCCACACTTTGTTGTAGTAATAAGTGGCACCCCCGTCATCGTCGGTTTCTTCTTCCTCTTCCCACTGATAGATTTCCACCACTCTGTTCAAAGCGGCGGAATGAATGCTGACCTGAAAGACGTCGTCGGAAATCGTCTTATCTTCGACTGTGAACTTTCCGCCTATCGCCACTAACTGACCGCTGTATTGTGCGCAGTCGCTCTTGGAAGTGATCTCGACGACATTCTTTTCCACCTCGTCGGTGGTTTTGATGTTGCGGACATTGTTGCCCTCGTTCCACCAGAGAAACACCGTTCCTCCGATGACCATAAGCAAGCCCATGATAATACCGGCAAACAAGCCGCCGTTTTTATTGTTTTTCATACTGTGAATTCTCCTTGTCGATTTCTGCTTTGCTATATGAAAAATAGGAAGAATTTATTTCTTTGTCACGCCGTCGCCGTAAATGGTGGTCCAGTCGTTTTTCATGGAAATCGGCACCCAGTCAAATTCCTCGCAGAGGGAGAACATCTTGTCCGCCTTTTCCTGGCTGCCGTTTTCGCGCTCGGTGTCGTCACAGCAGAGCATGAAGGCAAGGCTCTTGTAAGGGTTGCCGCTCGTCACATATTCCGCCATACTGGCGTCTCCGGTGCTGTTGCCGAAGGAGAGAACAGGCTGCACGCCGATTTCCTGCGCGATAACGGTCACTTTGTTCATTTTAAGATTTTTGACAACAAAGTCGCCGCCGAGCACCAGCTTGTCATCGTCGTCATAGACATAGGAAAGTCCGTCGGTATCGCCCTGATCGGGAGCAACGAGGGTTTCGTCAGAGCCGATGATCTGTCGGTTGGGAATATGCAAGGGAGAATCGTAAACGATGCCGCGCACAATGAATCGGTCGGTGCCGCTGACGATATAGACCGTGAAGTCATTGGCCTGCAAATAGTCCACAATCTGGAGCATCGGCTGATACCAGCCTTCGCCGCGCTTCATGCCATCATAGCCCGGCATAGGAAGCTGCTTGAATTTCTGAATGTAGTCGTTGAACTCGCCGACTGTCATGCCCTTGAACGCCGAAGCGACAGCCTTGCCGTGATCGACTTCCAGACCCGAGGCAGCCTTGCCGGTTTCGTTGAGGGTCACGATTTTTTCGGCGGTTTCCTTCTCAAAATCGCTCGCCTTGTCTTTGTAATCGGGGTCTTCCAGCACACGGTGTACCAGCAGGGTGTAGTCAAAATAATTCGGGTCGGTTTCGCAGAAAAGCGTACCGTCCAGATCAAACACGGCAATGCGGTTTTCCGGCGGGATATAATCCGCGCCGCCTTCTTCCGTGACGGCGGTCATGTAGGAAACCAGCTTTTCCTTTGCCTCGGCGTCCTTCGTCCAGAGGGACAAAGCCTCCTCAGCGCTCTGATTCCCGGATGTCTGCGACTGAGATGGATTGTCATTCCCGACCGACTGCTTCCAGCCGACGCCAAGCCCATAGCATGTGCTGACAGCCGCCAGAAGGCACGAAACAACAATGGTAGATACTTTCCATTTGGTTGTGGCATTTGTCTTTTTACTCATAAAACAGAACTTCTTTCTTTTGTTTTTTTGCGTAAGATTTGATAAAAGAACAACGGCACGCCGCCGCAGTCGGTCCCTGTCATGCGCAGACTGAGCGGTGTGCTGTTTGTGACGCTGCGATCAATTATGATCGTCAGTTGCTTTTGGTGAAGGTTATCTCGCCGTTGTCCTGCTCATTTTCATCTCGCCAGACAAGCGTCTTCTTGTCCTTAAACTGAATTCTGCCGGTGCTGTTTTTGTAAATCACTTTCTTGGATGATACATCGCCGTTGTCCTTGTAGACATAATCGGTTCTGACGCCGTTGCCGTAATCAACGCGGTAAACCGACGGATCAAACATACCGCTCATTTCCCAGACAGAATTTTCCCATGCGGACGAAGCCCACTGTACGGTAATCTTCGCGTCGCTCTTGCCGCTCGCCTTGACCGTAACAGTCGCGCGGTCGCTCTGATAGGTGCCTTCATACGCCTTCACAGGATTGGTCGCGGCGGTTTCCACCGGCTTGGCAAACTGACTCGTTACCCAGCCCTTGGTTTTGGAGGTGTACTGAATCTGATACCACACTCTGCCGGACGAATCCTTTTTGCTGGCGAGGCAGGTGTAAGTCTTGCCCTTGGACGTTTTGCCGAGTTTCTTGTAATTGGTACCCACGCCCGATCTGACATTCACGGGCGTGGCGGTAATCTGCACCTGCTTAGCAGTGGAGGCAGGCTGTTCCGGCTCGGTTGCCGTGCCGCTGATCTTGGTGAAGGTCATCTCGCCATGCTCCTGCTCGTTTTCATCGCGCCAGACAAGCGTTTTGGTGTCCTTAAACTGAATTCTGCCGGTGCTGTTTTTGTAAGCCACCTTTTTGGAGGACACACTGCCGTTGTCGTTGTAGACATAATCGGTTCTGACGCCGTTGCCGTAATCAACGCGGTAAACCGACGGATCAAACATACCGCTCATTTCCCAGACAGAATTTTCCCATGCGGACGAAGCCCACTGTACGGTAATCTTCGCGTCGCTCTTGCCGCTCGCCTTGACCGTAACAGTCGCGCGGTCGCTCTGATAGGTGCCTTCATACGCCTTCACAGGATTGGTCGCGGCGGTTTCCACCGGCTTGGCAAACTGACTCGTTACCCAGCCCTTGGTTTTGGAGGTGTACTGAATCTGATACCACACTCTGCCGGACGAATCCTTTTTGCTGGCGAGGCAGGTGTAGGTTTTGCCCTTGGAAGTTTTGCCGAGTTTCTTGTAATTGGTACCCGCGCCCGATCTGACATTCACGGGCGTGGCGGTAATCTGCACCTGTTGGGCAGTGGAGGCAGGCTGCTCCGCAGCAGAATCATCGGTTTTTTTGGCAAACTGCGAGGTAATCCAGCCGGTTTTATTGCCGGAATATTGGATATTGTACCACACTCTGCCGGTGGAATCCTTTTTTTGTCCGACATAAACGTAC
>CAMHAV010000134.1 GCA_946182865.1 uncultured Clostridia bacterium
CTTGATCTGCGCAAGCGCGCGGAGCAGCTTGTCGGGGATAGGGATGCCGCACTTGACGCAGTTCTCCGGAATGGAGATACCCTCATTGGCAATCAGAAAGCCGGTGGAAAGATTCTGCAAAACGCCGCCCGCACCTGTCGCCGCGTCAACGCAGTGCGCCACAGCGACCACGAAGAAATACATCATTTTTTTAAGGATGCCCCGGAAGCCTACCTTGGAACTGAGTTCGTTGTGCATGTACGCGGCGGTCAGCCCGCTGATGTAGTCGATCACCACCATAGCAAGCAGAGAGGTAAGCCAGATGTCCGGCGCGCCAAAGAGAAATGTCGCATGTCCCGCTACCGGATGCAGGCTTGTCATCCGGCGTGGATTTACTCGAGTAATCCGGTAAGCCGTAGCCGCGAATATACCGCCCGTTGAGCTTCACTGTGCGATAAGCGACAGCGTCATTCTTGTTGCCCTCGATTGATATGCCGTGCGGTCTGTTTTTTACCTTGAGTTTCGTTTATCCTTCGATTTCTTCGTACTGGAAAAAATCCACCGGGCATCCGTTGCGGATGAGTTTGTGAACGATGTGTTCGGTGTACCAGCCGATGTCGGTGATTTCATAAAAATCCTCTCCCACCGTCTTCCGGTTGATGTTGAGCATGATCATGATGCTGGCGGTGCTTTCCGCCAGCAGGGTAATGCCGATGTCGGTGTCGTGGTAATACATGACAACGCCCACCATTTCGCCGTGCTCCTGCTTGCGCCCGATCAGACTGTAGACCTCGCCCTCGGTCAGCGTTTCACCCATCTGCCAGTTGTAATCTCCGCGGTCACCCAGCGGCAGATATTCTACATTTTCATCCTCGTCAAAAAAGCTCCATCCGACGATATCCAGCAGTTCGATGACTTCCGAGATTCTGTCGGAATACCTTTGACAGTTGATCTCTATACTCGCTTCCTTTGCCATATCCTTTGCCTCCAAAACCATTCTTTGTGATATGATAGTGACAAACCTTATTTCATAATTATAACACATTTTTGCCATTTTGCGGCAACAAATCATAAACACTGTATGAATTTTTTTCATTTTTATTAAATTCCGGTGTGTCTTTTCATTTGGTTGTCACCCTTTGGGGACGGTTGACATATGATGTAATACATAGATGTTTAACAATTAAAAAGGAGTGTAAAGCAATGAACAGACAAAAATATTCTCCTGTTGTCAGGAATTCCGAAAACAGGAACGCGAAAAACATCTATCAAAATGAATCATACACCGAGAATGAAACACGGTACGGATGCGGCGGATGCTGCTGCCGTCCCGGTCCTCCCGGCCCTCCCGGTCCGAGAGGCCCCAGAGGCCCGCAGGGACCTATCGGTCCACAGGGTCCTATCGGTGAAACTGGACCCGCGGGGCCTGAGGGACCGCAGGGACCCCAAGGTCCGCAAGGCCCTCAGGGCGAAACGGGTTTGCAGGGTCCGGCAGGTCCCGTAGGTCCGCAAGGCCCGCAGGGCCCCGTTGGCGAAACAGGCCCGATTGGGCCGACTGGCCCCGCCGGCCCCACAGGTCCGGAAGGCCCTCAGGGTCCGGTAGGCCCGACTGGTCCTACAGGTCCGGAAGGTCCTCAGGGTCCGGTAGGCCCGACAGGTCCCGAGGGTCCGCAGGGTGAAACGGGACCCGCAGGTCCCACAGGTCCGGAAGGTCCTCAGGGTCCGACTGGTCCCACGGGTCCTGAGGGTCCGGAAGGTCCGCAAGGCCCGACTGGTCCTACAGGCCCGGAAGGTCCTCAGGGTCCGACTGGCCCGACAGGTCCCGAGGGTCCGCAGGGTGAGACGGGTCCCGCAGGTCCCACAGGTCCGGAAGGTCCCCAAGGTCCGGTAGGCCCGACAGGTCCCGAAGGTCCGCAGGGTGAACCCGGCGGCACGCTCTCTCATGCTGATTTCTATGCGCTGATGCCCCCCGACAATCCCGATGAGATCGACCCCGGCGAGGACGTCAATTTCCCGCGCAACGGTTCTATCGGCGGCACCAATATCACCCGAATCAGCGATTTCACGTTCAATCTAGCCAACCCCGGCAGCTATCTGGTGTTGTTCCAGGTGGATGTACTTGGGGCGAGACAGCTGGTGCTTGCGATCAACGATACGGAATGGACCTATACTGCCGTGGGAAGTTCGGCGGCGTCTCCCATCACGGGCATGACGATTGTGACGACCACACAGCCCAATTCGGTGCTGTCTGTGCGCAATCCCTCCGGCAACCCGGCAGGCATTCGTCTGGCCACTTCCACAGGCGGCAATCTTCCCGTTTCGGCGCATCTCGTCATCGTGCAGATTCGGTAATTATTTCCGTTTTTTCTCTGCCGTTTTCACTGACAGTGTAAGGCTGTGAGGTGAAAAAATAAAAAACGACGGTTCAGCGTGCTGTTTCCAAAACGCAAAGCAGGCTGACCGTCGTTTATTTTTAGGATAATGTCACTGTATCGTCGGATTTTGTTTTATGGGAAATAGGTTGTGACGATGGATGTTTGGGACAAGTTTGTCAATTGACCGCTTTTTCGATTTCGTCCGCGGCTTCTTCCATATAGTCGCCCTCAAAGAGTTCGATGAGGCCGTTGTCGCAGTTGTTGGCAAGCACCGGGTCGATGGGCAGCTTGGTTAGCACCTTCAGGCCGAATTCAGCGGCCACCGCTTCGGTCTTGCTCTCACCGAATACGCTGATCTTCTTGCCGCAGTCGGGACATGCCACATAGCTCATGTTTTCCACAATGCCGAGAATCGGAATCTCCATCAACTTGGCCATGTTGACCGCCTTTGCCACGATCATGGAAACCAGTTCCTGCGGCGAGGTGACGATCACAATGCCGTCGAGCGGAATCGACTGGAACACCGTCAGCGGCACGTCGCCCGTCCCGGGAGGCATATCCACAAACATATAGTCCACGTCTTTCCAGATCACGTCCGTCCAGAACTGCTTGACCGCGCCCGCGATGACAGGACCTCTCCAGACGACCGGATCGGTTTCGTTGTCAAGCAGCAGGTTGACCGACATCATCTGGATGCCCGTCTTGGTTACGGCGGGAATGAGATAATCCTCCATGCCCTTTGCCTTTTCCTTCACACCGAATGCCTTGGGAATGGAGGGACCCGTTACGTCCGCGTCAAGAATGGCGGTCTGAAAGCCGCGGCGGTTGAAAGTGACCGCGAGCAGCGAAGTGACCAGGGATTTGCCGACGCCGCCTTTGCCGCTGACCACGCCGATGACCTTCTTGACGCTGCTCATATCGTTGAGCTTTTCCAGAAAGTCCTCTTTCGAGGGCTGACGGCTGGAGCAGTCCACGGAACAGGAACTGCAATCATGTGTACATTCGCTCATAAATCAAAAAACTCCTTACCAGATGTATTTGTTACTATTATACCGCAAAAATCAAAAATAGCAATGGATTTCGATATTTTTTTGTCAAATTCACAATCTGTTGCGAAAAAACCGGCAAAGATGGCTTATAATAGTAACTGATAACAGAAAAAGGGGGGTTCCTCATGAGTGAATGTGTTGTTTTGGAGGAAGCGGGTAAAATCGACTGGTCGAGGCTTTGCTCCGGCTGGGGCGGCTGTGACGATGTGCTCCGCGGACTCGCGCATATCACCGACCCCGACCCGCGGATGCAGCAGGAGGCCTATTGGTGCCTTGACAATCATGTGGTGGTGCAGCGCACGCTCTATGAAGGAGCGTTTTACGTGATTCCTTTTGTACTCGAATGGCTGCGGCAAACCGACGCACGGCAGACGGAGCGGGAGGAGCTTTATGACCTGCTCATCGAAATGGCGGGCGGGTACGGCAGCCCTTTGGATACGGTGGAATTTGAGGTGGTCACGCGTCCGTTTGTGTATTATCTGCCCAAACGTGGCGGCAGGCTGCGCTCCCTCAACCAAGCCTGCCGGGAAGCCGTGATGGCGGGGTGGGAACGCTACCGCGCCGACGCGCTGAATACTGCCGTTCCGGGTTTTCTCCGCTGTGACGCGCTGACGGTCATGGATATGGCAAGCGAGGGCAGTGTAGCGGCACAGACCGTCATGCAGGAGATAGCCGAAACCGAGCCGGACAGCGAAGCAGGTCAGTTCGCGCGGGAATGCCTGTCGGAATATGTCAGCCGCGAAAAAAACACAAACCGGAAGTCGCTGACGGTGTGCGACGACAAAACCAAGGCGGGTCTTCTTCTCGCCGTGGCGGAAAAAGCGCTGGTACGCAGCGGACAGCGGGGCGCGTCCTATGAATTTGCCCTGAACGCGATGAACCAATGCCGCACATGGCATATGGGTTTTTTGAAAACCGTGAGCGCCGACACGCTCTACCGCCTGATCGACAGCGAGGACGGCCGCAATTTTGAAGCATTCGCCCGCAGCGGGGAAAGTCCCGAAGCAAGGCAGTTGTGGCGACTGCTGGCCGACGCGGTTGCCTATATCGCGTGGACGGCGTACCGCATGGAAAATGCCGCCGCTTTGCCGCCTATGCTGCGCGGAATCGACGGACAGCTGTTCTTCACCGTAATGGACGAAGCCATCGAGAGCGACCTTCTCACGCGGGACGAGATCGAATATATGCTGAAAGCGATATAAACAATGTGAAGTGAAAGTTTCGCTATAAGTGGAAATGAGGGAAAACGGTGAAAAGACTTTGTGTTTATATGAATCAAGAAGACATGCGGCTGATATTGCGGTTTCTGTTTGAGCAAAATATCCCTGTGTATCTCTATCATGTCGGAACCAAATATGATATCATTCACACAGCGGATGACTATAAAGCGGGAGATTGGCTCAAAATCATGCTGCATCGAAGTGAACATTTCACGGAAATGACACCGAATGATTTTATTGAAATCAGTCCATCCTATCGCTCGTATACTGGCTGGCAGCCGGGAGCCATTGGGGTTATTGCGGAAAAGAAATCGGAGATAGATAAAATATCCAAGTCACTCCATACGTTCATCAAAAAAAATTTTATATTATCCGATCGAAAGCAGTGTTACGCCGGACCCAATATGATTTCGGAATGGCTGAATGGCAAAATTGAACTGGATGGAGCGGAGTATGAATTTGCGTCGTTGATGAAATCACAATAAGGCGGAAATCGCCTGTCAATTGATAAAAATACCATTCAAACAAAGGAGCGCGTTTCTATGGAACTCACACAGGAATTTTTACACAGCGTGGAGGTTTGCCCGTGGCTGGCGCATTGTGGCGAGGAGGACGGACTTTTTGACTGCGCGGATCTCCGGCGCGTTGCCGATTGGGAAACCGTTTTACAAAACATCAACTCGCTGGAATGGGAAAATACCTGCCTTGCCCATCACGGGAATTTTACGGCGTATCTTTCTGTTCACCATCCGGACAAATACAACCGCCTGTGGAACAAGGAAGTTTGCTTCATCAAGGAACAGTATATGCCCGCCATTACGGCGAAGATCGAAGAAGCCCTGCGCCGCCTGCCCGGTTTTCCCGGCGACAAGGTGCATGATGTGGTGGTGGATATGCGATTCAATGTGCTGACGGTCTTTATGCTGGATTATTACGGGGATTTGTATCGGAGCGATTTTTGCGAGAGATTGTGGGACATTTATCAATCGGGACATCTGCCCTGTTATTATGAGGGAGAATTCCCCCAAGGAAAATTCTGGGTCATTTAATGCAATTAAAAATTAGCACAAATTAACCACTTCACATTGTTCGGGAGGTTTTTTATCATGAGTATGGAACACAAAGCGTTTTTGTTTGACACGAAAAAGTATCACCGTGATATCGAGCCGGTCCTGCGGGAATGCATCCGCACGCAGAGCAGCGACGCGGCGGAAGCGTACATCACGGCGCATTTGCCGGAATTGACCTCGCCTTACACGGGGGAGCCGCTTGACGAAGATTGGCACGACGAACGGGAAGACGGCGGTTTGCAGGAATACGCGGATTTCCTGCTGACCGCGTGCTATGACAGCAGCGCCGACGAGGGGCTTTCGTACGCGTGGGAAGGCGTTATCGACATCATCCGCGTGCTGGATATCAGCGATGCGCCGGACAGTTTCGTATTGGGACAGGCGCTTGTCTGTGAAGGCGTGACCATCGACCCCGGCGCAATGGGGCTTGGCGTGGTGGAGGCAGAGCAAATTGCCGAAAATCTGACGCTGCTCACGAATCATCCCGAACGGCTGGACGGCATTTCCGAGGACGATCTTTCCGAAGATTCGCTTTATGAATGCGATTGGGATGAACTGACCGACGCGTATGACGACCTGTGCGGTCTTTATGCGGAGGCGCAAAAGCAGGGAATGGGACTTTTGTTTACGTTTTGAAAAGCACATCAAAGAGTGGAGGGATTCTATGAAGAATGATAGCAACGATATTCTCCGGGAAATGAACAAGATCAACTGGGCAGACATTCCGCCGGGCATAGATAGCACAAGCGTCACCCGGGACTTTGCGAAGTTTGCTGCCGACAATCCCGATGAGAGGGAGCAGGCGTATGCGTGTTTTGACAACCGCATTGTGATACAAGGGACTCTGTATGAGAGCGCCTTTTATATAACGCCGTTTCTCATCGAGCTGCTGCGGCGGCGCACTGCCGCCAATCTGCCCTGCGAGGCAATCTATGATCTGCTCTACCAAATCGCGGAGGGCAGCTTTCACGGCTGCGGCGCGATGGTGGAATGCGACATTGTGACGAAGCCGTTTGTCTATTACATTCCGAAAAAAGGCGGGACTTTGCTGCCGCTGTCCAACGCCTGTCGCGACGCGGTTTTGGCGGGCTGGGAAGTCTACCGCGCCGATCTCATGAATCCGCGCGCATTGGAAAGCAACAACGCATTTGCGCTGGATTTGGTGTCGTTATTCCGCGATCATATATTGCTCAAAAGAACCGTTTTACAGCAGACGGCGGAAGCTCGCGCGCATTCGACAATCGGACAAACCGCACGGAAACAGCTTCAGGAAATTGACTCCCCCGACTCGGCGCAGGTCGAGCATCTCATGAACGTCACGCGGCTGATCAACCTGCTGGATTATGAGGACAGATATATCACGGCTATCGAACCCAGCCGCGAAAACCTGTCCCTCACGCTGCATATCAATTTGCTGTCACGCACCGCTTGCGGCATCTCGAAGAACCCTTACAAGCTGGAAAGCATCTGGGAACGTCTGCATGAAAAAGATATCCCCAACGGTATCATCCGCTTCGAGGGCGTGACGGAAATCAAAAAATCATCGCACGATTTTGAACTGAACGACGAAATTTACTGCATTACAATCACCGGATTGCTGGGCGGCGCGGCGGCATACGAATGGAAAATAGACGGCGCGTGCGTCACCGACAGCGGCAGCATCGTCAACGGATATTATCTGGTGCAGGCAAACGATATCTGCCTGATCGACCCGCGCGCTCCCGAAACCCGCATTATATGGTGACCAAATGGGGAATTAGCGCAGCGCGATTTAATTTTATCATCATTATTCATTATTCGTTTTTCTCTATTCTTTATTCTTTTAGCGCCGTCAGGCGTGCCATGTCTTCCGGGAGGGGAATCTGGAATTCCATCGGGTGACCTGTGGCGGGGTGGCGGAAGTTGAGCTGTCCGCAGTGGAGCGCCTGACGGGTGATGAGTTCGCGGGAGCCGCCATACATATCGTTGCCCGCGAGGGGCATGCCGAGGGAGTTGTTGATGACGGCGATGTGGTCATCCTCATACACGATGTTGATGGGCAGGGCGTTGGGCAGCGTGGGGTTGTCATCCTCCGGGATGTTGAGCGCGGCAATGTCTCCGCCGTGGAGCGGGTCGATGGTGCGGATATGTGCGCCGTTGGCGGT
>CAMHAV010000135.1 GCA_946182865.1 uncultured Clostridia bacterium
ATCGTCACGCCGGTAAAGACAAAGAAAATGCCTTCCGCCAGAATGCTGGTGTCATTGGAGAAATACTCCGAAAGATCGGAAATGTTCTTGACCAATTCGCCGTCGGCCAGATGCAGACCCATCCAGCCGAGAATCGGCAGGAAAAGCGTGATGGCAAAAGCGGAAGCCACCACCACAAAAATCACCATGCGGCGTTCCTTGTTCATCTTTTCGATCTTCCACACGAATTTTCCGGTAAAGAAATCCTTGCACATTCTGAAAAATTCCAGAATCAGATTCCAGATCAGCTTGTAGTAAACGATAAACACCGCAAACAGCGTGCCGAAATGCAAAAACAGGGACAACGCCTGATTGCCCACCTCACTGCTGCCGCTTGACGTGGAGGGCAGAATGTGCTGCACCAGCGACAGGTGACCACTGCTGGAAACCGGCAGAAATTCTGTAAGACCCTGCACAATACCTTGAATAATTGCTTCCCAAATGCTCATAAATTATGTACCTCTTCTTTCATTTTATGATGCTGCATATGTAAAACGCTATACCGTTTTTGTTAAATATCGGTAAAGCGAATTTACTTTTCAATCAGAAATCAAATGTGACAAAAGCGCCGTATTACGGCGTTTCTTCGTTTGACTGTGTGCCTGCGCTTTCAATCATGGTGTAAAGGCATTTAATAGCACAGCTCAGGGAACCGATTTCGTCAATCAGTCCTTCCTCCACTGCCTGCTGCCCGTCAAGCACCGTGCCAATGTCCATGACCAGTTCTCCCGTGCGGCAGGACAGCTCATTGAATCGCTCGGCTGTCATGCGGGAATTGGCGGCGACAAAACGCGTGATGCGTTCCTGCATTTTTTCAAAATACATCATCGTCTGGGGAACGCCCAGCACCAGACCGCTCATGCGGACGGGATGAATCGTCATAGTCGCAGAGGGTACAATAAAGGAATGCTTCGCCGAAACCGCCAGCGGGACGCCGATGGAATGCCCGCCGCCGAGTACCAGCGAAACGGTCGGGGTATTCATGCCCGCAATCAGCTCTGCGAGTGCCAGTCCCGCCTCCACATCGCCGCCCACCGTGTTGAGCAGAATAATCAACCCCTCGATATCCTCCGCTTCCTCCACGGCGACAAGCTGCGGCATGAGATGCTCATATTTAGTGGTCTTGGCGGGAGACGGCAGTTCCTGATGCCCTTCGATCTGCCCGATGATGGAAAGGCAGTGAATAATGTGCTTTCCCTTGGCAGAGGTAATGGTGCCGGTCTGCTCGATCTGGTTGAGTTCATCTTTGGAAAACCCTTCGCCGCCCGAGCAGTTATTTTCCGTATCCGGTTCGTTCGGATTGTTAAAAGCGTCGTTCTGATCGGTCATAGTTGCCATCGCCCTTCCTTACTGTAAACATACGTAAATCAGATTGTTTATAGTATGGCCGGGGCAAGGGGAAACTATGCATCTTAGCAATTATACCATACCATCCGCCGCAATTCAACCGAAAAAAAGAAATATCCGCAATTTTTTAAGGCTTTTTTAGAGCTTTTCGAGCTGACTGTACACAACATCCGGCTGCCGGCTGACAAATATGTCGCGATCAAAGCCGCCCTCTGTATGGATTATATTAACAACCGTTGATTCATAGTACCATTGCCCCGTGTCAAAATCCGTCAGCCGCCCGTTAAACAGCATTCTGCCATAAGATTGGGGGCGGCTTAGTGTAAAGGCGGTTTCCTTTAAAGAAGAATTCAGATAATCCGTGGAGTCCGTTATAATGGGCTTTTTGGCGTGTCGGAAGGTGCGGACAGGCTTGCCAATGGCAGAATGATATGTAAAGGTGATTTCATATACATCGTTATTTTCCACGATTTCCATTTCCTTGATCGAGGAAAGTTCCGGCATACTGTCCCGTCGAAAAAAATCCGTTCCGTTCTGTCGCAGCCAGACACAGTGGCAGTTGCCGTTCTGTCCCCAAAACGCTTCCGGCAGCGCATACGCCTTCGGCAATGTTCCTCGCGCGGCGGCGCCCTCAGCTCCCCGGCTGCTCTTGTCGTATTCCACAATAATTTGCTGACATAGAATCATAGGGTTTCTCTCCTCCTTTTGTCTGTTTTCTCGCAGGTATAAGAATATAGAACTATTTTAGCACAAACCTTTCCGCAAAACAAGGCAATCCCTATGAAAATTGCGGCTTGATTCTGTGCTGTAAATTTGTTATAATAATTGACAGCATTGATTATTTGGTAAAATGAGGTTGATTTGCATATGACGCTGATGAATGCCGCCGGGCTGGAGCTCTCTTTCGGCGCGAGAAATATTTTTAGCGACATTTCCTTTTTAATCGACGAACGCGACCACATCGGATTGGTCGGGGTGAACGGCTGCGGCAAGACCAGTCTTTTCAAGGTGCTGACGGGCGAATATTCTCCTGACGCGGGAAGCTGCGGCAAAAGCAAGCTCGCCAAAGTGGGCTATGTGGAGCAGTTCGCCATCAACAGCACCAAAACCGTGCTGGAAGAATTGCTCACGGTATTTGACGACCTGAAAGACATTGACAAACGGCTGGGAGACATCAACGCGCTGCTCTCCCACGGCGAGGGCGATATGGAAGCCCTGATTGAAGAACAGCACCGTCTGACGGAGGAATACAACGACCGCGGCGGTCTGACCTACCAGAGCCGCGCGCGTTCGGCATTGATCGGGCTGGGCTTCACAGAGCAGCAGCTTTCACAGGGGGTCTACACCCTGAGCGGCGGACAGCGCTCCAAGGTGCAGCTCTGCAAGATGCTGCTGTCGGGGGCGAACCTGCTGCTGCTCGATGAACCGACCAACCATCTGGACATCGCCTCGGTGGAGTGGCTGGAAGATTTTCTGCGTTCTTTCCGCGGCGCCTACATCGTCATCTCCCACGACCGCTATTTTCTCGACCGCGTGACATCCAAAACCTTTGAACTGGAAAACCGCAAGCTGACGGTTTACGGCGGCAACTACAGCTATTATATTGACAAAAAGGCGGAGAACCGCGAAATTGCCATCCGTCACTATGAAAACACCCAGCGGGAGATCAAGCGTATCGAGGGCATCGTGGAGCAGCAGCGGCGATGGAACCGCGAAAAGAACATCAAGACCGCCGAAAGCAAACTCAAGCAGATCGAGCGTCTGAAAAAGACCTTGGTGGCGGTAGACCGCCTGCCTGAAGATTTCAGCTTTCACTTTCCCGTCCGCGTTGAAAGCGGCAGCGACGTGTTAAAAGGGACGGACTTAGCGTTTGCCTACGGTTCGCGGGAGATTTTCCGTCACGTCAACCTCGACATCAAAAAGGGAGAGCGCGTCTTTTTGCTCGGTGCGAACGGCTGCGGCAAAACCACGCTTTTCAAAATGCTGTGCGGCCGGCTGGGCGGCACGCAGGGCTATGTTTCCCTCGGCTCCAATGTGGACATCGGCTATTACGACCAGACGCAGGAATCGCTGCACAACGGCAAAACCGTGCTTTATGAGGTGTGGGACGAATACCCCCGCATGACCGAAACCGAAGTGCGTTCCAGTCTCGCGGCGTTTCTCTTTAAGGGTGACGACGTATTCAAGAACATCGGCGATCTGAGCGGCGGCGAACGCGCCCGCGTTGCCATTCTCAAGCTCATGCTGTCGCGCTGCAACCTGCTGCTGCTCGACGAACCCACCAACCATCTGGACATCATTTCCCGCGAGGCGCTGGAAATGGCGCTCACCTGTTACGAGGGCACCATCTTCATGGTGTCGCACGACCGCTATTTTATCAACCGCCTTGCCGACCGCATTTATTATATGGAAAACAGCGGCGTGACCGAGTACATCGGCAACTATGACGATTTCACGGCGGTTCGCGCGGCACGTCCCCAAACGGCGACGGAAAACGCGGCGCCGCCTGACGAGGAAAAGGAAAAGCGCGTCAATGACTACAAGCAGCGCAAAGAAGCCGCCGCCGCCGAACGCAAGCGGCTCAAACAAATCGAAAACGCGGAAAGCGACATCGAACGGCTGGAAACAGAGCTGTCCGAACTCAACCAGCGCATGACGCTGCCCGAAGTCGGCGCGGACTACGCCAAGATCATGGATCTGACAAAGGAAGCCGCGGAAATGCAGGCAAAAATTGACGGGCTTTACGCGCTGCTCGATGAACTGTACGATTAAATCACAAAAGCGAGGTAAATAAAAAAGTTGAAAGCAGGAATTGCGACCCTTGGCTGCAAGGTCAATCAATATGAATCACAGGTGATGATGGATATGCTCTGCGCGCACGGCTTTGAGCCGATCGACGACGGTCAGCAGGCGGACGTCTTCATCGTCAACAGTTGCACCGTCACGGGAACCAGCGACAAAAAGGTGCGCCAGACTGTCCGCCGCGCCCGACGGGAACATCCCGACGCGGTGATGATTCTCACCGGCTGCATGCCGCAGGCCTTTCCAAAAGAATGCGAGGCCATCGAAGAAGCCGACATTGTCATCGGCAACGCCAACCGCGACAGACTTCTCAACTACATAGAAGACTTCATGCGCAGCCACCAGCGCATTGTCGCCATCCAGCCCCACAGCCGCGAATACGGCAGCGAGTCCTCGGTCAGCGGCATGAACGAGCGCACCCGCGCCTACATCAAGATCGAGGACGGCTGCAACCGCTTCTGCACCTACTGCATCATTCCCTATGCGCGCGGCAGGGTGCGCAGCCGCCGCCCCGAAGAAATCAGGGCGGAAGCGCAGCGCATCGGGCAGCATTACCGGGAAGTGGTCTTAGTGGGCATCAATCTATCCGCCTATGGCAGCGACATCGGCAGCGATCTGTTGGAGGCTGTCCGGGCGGCGGCTGCCGCGGAGGGCATCGAGCGGGTGCGTCTGGGTTCGCTGGAGCCTGACCTCACGCCCGACGAGTTGATTGAGGGACTGGCCAACGAACCGAAGTTCTGTCCGCAGTTTCACCTCGCCATCCAGAGCGGATGTGACGCGACCCTGCGACGCATGAACCGCCACTATGACACCGCGCAGTTCCGCCATGTGTGCGAAAAAATTCGCGCCACTTTCGACAATCCCTCCATTACCACCGATATCATGGTGGGCTTCGCGGGCGAAACGGAGGAGGAATTTGCCGCTTCACTTGCCTTTGCCAGGGAAATCGGCTTTGCGCGAGCCCATGTGTTTGCCTATTCGCGCCGCAAGGGTACCCGCGCCGATACCTTCCCCGATCAGGTAGACGAACGGGAGAAGTCCCGCCGCAGCGAGCGCATGATTGAGGCCACAAACGCCACAGCGGAGGCCTTTCTTCATTCGCAGGTGGGCCGGACCGTGCATCTCCTCGCGGAACGCGAAGCGGAACCCGGCGTATTTGAGGGCTACACCGAGAATTACACCCCCGCCCGCATTCGCGGCCAGCTGCTGGGCGGGCAGATCATCCGGGCAACGGTCACGGATGTGGGCGACGGATTTGTGATGTGCGAGCCGCTCGCATAGACCGCTAAAACCGTTTCAACCGTCAGAAATTGACAATTCTGCAAAAAAATTATGAAATTTTAGTTGTTATTTTCAATATTATATGCTATAATATTCATAACCAATCAATCAGGGGGTATTTACTATGGCAAAAAGACAGGTTCAACAGGATCCGGTTCTCATCAAAGAACGCAAAAGACGCACCTTTTTCGCGCTGCCTTTCTCGTTCACTACTTATGCGATCACAGAGAAGAAGCTGATTTACAAGACGGGTTTCCTCAGCTCTTACGAAGATGAAATCCTTCTCTACAGAGTGCAGGATATCAGCGTCAAGCGCAAGCTCAGCCAGAAGCTCTTCGGCCTTGGCACCATCGAGGTGCATTCGCAGGATAAGACCTGCCCCGTGCTCGAAATCAAGAACATCAAGCATGTCAGCGAATTCCGCAACATTCTCTCCGAAAATGTCGAGAAGGAAAAGACCCGCCGCGGTTTCCGCAGCACCGAAATTCTCGACAGCGACGGCGATTTCAGCGACCACTTCCAGGGCTGATCCTATTCCGATATGAAAAAGCTGGGAAGCGCATGCATGGTTGTACTGTGTCTGATGGCGGCTTTGACTGGCTGCGGCGGGAATTATCTCGATTTCACGGATGAAACGCTCGTCACCTACACGGAGGCAGAAGCATTCGGACTTAACGAACATATCGAGATTATGATTGACAACAGCGGCCAAGGCGTCTACCGTCAAGTGCGTTATGTCGGCTATGAGGAACAGGAAGTGTCCGCGGAAGCGGCGTTTTCACTGAGCGAAACAGAAATCACCTCATTACAGGGGGAGATCGCGCGTGTCAATTTCATGCATTTGCGCGAAGATCTCACCGATCCGCATGTCCTTGACGGTTCCTCACAACATATCACGGTCTATGCCGACGGCACGTCCCGCACCTGCGGCGGCTATAATCCGAGCAACCGACGCTTCAAGCGGCTGCGCAGCGTGATTCTCTCCTTTGTGCCGGACGGTACGGCGAAGGAATGCCATGAAAAGTTTGAAGCAGCCTATGCGGCGACTTTTCCGGTGTCCGACAGCGACCATTGACAAAACATAACATCAACAGTCTGCCCAAGCGCGCGTTACCAAACTCGCCGCACATGGCAGGCTGTTATTTTTTTTATTTTTTTCTTAACCTGTAACGAATTACGTCTAAAAGCGACTAATGGAGTGAAAGGGGTGAAAACGAATGAACTTTGAAGACATCTATGACCGCTACAAGCAGGACGTATTTCAATACCTATACAGTCTCACCGGCGCGCGCGACGAGGCAGAAGAACTGCTGGCAGAGACGTTCTTCAGAGCATTCGTTGGATTCGGCACCTTTCGGGGAGAGGCCAGCGTCAAAACGTGGCTCTTTGCCATTGCGAGACATGTGTTTTACCAGCATCTGAGCAAGGAGAAAAAATACGTTTCGGTGGAGGAAACGGTACTCTATCAGATGTGCGTGCAGGCGGGCATGGTGCAGCCCGATGTGGAAAACGAAAGCGAGCTGGCGGAACTTGTCAGCCGGCTGCTCGCGCAGAAAGACGAACGCAGCCGCACGGTGTTCCGCATGCGGCTGGAGGGCTATTCGTTCAAAGAGATAGGAGAAAAGGTTGGCATTTCCGAAAACTCCGCCCGCGTGGTGGAGCATCGTGTGAGAATGTATCTACAGAAAGAATTAAGAAAGGAAGGTTATGGCCATGAATGACAACGAGAAGACAAGCGTCATCATGACATGCGACATTGTGCGGGACTTAATGCCGCTGGTAGCGGACGGCGTCGCCTCTGAGGACAGCGAAACGGCGGTGGCGCGTCATTTGCAAACCTGCCGGGAATGCCGGGAATTGTGGGACAAGACGCAGGCAAGCCAGCCGCCCGTTCCCGCGCCGATCAGCACCGCGGAGGAAAAGAAAATCCTCACCTATCTGCGGCGGCGCTATGCCCTGTTCGGCGCGCTTCTCATCATGATCGGCGCATCGGCGGGAGTCATGATGATTGATTCGGATCTGCAATTTCACAATTTTATCCTCATGCCGCTTGTCGGCGCGCTGGGATATCTCTGCTTTAAGCGCAAAGCGCTCCTGCTGCCGGTGGCTGTATTTTTGATGTGCGTGGTGGTCAAACCCGTTCTCTACACGCTGTCAGGTGAGGATGAGGAAATGTTTGGCGAGGCGCTTTGGGGCTACTCTGCTTACGGAGAAATATTAGCGGTGCTGGTGCTCATCGGCATTGCCATTGCAGTGCTGCTGCATTACGCCTTTCGCAAGGAATAGCCGCTAGCGGTTGGAGAAATAAATGAAAAAAGAAGAAAAGCGAAGCGCAATTAGCGAGCGAATGCGAGCGCGGGAGTCC
>CAMHAV010000136.1 GCA_946182865.1 uncultured Clostridia bacterium
TTAGTATGACAGGTAAACCCACGTTTTGCAAGAGGGGTCACTTCATATTATCTAACTCTGAGCCGAACATTTTAAACAAAGAAGAATGAACCCTTATTATAGCTTCATTCAGTTCGCGTATCCTATCTCCGGACATACTGCCCGATGTATCCAGAACACAGATCAAACGGAGCAGGGCATCAGGATTAGTCAGCTCATACGTCGTGTCCATGTTTTCAACGGCTTTCTGACAATCAGAGCCAAGACAGGAACCAATCCCCTGAGAAGCGGACAGTTTTTCATAAAACTGCTGCTGTTCATCATATTTGTATTTATGAATCGCTTGCAGTCTGCTCAGTCGCATACGCATCCCACTTGGCAGCTGAACATCTTCCAGATAAATGAGCAATCTTGGTTTTTCCAGATCACGGGCATAGTTTAGCTCGTCCTTACAGTTTGATGAGCTTAAATATTCTCGCGAATCAATGTCTTCTTCCAATCGAAAATTAGTATAAAAAAGAGCTTTTTTCTTCGCGTCCAAATCGTCATTATTCGTGCATAATAAAAACGCAGATTCTGTTGAAATCTGCATCTTAACATTATATTGTCTATTATACATAAGAAAAAGCTACATTCATAGTGAAATAATCACTAAAAATGTAGCTTACAACTTGGAAGGGTAGTACAAAAAAGATGCCACTTGGTGTTAGCTCCCTTCAATAGGATTTGAACGATTTTGAAACGTAACAAGATTTTTATTTAGCCAACCGCTTCATCCGAATGATCAAAAAGACTTGATATTTCTCCCCTTATCGGCTATAATAATATTGAATATTAAATCAGACAAGGAGGAGTATTTGATGTATATACCACGTCATGCTGAATCGACAGTTGAGCAACTTTCCAAAATGTTTGGAGCCGTACTCGTTGCAGGGCCGAGGCAGGTTGGAAAGACAACCATGCTGAAAAAGATAACAAAGGACATTCACTATACTACCATGGACGACATTGTAATGATGGCAAGTGCGCAGGAAGAAAGCGGCACCTTCTTCAAGGACAATCCACCGCCTGTTTTTGTGGATGAAATCCAAAAGGCACCTGAACTGTTTCCGCAAATCAAAATGATTCTTGACAGGGATCACAAGAAGGGGCAATTTTTCATGTGCGGCTCTCAGCAATTCAAAATGATGAAGAACGTCAGTGAGTCGCTTGCGGGGAGAATCGGCCTTATGACGCTCCTTGGTTTTTCTCTGCGGGAAACCCATCGTGTTGATTTCAATTTGCCTTTTATTCCAACGGATGACTATTTCTCCGAAAGGAAAAAGCACCTTGCATCTGTTTCATACGATGAGGTTTGGAAGGCCATTCATCGCGGCAGTATGCCGGAGCTTTGTGAGAATCCTGATTTTGACTGGCAAATGTTTTACGGTGCCTACGTCAGAACTTACATTGAGCGTGATGTCAGAGATTTGACCGAAATTGGAGATACGGTCAAATTCACAAAATTTATGACTGCTGCGGCCGCAACCACAGGTCAACTCTTAAATCTGGCGTCCCTCGCAAGAGACGTGGGAATCAGCCAACCCACCGCTGACCGCTGGATGTCGATTCTTGTCACCTCTAATCTCGTGTACTTGCTTCACCCATATTCCACCAACATCACGAAACGTGCCATCAAAACCCCGAAGCTGTATTTCCTTGACACAGGACTTGCAGCGTATCTGACGAAATGGAATACTGTTGATGTTTTGAAAAACGGAGCAATGGCAGGAGCATTCTTTGAGAGTTTTGTTATTTCAGAGATCATCAAGAGTTACTACAATAAGGGAATTCTGGAACCGCCTCTCTACTTCTACCGTGATAAAGATATGAATGAGATCGATTTGCTGATTGAAGACGGAGGATTCCTTTATCCCATTGAGATGAAAAAACACGCCGATCCACAGAAGCGTGATATGGATGCGTTTGCTGTGCTTGATAAAATTCCCGGCATTCAGCGTGGCTCAGGCGGGGTTGTTTGCCTGTACGACAATCTTGTTACCCTGCGTGGAAATGATCGCGCAATTCCGGTTAGTTTCCTGTGATTTCCGCAAACAGAAATCTCACAGCATCTTTCAAAGCACAAAATGCAGCCTTCAAAACCCTTCGGAATTGAAGGTTACATTTTGTGTTTCTCCGTTTGTATATCAGATCATTTCAGCGGAACGGTTCTTTCAAATCAGCCTTTGAAGATGATTGTGATTTCATCTTGTGATATCACCTTTATGCAATCTATGATCTGACGGATTGCCTGATTGTCAAAACGCGATCGGCGTATCTCTGAGACTGTCTATGGCTTCCAAGATTGTATTGATGCGTTCCGAGCTTCTTTCTTCACTGGACTGTTTGCTTTTTTTCTCTTGGATAGTCGCTTTGCCCCGATTTAATTCCTCTACTATTCCATTCCTTTCATTTCAGAAGTGAATTTTCCGGTGCTTGCCGCCTGCGTTATCGTCTGTATCAGTTCCGCTGCTCTTGCTTCATCTTCCGCAGTACTGTTCTCATCGTCCTTACCGAAGTACATACTGATGTGATGTTTAAGACCTTCGATAACGGCATATCCGCTTTCATCCTCAATTACTTGCCTGATGCACTCGACGATTGCATTCTGGAGACTTTCTTCTTTGACGCTTGGAGAATCAGGACAGTATTTCTTCCCATAGTCAAGGCGGCTGATGCAGCGCCACACTATTTTTTTAGTACCTTTCTTTGACCATGTACATCTTCTGTACGGCGTTCCGCAGTGTCTGCAGATCAGCATATCTGTGAGAGCGTATTTTCCTGAATATTTTCCGGATTCCGTTTTAGTGCCGACCTCTTTGACTTTCCTCTTGCTGGCTCTGCGCGCCATTTCCTCCTGCACTTTATTGAATGTTTCCTTTGATACAATAGGCGGATGATTGTTTTCGACATAGTATTGAGGGCGATCATCATTCTTTTTCGACTTGTGGGTGATACAGTCGATCACATATGTTTTTTGCAGGAGCGCGTCGCCTTTGTATTTCTCGTTGGTCAGTATGGAATGTATCGTAGTCACAGACCATGTCGATTTTCCGGTAGGCGAGGGGTAGCTCCTGCTTTCAAGAAATCGCTTGATAGTTGTCAGACTGTCGCCGGCAAGATAGCGGTCGAATATCAGCCTAACGATTTCCGCTTGTTCGGGGTCTATCTCCGGCTGATTGTCAGCCCCTCTGCGATATCCGAGGAAGGACTTGTAGCTGAATGATACGTTTCCTTTTTTTGCGCTCATCGCTTTTCCCATTCGGACGTTACCGCTGAGTGACTCTGATTCCGATTGTGCGAAGATACCGTGCATACTCAGGTAGATTTCGCTGGTGGCGTGCATGGCATTCAATCCTTCTTTTTCAAAGATCACCGGAATTCCGATTTTTTGAGCTTTCTGACGTAGTTTATACAGTTAACTGAATTTATGGCAAATCTTGAGACGGACTTCGTGATGATTGCAAAGACACGCATTTCTACTTCTCCTTCGGTAGCAATATCGTCACAGTCGTCCCGCCTCCGGGGGAAGATTCAATCTTTATACTGCTTCTACAGACAGTTTTCAAACGTATCCGCACGTTTCTGATGCCTACATGGGACTTGTCGTCATACACAGTCTTAGGATCGAAGCCGGGACCGTCGTCCGTTACGAGCACCTCATAGTGATTTTCGCACTCTCTTGAGGAAATCATAACCGTTCCCTGACCGTTTGCGTTTCCTCGAACGCCATGTTGCGCGGCATTTTCCACAATGGGCTCCAATGTCAGCGTTGGAATCATGAAGTCGGTACAGGCGATATCGTATTCGACCCGTAGCGCGTCCTCAAATCGGATCTGCTCAAGCTCCAGATAAAGACGGGTATGCTGCAGCTCCTTTTCAAACGGAATCACACCCTCCTCGGAGAGTGAATTCACGTTGCCCCTCAGGTACTGAGCAAACTGGACTGTTGCCTGCTTTGCCGCCTGCGGGTCGCTGTCGCACAGCTCCTCGATGGCACCAAGAGAATTGTACAGGAAATGAGGCTAAATCTGACTGAGCATAAGCTGGATGCGCTGAGCCGCCATAAGATCCCGCTCATGCTCGCGGACAAATTGCAGGTGAAGCAAGGTGTAATAGAATACGCTGCCGACGACAATGGAGATGGTCAGAAAGGCGATCGGCTTCCGCTCCATCCCAACCATGTAATCCAGAGCAACAGATGCAGTAATTATCTTTACAATAAAAGGAGGGATAAGCTGCTCACATTTTCTCATATTACGGTAACGGATGATCGTCTGCCACACGAGCTGAGCAAGCAGTATCGCGCTGATAACGGAGCATGTGTGCCACATAGGTCCCTGCAGAGAAGCGTAGTCCATTTCCCTTATTTCAAAACAGAGCTTAGTAAACGGAGAACTGCAATAAAGCGCAGCGTTTATCCCCACCAGCACCCATCCGAGGCATTTTTTCCCTTTGGCTGTGTTAAATAATAAAACAAAACCAAAAAAACAGGTCTTACAGAATAACCATAGGCGGACAAAACATTCTTCAGCGCCAGATTGGAGCGGGTGATGAACAACTCGTTTTCCCATAGATTCTGAACGATCAGGCTGAGGCAGAGTACCACGATAAGGAGCATAATCTTTCGGTGATCGCGCTTTATACGGGTCGATTACCACGATAAACCCCAGCCCAAGCAACAAAAGCAGCGGCGGAAAGAGCATGGTGAGTGTGTCCAAATCCATTGTCATATGCTTGCATCTCTCTTTTTATTATTTGATCTCATAAGTAAACACTTCTGAGATTTCTCTGTCATATCCGTCATAGAAACCTTTGGGCATACCAAGCACAATGCGGGCGCCTCTGTTATAAAGAACAAGAAGCGTACCGTTTTTCTCGTCAAAGGTAAGACCCTCGATTTCGCCTTGACGGGAGACGTCGTCAAAGGTACGTTCCAGCGTAACAATGCAATTGGTTGCTTCATTTCCGATTTTTGTGCGGTATAGATGATCGGGTTCATTGTCGTCCGCCGTACCGTCGTCGGCAGTCAGATAAAAACAGCCGTCATGATAGGCAATTCCCTGAATCCACTGCGGTGGCATCTGCATATGGACTTTTCGGAGATAATGACCTGTGATCAGGTCATATTGGTACAAGTAACGTCCGCTTTCTTCGCCTACCCAAGAGCACATCCAGACGGTTTTGGTATCGGGATCGACTGCAATGCCGGAGCATTCGAGCTGACCGCTGCCGGCTTCAAATGAAAACGTGCGTTTTAGTTCCAGCGTGTCTCCGTCATAAATTGCTATCTGAATGTTTTTCCCCACGCCGTCCATAAAATATTCTGCGCCGATATACAGTTCATTTTGGTAAACGTCAATATCTGCAATGTGATTGACCTCTGTTTCATAGCCTTTAAACGGTTCCTCGTTAAATGCTATGAGATTCCAGTCCTTGTTGTATTTTGCGAGTGTTGTCGAACCGCTTACCCAATAATAATCCCCTTCGCTGCATACTCCCTGTCTTCCTTTCACCTCGACGGAGCCTGCAAGCGCATAACGGTTCGCAGGCAGCATGAGGGAGACATTTTCCTCCGGTCTGGTTGAAGTCGTATCCTTATCTTTATTATAGGAACAGCTCGACGTCACCAAAAGCACTGCAAACAGCAACATTATAAAATATATTGACTTTTTCATGATAAAATCCTCCTTAATAATAGACCCGATCTTCCATCGTTGCAGGCAAAGTCCGGTCAGAATCCTTCCTAACACGAATAATGCCCCATAGACGACGAGCAAGATGATGAGTTTCACATTTCTGTCCACCTCACATTAAATTTTATTGAAAAAATATTGAATAATCCCACTTCACAATACGGCATCAGAAGTGTTTTCAATGACAAAGCTGCATCGCATATTGAATAGCTTCGGTCAGCTTTTCAGATGTAACCGGTTTTAACAGGTAGCCGGACGCATGAATTTTGAAAGCGTCTACTGCAAATTTCCTATGAGAAGACAACAATATAATCACTGTTTTGGGAAAATGCTTCTTGATGTTTTGGGCTAAAATAAGGCCGTTCATATTTCCGTCAATTCCCAACAGGGCAATATTAACAGAATGACCGCTCTCTATCCATTCCACTGCGTCCCGTACCTTTGAAAAAGTTTTGGTTTCATCCAGTTGAAATTTTTTTTTGCAAATCATTTTAACTCTACGCAACATGGATACGTCGTTATCTACATAGATTAAATTCACACTCACATCTCCTTTACGCCGTTTTTCTTCCCCCCTTGCATTGTAACATTCTCTGTCCAGTAAATGTCCAGTATAAACCGCTATGTTCGGAATATTTTTTACGAAAACATTACTATCTGTTCCACTTTTTCCATGTCATATAGCCTTCGGTTATACTTGCCCATGCATAAGCGCTCATATATTCCCCTCTGAACGCGTTTACAGCGTCAGAGTCTCCCTGAAAGAACAAATAAGCGTCACAGGAAAATTTAGCGGGAATGATTCTCATCGTTCCGTTTTTCAATTCAAAAATATCTTCGATACCGTATTGTTTCAAAGTATCTCTCATATCCCTGATCACGCCGTCAAATTGCTTCTGCATGGGGCGATCATACAGGCGATCCTCCCACAAGGCAGCAAACGCCTCCGCTCTCGTCACGCTGCTTCCCTGTTTGTCTACCAGGTAGGCAAGCAGTTCCTTACATCGTGCCAGTTTAAATGTGAGCAATTTATCGTCCACGAACACATCGAAGTTGCCAAAGGTTCGCACTACCACACGCTCTGACGCCTTGATCGGTCTGACAGAGGCGACATAGGCTATCTCCTCGGCAAGTCTTTCCTTTGTGATCGGTTTTAACAAATAACCCGACGCATGAACATTGAAAGCGTCCAGTGCATATTGTGAGTATCCTGTTAAGAAAATGACGGCCACCTCGGGACGGAGCGCCTTTATTTTCGCAGCCAGCTCAATGCCGCTCATAGAGGGCATATCAATATCCAGCAGCGCAATATCCGCCGAATGATTCTCCAGCCATCCCAGCGCTTCATCGGGATTGCTGAACCCTATCGCTTCATTAATCTGCGGCAGTTCAAGACACGTAGCAACAGCATCTTCCACCAGCAATTCTTCATCGTCCACGCATATGATTTTCATAGTTTCCCTCTTTTTTCAGATTATTATATTCAATCGGAATACGAATGGTAACGGTTGTTCCGGTTCCTATATGACTGTCAATGGTCAGAGAACCCCCGCACATGGATTTGATCCGTTCCCGTACATTCCTGATGCCGATATGGCTGCTGCCATCGGTTTCCGCTTCTTTCACGTCAAATCCCTGCCCGTTATCTTCTATGACAATTTCATGATATCCCATGCTTTGTCTGGTCACTACACGGACGATTCCCTCCTTGCGAATCCGAACGCCATGACGGATGGCATTTTCCACCATCGGTTGAATTGTCAATGGAGGCAGAGAAAAGTCACTGTCGCTTATATCGTATTCCACCTTTATATTACGGAAACGTACCATTTCAATGTCTGTGTATATTTTGGTGTGTTCCAGTTCGGTTTGAAACGGAATCTTTCCGGTCATACCCAGAGAATCCAGATTCTGGCGTAGATAAACGCCGAATTTTGCCGCAATATCCGCGGCCTTGTCCGGGTCTTTGCGGCACAGCACCTTAATAGTGGATATGGTATTGTAGAGGAAATGCGGCTGAATCTGTGTCATCATGATCTGAATGCGCTGCGCTTCCATCAGTGACTGTTCATGCTCCCTCACAAGATG
>CAMHAV010000137.1 GCA_946182865.1 uncultured Clostridia bacterium
TGTCCCCCCTATATTATGGGCTTTAGGCTGTTTTTCGGTGTGGGAAGTTTGAGATACAAAAAATAACCCCAAACGGAACGCCTGTACACATGAATGTACACGTTTCCGTTTGGGGGATTTTTTTGACAAAAACATTCACACTAATTTTGTCCGCTGTCATACAGACCCTGCATATATGCCATCACTTTTTCTTGATTTGGCAATGACAGAGCCTTAAAAATAGTATACAGTTTTCTGTCCTGTTCATCCAGAGAATAATATACAACATTGTTCGGCAGTTCTGATAATCCAAGAATATAGTCGCAGCTCACTCTAAAAATCTCCGACAGCTTTATGAGCGACTGAACACTCGGAAAATGCTTTCCGTTTTCATAGGCGCTGACGGTTTCCTGACTGACGCCCAATTCAATACTTAATCTGACCTGCGACATACCGCGCTCCTCACGCAGCTGCTTAATTCTGTTCATGCATAATCACCAAAATTCATTTCCTTATCTGAAAAAATCAGATTCTTATTACCACAATGAGCAATTCTATTGCAAACTTCAGAATGAATATGTTGACTATAACCAGTACAGAACCTACTGCTATAGCAGCTGGGGAACCGAATATTTAAGCTGTCCTCCTTATGAGCATGAGGATACCAGAAGAAGAAATAATAACCAAAGACCGCTTAAAAGAAACTAATGATAGATGGTAAGTGAAATCTCACTTTTCATTTGCGTTTCCTTGCATAATAACCATGAATTCATACAAACAAACTCCGCTCAGACAATACACATCTGTACGGAGTTTGTTTTGTATTTTAATGACAAAAACTCACACCCGCCGTCCCGTCTCGCCGATGAATTCCTGCACCGCGTTGGCAAGCGCCCGCGCGATCGCGTCGAAATTGTTGAGAATCCACGCCGCGTCCTGCACATTGTCGTGATAGGCGACCTCCACCAGCACCGACGGATAATTCGGACGCAGCACCTCCCCCAGAAAATCGGTGGGACGCACATCCACCAGTTGCGGCTCGGGATAAATGCGCCGGAATTCGTCCGCGATCAGTTCGGCGGCGCGCAGGCTTTCCGGATCATTGGGATTGTAATAAACGTCCGTCCCTCTGAGCATACCCGCGAATTCCTCCGGGGCGGCGTTGGAGTGCAGCGCCAGGTACAGATCATACGGACCGTTGGCATTCGCCTGCTGAATCGAGGTTCGCGCGGTCATCTCCGGGGTGTTGCGGTCATACCGGATGCCAAGTTCGTCGAGATACGGCGCCAGCGCGTCCGTCAGCCGGTTCATGTTGGTTTCTTCGTTGCCGCCTCCGATCACATAGGGGTTGTATTCCTGTGTCGAGGGGCTGAGATAAATCTTCGCCATGAGTACATTCCTCCTGCTGCCAGATGAAAAGTCGGTTGTTCATTCCGCTCAATTCATACTATGCGGCGACGCCGGAGAGGTTCCGCCTTTTTTTCCGGCAAACGATCAGCCGACAGAAAATCCGTCATAGGAGGAAAGAAACGGTAAAATGTAAAATAATCATAAAAAATAGTTGCAAATGCCCCCTTTCCCCTTGCAATTTTTGGAAAAATAATGTAAAATGGTAAAAGCAATATTGCTATGAAAGGATGTATTACCCATGAGTTCTCTTCTGAACAAAAAAAGCGTCGATGATATCGACGTAAAAGGCAAGAAAGTTCTTGTGCGCTGCGATTTCAACGTACCGCTCAAAAACGGCGTGATCACTGACACCAACCGTTTGACCGCTGCTCTGCCCACCATCAAAAAGCTGGTTGCCGACGGCGGCAAGGTCATTCTTTGCTCCCATCTCGGCAAGCCGAAAGGCGAACCCAAGCCCGAGTTGTCTCTCGCGCCCGTTGCCGCCAAGCTCACCGAGCTTCTCGGTCAGGAAGTCAAGTTTGCCGCTGACAATGAGGTTGTCGGCCCCAACGCCAAGGCGGCTGTCGAAGCGATGCAGGACGGCGACGTGATCCTTCTCGAAAACACCCGCTACAGAGCAGAAGAGACCAAGAACGGCGAAGCTTTCTCCAAAGAACTTGCTTCTCTCTGCGATGTATTTGTCAATGACGCGTTCGGCACCGCTCACAGAGCGCACTGCTCCAACGTCGGTGTAGCGAGCATCGTCGATACCGCTGTTGTCGGCTACCTCATTCAGAAGGAAATCCAGTTCCTCGGCAACGCTGTTGAGAATCCTGTCCGCCCCTTCGTTGCCATCCTCGGCGGTGCCAAGGTAGCTGACAAGCTCAACGTCATCTCCAACCTGCTTGAGAAGTGCGATACCCTTATCATCGGCGGCGGTATGGCTTACACTTTCCTCAAGGCACAGGGCAAGGAAGTCGGCACCTCTCTGGTGGACGACACCAAGATCGACTACTGCAAGGAAATGATGGAAAAGGCCGAGAAGCTCGGCAAGAAGCTGCTTCTCCCGGTGGACACCACCATCACCAAGGATTTCCCGAACCCGATCGACGCAGAGATCGAAGTCACGGTTTCCGACACCATTCCCGCAGACATGATGGGTCTGGACATCGGCTCCAAGACCGCCGAACTGTATGCCGAAGCTGTCAAATCCGCCAAGACCGTTGTATGGAACGGACCGATGGGCGTGTTTGAAAACCCGATTCTTGCCAAAGGCACCATCGCTGTGGCAAAGGCACTCGCTGAAACAGAAGCTACCACTATTATCGGCGGCGGCGACTCTGCGGCGGCTGTCAACCAGCTCGGCTTCGGTGACAAGATGTCCCACATCTCCACAGGCGGCGGCGCTTCCCTCGAATTCCTCGAGGGCAAAGAGCTTCCCGGTATCGCCTGCCTCAACGAGAAGTAATTCTTCCATTAATGTGAAGTGTGAAATGTGAAATTACCAAGTCGTTACTTCTTTGTTGAATAAGGGTATATTTCTTATGCGTTTTTCTGTGATTGGCAAATCGCATTGCACAGCACAACAGCCGTTATTATCACATCAATTTCACACTTCACCTTTCAAATTTCACACTATTAAGTAAAAGCGGGGCTGATTCCGTGCAGGCTTTGGACTGCTTTCCGGGGTCGGCTCCGTATTGCTTTTTCGCGTAAACACCAAATCAATCTTTAAAAGGAATGAATAAAAATGAACAAAACGCTTCGCAAGGCCGTTATCGCCGGCAACTGGAAAATGAACAAGACTCCCGCTGAGACCACTGTACTGATTAATGAGATCGCTCCCCTCGTCAAGGACGCGGACTGCGACGTGCTCGTATGCGTTCCCTATGTTGATCTTCAGAACGCGCTCGAAGCCACCAAGGACACCAACATCAAGGTCGGCGCGGAGAACTGCCACTGGGCCAAGAGCGGCGCTTTCACCGCGGAAGTCAGCGCGGAAATGCTCACCTCCATGGGCGTGCAGTATGTCATCATCGGTCACAGTGAGCGCAGACAGTACTTCGGTGAGACCGACGCAACCGTCAACATGAGAACCAGAGCAGCGCTTGACGCAGGCATGACTGCTATCGTCTGCGTGGGTGAAACTTTGGAGCAGCGCGAGAGCGGCACCACCGAATCCCTCGTCCGTGAGCAGACCACCAAGGCGCTCGAAGGCGTTTCCGCCGAGGAACTTGAGAGAATCATCATCGCTTACGAACCCGTATGGGCCATCGGCACCGGCAAAACCGCTACCGCTGAGCAGGCCAACGAAGTCTGCAAGATCATCCGTGACCTTGTTGCGGAGCTTTACAGCGCGGACGCTGCCGATAAGCTGGTCATCCAGTACGGCGGCTCCATGAACGACGGCAACGCGGTCGAGCTTCTCGATCAGCCCGATGTGGACGGCGGCCTGATCGGCGGCGCTTCCCTTGTCGCGACCAAGTTTGCGGCTATCGTCGCGGCAGCAAGCAGATAATTCATTATCAAATATCAGCAGGGTGTTTCGTGAAAAGGGACGCGGCTCCCTTCTCTCCCCTTTTCACGGACACTTTTTAGAAAGGACTTTTCCATGAAAAAACCCCTTGTTCTTTGTATTATGGACGGCTACGGCATTAAGGATCCTTACGGCAACGCCATTGTCGCCGCCTCCAAACCCCATCTTGACAAATTCTTTGCGGAGAATGCCTACACCACCATCGGCGCATCCGGCATGGCGGTAGGTCTGCCCGACGGACAGATGGGCAACAGCGAAGTCGGCCACACCAATATGGGCGCGGGCCGCATCGTCTATCAGGAACTCACCAGAATCACCAAGTCCATCGCGGACGGCGATTTCTTTGACAACGAAGCCATGAAAGGCGCGATGGAAAACTGCAAGGCAAACGGCAGCGCGCTTCACCTCATGGGTCTGATGAGTGACGGCGGCGTTCACAGCCACATCACCCATTTGTATGCCATCGTCGAAATGGCGAAGAAATACGGTTTGACCGAAGTGTATGTGCATTGCTTCCTTGACGGACGTGACGTTCCCCCCGCTTCCGGCGCGGATTATGTCGCGCAGCTCCGGGAAAAGCTCGCGGAAATCGGCGTGGGCAAGGTTGCCACTGTCATGGGCAGATACTACGCCATGGACAGAGACAACCGCTGGGAACGCGTCGGCAAGGCCTATGCCGCGATGGTGTACGGCGAAGGCATTCAGAATCCCGACCCCGTCGCCGCTATCAAAGCCTCCTATGAGCAGATCGACGAGGAAGGCAAGAACATCACCGACGAATTCGTCATTCCGGTGGTATGCACCGAAGGCGCAACCATCAAAGCGAACGACTCCGTGATCTTCTTCAACTTCCGCCCCGACCGCGCCAGAGAGATCACCAGAACGCTGGTGGATCCCGATTTCAGCGGCTTCGAGCGCAGAAATGGCTTCTTCCCGCTCTATTATGTCTGCATGACCCAGTACGACGCGACGATGCCAAATGTCAACGTGGCTTTCAAGCCCCAGTCGCTCAAAAACACGCTGGGTGAATACATCTCCAACCTCGGCATGACCCAGCTCAGAATCGCGGAAACCGAGAAGTATGCCCATGTGACTTTCTTCTTCAACGGCGGCGTGGAAAAACAATACGAGGGCGAAGACAGAGTGCTGGTCAAGTCCCCCGCTGTCGCGACCTACGACCTCCAGCCCGAAATGAGCGCCTATGAAGTGCGCGACCGTCTGGTTGAGTGCGTCCGCTCCGGCAAGTACGACATCATTATTGTCAACTTTGCCAACTGCGACATGGTGGGTCACACCGGCATCTTTGACGCAGCCAAGGCCGCTGTTGAAGCAGTTGACGCCTGTGTGGGCGATCTGGTCAAGGCGGCTGTTGATGAGATGGGCGGCGTGGTCATGATTACCGCCGACCACGGCAACGCCGATCAGATGCTCGATGAAAAGGGTGAGCCTTTCACGGCGCATTCCACCAACCCTGTCCCCTTCTGTGTGGTCGGCTACGACTGCAAGCTGCGCGAAGGCGGCTGCCTCGCCGACATTGCTCCGACCATGCTCGAGGTACTCGGCATTGCTCAGCCCGCTGAGATGACAGGCGTTTCTCTGATCGAAAAGTAAATCCTGTTTACTATTATTGCAACAAAACCGGACAGACATGATTTTTCATAGGAAAACAGGTCTGTCCGGTTTTTTAAGGAGAATGCACCCATGTATCAGAATTATATCTTCGACCTCTACGGCACGCTGGTGGATATCAACACCAACGAGGGAAAGCCGTATCTCTGGAAAAAGACGGCGGAACTGTACGCCTACCACGGCGCGCACTATACCCCCGCCGAATTCAAAAAAGCCTATCTGCGGCTTTGTGCCTCCCACACCCAGGCGCTGCGGGAAAAAAACGGCGCGCGGTATCCCGAAATTCAATTGGAGTACGTCTTTGAGGATTTATTCAAGGAGAAGGGCGTCACCGTTTCGATGGAGATCATCCGCACCATCGGACAGGCGTTCCGCGCCATTTCCACCAAATTTCTCTGTCTTTACGACGGCGTAACCGATCTGCTCGATTCCATTCACACGGCGGGCAAAAAGGCCTATCTGCTCTCCAACGCGCAGGAAATGTTCACCAAGCACGAGATGATCGCCCTCGGCATTTACGACAAATTTGACGGCATTGTCTTTTCGTCCGACGAGGGACTTTGCAAGCCGGAAGAGAAGTTCTTCCGCACGGTGGTGGAGCGCTACGGATTGAACATAAACGAATGTATCATGATCGGCAACGACGCGGGTACCGATATCAAAGGCGCGAACCTCATCGGCATGGACTCCCTCTACATTCACTCCGATATCTCCCCGAAAATTACCGACCTGACCGGCGCGGACATTCCCGCCACCTACAAAATCATGGACGGCGATTTCACCAAGGTTAAGGAATTGGTGCTGTAATGTATTTTCAATCAAAACGGCAGCGATGTGATTTAAAACACATCTGCTGCCGTTTTATTATGCGTTATCGTACAGGCCCAGCCGCCTTTTCAATTTGACAATGCGCATGACCGATTCATCCATGCGGCTCTCCGCAATCTCGCCGGACTGCACCGCATTGAGCACCGCCTGATAATCCTTCAAGGGATTCTTCGGCGCACAGAGAATATCCACGCCCGCGTTGACAGCCATTACACAAACCTTTCCGCTGTTGCCGCCGCTGTATTCATTGATCGCGCCCATTTCCAGACCGTCGGAGACGATAACTCCGTCAAATCCCATCGTTTCCCGCATGAGATTGACCACATCAGATGAAAGGGACCCCGGCGTTTCGCTGTCCACTGCCTTGATAACGGTATGGGTCAGCATAATCGCGTCCGCGCCGTAACGAATCGCGTTGACAAAGGGTATCAGATCGCACGCGAAAAGCTCATCCAGCGTCTTTTCGTTGACCACAAGTCCCTCATGGGTGTCCCCCTTGCTGTCGCCGTATCCCGGAAAATGCTTGACGCAGCTCGCCACGGGATATTCCTTCATCGTCCGAACCACGGTTGTCACGTATTCCGACGTCGCCTGCGCATCCTTACCAAAAGAACGCTGGTAAATAAATCCGCTCGATTTCTCGCAGACGTCGGCCACGGGAGCCAGATTCATGTTAATGTGGAGCGAATGAAGCAATTCGCACTTTTCGCGGGTATCCGATTCGATCAACTCATAACCGCCTGCTTTAAAGAGCGCCTGCGGCGATTGGAAGCGGCTGCTGCGCAAACGGGTGTTCCGGCTGACACGCACCACGGTGCCGCCCTCTTCATCCACCGCGACCAGCATTTTACCGTCGGAGGCGTTTTGCAGTTGGTCAATCATCTCGCGCACCTGATCGGCGGTCTTGCCTTTGAAATCATCGGCAAATAAAATCACGCCTCCGGCATGGGTGTTTCCGACAATATCGGTCAACGGGCTGCCGGCATTGTCGCGCACCATGAAAAGCTGTCCGACCTTTTGCTCCAGCGTCATCCCCTGCACGATGCTTTCGATCTCCCGTCTTTGCTGTTCTTCCTCGCTTTCGGGCTGATCCGCACTGTCTGAGGACGCAACAGGCGGAATAGAGGGTTCTGGCTGCGGCTGGGATGACGTACTCAGCAAATATTTTTTAGCGGCCACTACCGACACCACCGTACACAGCAAAAAGATCACAGCCATGAAATACAACGGCGCGGGATTCTCCTCTTTTCTGCCCCAGTTGCCCTGCACTTTTGCCACATCCAACGCCTCCTTTCCCATAGAGATAAAACGCAGATTGAAAAAAGCTGAGGTAAATGAGAATTTAGCGCAGTAGGAATAAACAAAAAAGAAAAAGAAGAAAAGCGAAGCGTAACTAGCGAGCGAATGCGAGCGCGGGGTCCAGG
>CAMHAV010000138.1 GCA_946182865.1 uncultured Clostridia bacterium
ATTTTTATATTATCCCCCTTGACAAATCGGTCTATTGGTGATAGACTTATAATAGTCTATTGATTATAGACCGATTTGTTGTTTTTAATGGGAGGAATTTTACATGGAGCATCTAAAACTCGGTGCCGTGGAAATGCGCTTTGCAGAAATCATATGGAAAAATGAGCCACTGACATCAGGACAGCTTGTTAAGCTGTGCTTGGAACAGCTTGAATGGAAAAAATCTACCACTTATACTGTTCTCAAAAAGCTATGTGACAGGGGACTGTTTAAAAACACCAACGGTATGGTTTCGTCGGTCATTTCAAAAGAGGAATACTACTCTGCGCAAAGTGAACAAGTGGTAAATGAAAGCTTTGGCGGTTCACTTCCGGCGTTTATTGCTGCTTTTACCTCGCGCAAAACATTGACACAGGAGGAAATTGATGAGATCAGGCGAATGATAGATGCAGTCGGGGAGGAATGAAAATGAGAACGGTTTTCATGATGCTGATGGATATGAGCGTTTCTTCTTGTCCGCTCATTTTGGCTGTTATTCTCCTGCGTATGCTGCTTCGGCGTTCGCCCAAAAACATAAGCCTTGTGCTGTGGGCGATCGTAGGGCTGAGACTCATATGCCCTTTGTCTGTGGAAAGTGTTCTAAGCCTTTCGCTGCCCACCAACGCAGTGTCAGATACCCTCGTTTCTTACCAATCCATCGACGGCATTCAAGGTGACTCATTGCAACATACACCTTCCCGTTCTTTTCCGGCGCAGGAAACCACCAGTGCGCCGCCTCAAACAGGTAATCACAAAGAAGCCGAAGGCGTTGCGGAAACGCGGACAGTTGATTCAACGCACACCATAACCGTGCTGTTGCTGATCTGGCTCATCGGTTATACTGCCATGACAGGATACGGTATTTTCAACTACATTTCGCTGAGAAAGCGCACATCTGTGAGGATACGTCTGCATGATGAAGTTTACGCCTGTGATGGTATCGATTCGGCTTTCGTGCTTGGATTGATTCATCCGAAGATCATAGTTCCCTCTGAAACCGATCATGCGAATCTTTACTATATCGAAGCGCATGAACGGGCACATATTGCGCGGCTCGATCACATCTGGAAACCGGTGGGATTTATGCTGCTGGCGTTATATTGGTTCCATCCGCTGGTGTGGATTTCCTACATTCTTTTCTGCCGTGATATTGAATACGCCTGCGACGAGCGTATAATAAAGCCTATGAGTATAGCCGAAAGGCAGGGTTATTCACGCACGCTGCTTGCGTGCAGTCTGCCGCATAAAAATATGGCGATAGTTCCGGTCGCCTTCGGTGAAATTGGAATAAAAGAAAGGGTGTGCGCCATTATGAATTATAAAAAGCCGAAATTATGGGTCATTTCTGTTGCTGTGATAGCGTGCGTAATGGTAGCGGTGTGCTTTTTTACATCGCCCGTCACTGCTAAGAACGCAATTGATAATTCCAAAACAGCAGTACAGGAACAAATCGCAAAAAAGGATAATTGCCCCTACACGATGGTTTTTGCTCAGGTGCCACATGATGACCTTATCTGGCTTGGTCTGGGGTCTACCGCAGATTGGGGTTATTATGACAGAGATGGAATTCTCGTTGATTACTATTACCGTGACGGTCGCAGTAAAAATCAGGCGTTTGTCAGTCAATTGTATTCGCTGCTTGATCCTGAACAGTATGAATACGTCGGAGAAGGGTCGTATGATATCATCGGAACTGACGGAAATTATCCGGAGGATTTATGTGTGCGGTTTGCAGATGAGAACGGCGAATATCTCCACTGGTTTTACTTGGATGGCGACGGCGACCTGCTGTATGTAGTTGCTTCAAGAAGCGGTGAGGAATACGAAGCAGAGCTTGAAGAATATCTCGATTACCGCGAACAAGGACTTCCCACACACGAACCGGAGCCGGTATTTGGTAAACCGCGGCAGTATAAAGCACCGGCAGAACTCTATGATACCGTGAGAGATATTGTACTGTCTCTTCCCGAAACAAGGAAATACGTTGCAAATAAAATGGTGAACGGCGTCAACAGTTATATTGATGATACCGGAGCAATGTTCTGTGAATATGAAATCGAAAGTCCTGCTATTGCTCAAATTGTTATTCACAGCGATCTTCATCTGATCTCCAAGGACTACGGGTGCGATTATATTATTTCTCGCAACTCATACGAAAAGTTTTATAATATAATATGGCCTGCTTTTTGTGACCTTGACTGTATAGAAACCATGCCTCCGCAGTATAACGCCGAGAAAAACGATACCCATACTATTTATCTTTACGCTTCGGATTATTATGACACTTCGGAACGGGATAATCATGTGATTGCTCTTTTGGGCGACAGCGGCATTGTAAAAGTAACCTTCAACGGTGAAACCTACTGGTATGACGGAGGCAAGCAGATGATGGATTACTGTCAACAGCTTGTCGGATAGGACTGATGAAAATATCAGCAATCGAGTAACAATGAGAATGATGATTTGATTCCACCATAGCTTTTCAAAATTGCTGCGTCCAAATATTATCACATACGATGCCTCTTTTGAAGCCTGTGTGCCGATTTGTGCGATTCTTTACAAGAGATCGGAAAGAACCGCCACAAAATATTTAGGGCTTAAATCGAGGAATACGGAGAGTTGTGAAAGGCATAGCAACTAACAAAATTCACAACAATCACTGTCATTAATCACATAACTGTTTGAAAAAATCAAGTGTGTTCTTCCTGCGTAATTGATAAATTTTTGATAACAAAACAGATCGGGCATTGAAGTGACTATAAACTGTCGCCATAAGTGCTTGGTCTGTTTTTATTTTTCAGGGTGCAAAATTTGCGTCGCATTAAACAAAGAAAAACACTATGCTCTCCAGCCATATTCATCTTACGATTTCGTAAGCCTTTCTTCTTGCCGTTGAAAAACACATTCCGGTATGGTATCATGGGTAGGAAGGTGATCCATATGAGTAAAATTCTTGTTGTGGAGGACGACGCATTTCTGCGGGACGGTCTTTCGGAAATTCTGACCAAAGAAGGGTACCGGCCGCAGTGCGCCATATCTGTGGCTGAAGCCAAAGCATTTCTATCCTCTGACCAATATGCGCTCATCATACTCGACGTGATGCTGCCGGACGGCGACGGCTTTGCTCTTTGTCAGGAGTTGCGCCGCGCAGGATGTGTCACTCCCATACTGTTTCTGACAGCCTGCGATGATGAGATACAGATCGTCAGAGGTCTTGACGCGGGAGGGGACGATTATGTCACCAAGCCCTTTAAGCTGCTTGAACTGCTGTCGCGCATACGCGCTCTGCTGCGCAGGGGCAAGCCTGCCGTCTATCAATCCGGCGAACTGTCGATTGATCGGGAGAGCATGACCGTCCGAAAGAACGGAGAAACGGTGTTCGTCACTCCTACCGAATTTCAGATATTGTCCACATTGCTTCAGAACAGCGGCTTAATCGTGACACGTTCCGTCCTGATCGAACGGATATGGGACGACGGCGGCAACTTCATAGACGACAACACCCTGTCGGTTCACGTCAGCAGATTAAGAGAGAAGATAGGCGCGGAGCATATCAAAACGATACGCGGCGTCGGCTATCGCTGGGAGGAAAAGGCATGAGCGTATGGGAGTTGTTTTTTTGTTTTGCCGCCGCGGCGGGATGGATTGTTTCTCTTGTCATGGCACTTTATGTAAGAAAGATACACCGCGATGTGGAGGGGTTGAGCAGGCAGATCAATACATTTATACAGGATGGTCAGCAGCTTGGCTTTTCCACATCGGACGAACCTTTTTCCATGCTGCACAATTCCGTGTGTGATCTGGAAAGCCTGCTTCTGCTCGAAAAAGACAACACATCGCGCGCGCTGCGGGAGAACACCGAGTTTATTTCCGATATTTCTCATCAGCTTAAAACACCGCTTGCCGCGCTGCGTCTGTATGTGGAAATAGACAGCGGCGATGGGCAGAAAAGCCACAGTGAAGCGGAATTGCAGTTGATTGACAAAATGGAAAGCCTTGTTTTCCGTCTGCTGCGGCTGGAAAAGATACGCAGCGACGCATATACCATGCATCTTGAACGGACTTCGCTCCATCAGCTTTCGGAAGAAGTGCTCGGTGAATTTTCGACGATTTATCCCCACAAAAAAATGACCGTGACAGGCAAAAGCGAATTGAGAGTTGACCGCGCGTGGCTGAGTGAAGCACTTTCCAATATTATAAAGAACGCCTGTGAACACACGGAAGAAAACGGCGTCGTCACCGTCAGCCTGACCGATACCGAGAGGTCTGTGTTCATTTCGGTCGAAGACAACGGCGGCGGTGTGCCGGAGAAGGAACTGCCTAAGCTGTTCGACCGTTTCCACCGCGCCGCCAACGCGCGTCCGGACAGTGCCGGTATAGGCTTGGCGATTGCCAGAGCGGTGGTTCAAAAGCATCACGGCACCATTTCAGCCGAAAACACGGCAACGGGATTGAAAATTGTGATCTGCCTGCCTAAGATCGACGGTCATGAGTCCATTTAAAATAGTATGTGGCGTAGATTCGCTTATCTTACGTTTTCTTTAGATAACCGTCACGATAAAGAAAGAATGTAAAGCTATAATCACAGTAAAACTTGAAAGGAGCAAATCTATGACCATCATCGAATGTCAAGACCTTACCAAAGAATATCTCGGCGGAGAAACGCCGGTAAAAGCAGTGGATCATGTCAGCCTGCGCTTTGAGCGCGGAGAATTTGCCGCCATCACCGGCCCCTCCGGTTCCGGCAAATCCACCCTGCTGCATACCCTTTCCTCCCTTGAAAATCCCACAAGCGGCACGGTATTCTATGAAGACAAGTCTCTTTCCGGCTACAACGACAACCAGCTTTCCATACTCCGGCGCAGGCGCTTCGGCTTTGTCTTTCAGGCATACAACCTTGTCAACGAACTGACCGGCTACGAAAATATCATGCTGCCGGTCATGCTCGACCGCAAAACGCCCGATGAAAAGTACATCAAAAAACTGATCGCCATGCTCGGTATAGAGGACAGACTGGAGCATCTCCCCTCGGCGCTGTCAGGCGGTCAGCAGCAGCGAATCGCCATTGCGCGCGCCCTTGCCAACAAGCCTTCCGTTCTTTTTGCCGACGAGCCGACCGGCAATCTCGACGGAAAAAGCGGCCGCGAGGTGCTGTCGCTGCTGAAATACGCCGCAACCGAAATCGGCGTAACGCTGATTCTCGTCACCCATGATCTCCACGTCGCGGAGCAGGCCGACCGGGTCATCACCATAGAGGACGGCAAAGTCGTGAGCGACAGTAAGGCGGCGGCAAAATGAAAAGAAAAGTTGATATGAACACGCTCGCCCTCGGCAACCTCCGCCACAGGCGCAGACAATACGCGGTCATGATAACGGGTATCATCTTCGCGATGGTGCTTTCCACCAGCATTCCGCTTCTGTTTTTCAGCGCTTCGGAAACCGTGCAAAAGCAACATCTTGAAAATTACGGCGCACAGGATGTGATCGTCTGTGCCAACAGCACAGACACGAAAATTTATAGCGACGCGATAGAAAAAGGTTATCTGCAAAGCTACGGTTTAGCGCATATTATCGGCTACGCCTACTCCGCCGACGGTGAGCAGCGGCTCGGAGCCAGCGTGGCATGGCTTGACGACAAAGCAAGGGAGCTTTCCAACCAGAGCTTTATGGAGGGCGGTTATCCCAAAAAAAGCGGCGAGATCGCCGTGGAAAGCAACGCCCTAATCAGACTCGGCTACAAGGACGCTAAAATCGGCGACACCATCTCACTCCGCTTTGACGTGCAAAACGGAGTGGGGTATCTGGAAACGACAGACAAGCAATATACCCTGTGCGGCATCGCTGCCAACAAAAAGAACAACCTCGAGCATCAGTATTATATGCCCGCGGGCGAATACAACAGCGATATTCCGGCCATTTTCGTCTGTCAGGGAAGCCAAGTCGAGCCGGGAGGAATGGAGAAGCTGTCGGCGTATGCCACTCTGGTTCCAAAAAATATCCCCCAAGAAGAGGATTATTATGATGGCGAAGGTGAGCCGGTCACGTTTTACTGGTATCTGCAATCGCTCGATTACGACAGGGAAACCAAAAGCCACCGCGATGAATTTCAATTCCACTATATTGAAAATTCGGAAAACCGAAATGTATTGGCGTCACCCGATGAGCTTATGTACGGCGGTGATTCTTTACTGATTGTCCTGATCGGACTGATTTTCGCCTCCTGCGTCGCCATTGTCAATTCCTTTAACAACGACCTGAAAGGGCGAAAAAAGCAAATCGGAATGCTGCGGGCAGTGGGCGCGACGCGCCGGCAGATCATACGCGTTTTCGGCAGAGAGGCGCTCATCATTAGTCTGATCTGCGCGCCGGTCAGCATACTGATTTCCTATATCACCGTAAAAATCGCCCTTTACCTTATCAACAGCGAGGCAGTCATGACCCAAAGCCTGATCGCGCTGCCAGTGTGCTTTGTGCTCGATATGGCGGTTGTGATGGCGGCGGCGATGATACCGCTGGTATCCGCGTCACGCGTTTCTCCGGTACAGGCTATCCGGGATATCGAAAACAACCGCAAGATTAAGAACAAGCGCATCCGTTCGAGCCGAAAGTTCGACCCCGCGCGGCATCTCGCCCGCCGCAATACGACTTTTTACAAGGGCAGCCGGATTGCCGTGGCGGTGATACTCGCTTTTTCGGTGGTGGTAGGCTGCTTCGGGTATTCCGGTCTTTCCTACGACATGGATCAGGTTTATGATAGGGAATATGACTACGAATTGTTGGGCATAAATGAAATTGCTGAGAACTACTATTATAACAGCAAGGATTACAATATAAGACTGACCCAAAGTGAACGGAATGAAATTGCTTCCAGTCCGTATATTGCGGAAACGCTCGGCGTAAAAGAGATTTCCGCCGCCATCAAAACCGAAGAAATCGGCGACTATATGTTGATCCTTTCCTCCGACAGCTTCAGTAGGTTTCTTTTGAGAGACACAGATTCCTTGGAGAACGCATTTAACCACGCAAAGCAAAACGCTTTTGATCTCTGGAAGAATGATGATTATTACGTCAAGCTCCGCGAAGCATTGGGAGCCGATAACTATCTGCTCGACATACCGATTGTCTCTCTTGACCACTCTGAAATCCAAAAGTACGCCGAGTCCGGACGCGGGAATATTGATCTGACCAAACTTGACAGCGGCGAGGACGTGATTCTGATCGCCCCGAAAAAGGTGCGCTGGATATTGAAGCCCGGAAAAAACGGAAGTTTTGATGAAGGCTATGAATCCTATTATGAAACAGACAGCAGAAGCAAAATCGACTTCCGATACATTATAACCCAAGCCGAATGCGGCTTCAAGGCGGGCGACAAGCTGGATCTTGCCATAGCGGAAATGGAAGAGGAATACGAGAACGAACGCTATTCCTTCACCGTACAGCGCCGAAATGACCGGACGGTCAATATTTGCGCGGTGGAATATACGGACAACGGCATTCAGCCCAGTGGATTGTCCGACGTCACGATTTGTCTGCTGACCACTCACGAGGGCATGGACAAGCTGTTTGAAAACACTCATTATTCCGAAATATACGCCAATGCGATCGGTGAGATCGACGAGCAGACCGACAAAGAAATCACCGAAATGCTGCAAAACTACGCCGATAAATACAACCTAATCTCCCGAAAAGATTATACATAGGGGGAAGGGGAGATAGCGAAAAACC
>CAMHAV010000139.1 GCA_946182865.1 uncultured Clostridia bacterium
CTGGAAAGAAAAGAGTCAATCCACTCATCAGGAACCTGCTCCGGGACCGATAAAACAACGTCAAGTGTTCTAAAGACTTTAAGATGAACGTTCTTTATCTTTTTCCGGATCAGCTTTACATTCACGGTACCATTTATTGGTCCTAAGTACAATTCAAAAGTATCCATCAGTATCTTGCAACCGCCACTTTCATGATTTCATCGATTATCAAGTCAAGCATATCAATATTTGAATTATTGATTTCATATCCAAGCTCATCAAACATTTCAAACAAGCAATCGTCCAAAGCTCGATGGATTTGCTTGTGCACAATCTCGTTGTGTTTCCAATCCCGTTTTGCGCGATCGGCCACCGCTTTTGTAATCTTTCTGGAATGTTCGGCGATAACATTTTCAATGCCGTCTGTCAGCTTGATTGCCTCCTTGGAGCGAAGTACGGTAATCACAGCGCCATAAAACGCTTTTGTATCGCTGTCATTCGCAATGGATGCCGGATAGTCCTTTGATAACCTTCCGTTCCTGAAATCATCCGCCATCGTTTCCATGGCTGTTAAGTATTTATCCGCATCTCTTGTCTCATCATATTCGGCTAAAGTTTTTTTGATTTTTGTAGAAAATTCCTCAAACAGCAGCGGATCGTCATATCTCACTTGCTTTAGCTCAGATTCAATGCGAGTCTTGATTTTGTCCGCCTTCACATTGTCAGGATCGTCTGAACGAAGCAACTTTGCCATGGCGGTTTCATCTGTAATGGAAACTGGCTTAATGATTTGATGCACATCGGTTGCATTAACAAAAGTATCAAGCAGATTCTTGATTCCGGATTCGTATTTTGATAAGTCGATTTCATTATCAAAGCGTTCAATCACGCTTTGACGCAGTTTGTCAAAAAAGCGATAGTCCTTGCGATATTCTTCGAGCTTATCAAATCCGATCTCTGCGAAAACATCGCGGTTTGTCAAAGCCAGATTCAGCAGATTTGCATATTTCTTTAGTTTATCATAAAACTCATTTCTTCTTACCTCATTCTCAAGGCTGAGCTGCCACGCATCAGAAGTTGTACTGTCGTCAAAACCTGGAAACATATCAAACAAATCTTTGTGTGCTTGTTCCAGCTTGTTCTTTTCATCAACAGGTCCAAGGATAGCATCCTCAATATCGGCGGGATCGTATAAATTCATAGATGATTCTGCATCATCATACAGATCCACCGCCGTTCTGAGTTTCTTAAATATTCCCCAATAATCCACAATCAAGCCAAAATCTTTGCCTTTATAAACACGATTTACGCGCGCTATCGCTTGCAGCAGATTGTGTTCCTGCAAAGTTTTGTCAACATACAATACACCGGCGACGGGAGCGTCAAATCCTGTCAACAGCATATCTTTCACGATGAGCATATTGATATCTCCGTCAGGATTTTTGAAGTCGTCACAAACGGAGTCGGTGTATTTTTCATCATTATCACCAAATAACGGTTTTACATATTTATCGTGATAGTCTTTGATCTTTTTGACAGCCGCCGTCGTTATGTCGTCATCATCACCTTCTCGTTTATCGCCAAAAGTGATAACTACGCGAGGGTGTGCTTTTTTACCGGGCAAAGAGGAAATGATATTGAACACATCAACCGCTGTTGCTCTCGAAGAGCAGACAACCATTGCTTTCAGTCCCTTAGGCAAACAGTAATTGACAAAATGATCATAGATGTCAAAAGCAATCAAATTGATCCTGCTGCTTGCTTCCGCCAATTTTGACCACTTGCTGTATTTGCTTTTTAGCTCCTTCTTGACCTCCTCCGGAAGATTCTCGGTCAAGCTGTCAAAATAGGCATCAATTGTATTGGATGGATCGTTCTGCTTTACCTTTCTCCCTTCATAAACCAACGGAACGGTAATCTTATCTTCAATGGATCGTTTCATTGTGTAGTTATGAATGGGATCGCCAAATTTTTTATATGTGTTGCGCTTTGATTTTGCAATCAGCGGTGTGCCTGTAAAAGCGATGAGAGTGGCATTCGGCAAAACTTCACGCATATAATTGTACATTGCGTTGTATTGAGAACGATGGGCCTCATCGATCAATACATAAAACTTGTCGCTGTCCGGTTCAAGGTAATGATTCTTGCAGACAGTTTCAAATTTATTGATCAAAGTGGTCACTACAAGATTGCTTTTATCCTTTAGAATGGTCTTCAGACCTTTTCCCGTTGCGGCGCGCACAGGAGCCATCTGCGAATTGGCAAAGTTATCCCGTATTTGTTTGTCGAGGCTTACTCTGTCCGTGACAATGACAAATCGGGGATGTTCGTTTGCTTTTAAGAACTGTATTTTCTTGACCAGCATAACCATTGTCAGCGACTTGCCGCTGCCTTGCGTATGCCAGATAACGCCGCCGGCAGTTCCCTTGCCATCTTCTCCGTTGATTCGTCTGATGGCATTTTCCACGGCAAAAAACTGTTGATGGCGGCAGATTTTCTTTATGTTGCTGTCATATAAAATGTAGTCATGGATCAATGTCAAAAATCTCTTCTTTTCAAGCAGAGAAGCAATGGCGCGATCCTGTTCAATGATATTACCGTCAGGAGAACATTTTTTGCATATTGCCTCCTGCCACTCCACATCGTCCTCGCGCCATTCAACGAAGTAGTCGGCGCTTGTTCCGCAAGTACCGTAAACCACTTTGTTGGGGTTCATTGCAATGACCATTTGCGCGTATTTGAACAGGTGAGGAATGTAATCCGGTCCCATGTTTCTGACGTTTTGCAAAACGCCCTCTTTCACGTCAACGCTCGATTTTTTGCATTCAATAACCACCAGAGGAATGCCGTTGACCATGATCACGACATCTGGACGGGCATACTGCCCGTTGGGACGTTCGACACTGAATTCCTCGGTAACCTGCCAGATATTGTTCGCCGGATGCTCAAAGTCAATAAAGGAAAGATCAAAAGACTGCCGAACCGGAACGTCTTGGTCGATCACTACGCTTTCCTCCACGCTGATTCCGAGAGTCAAAAGGGTGTATATTTCTTTGCTTGCCATGGCAAGGCCCTGCAGAAGAGAGGCATCCAAAGCGTTAACGGCGCGCTGAATGGACTCACCCGAAAAATTGAGTTCATAATCTTTATATTTGAAAGACTGCCTGTTCAGAAAACGAATAAGCTCATCCGTGAAAATCACTTTGGACAAGCTGCCGCGTTTCTGTTCCGCTTCGCTTCTTGAAACATATTCGTAGCCCATTTTTTGCAGGAACGAAATAACTCTGTCCTGACATTCCGGGCGCTCGTTAAAAATCATATGGTTCGGCATAACAGTTCCTCACTTTACCCTCACGATTCCGTTCAAAAGATATTGTTGCAGCACTTTACGCTGGTGTTGTATTGTTTCAAACTTACGCTGATGAAGGGTGATAAGAGCGTCGATTGAAGCGAAGTAATCGCCGATTTTGTTTTGTTCGTCAATATCTTGTGGCACCATTAGCTCTGCGCCATTGACCGCATCGGAGTTAATTGACTCAAATGTCGACCCAGCTGCAAGTTTCTTCCAGTAACCATTCAAGTCCATTTTTACAAGCGACTGATATATGAACTCATTACCTTTAATACCAGCAACACCACGTCCAAGAACCACATTATAAGAGGTCTTCCCCATAGAACCGGCAGGTGCGCGGACACTCATAATCAAGTCTCCAGCCTCCGCGGTCTTCGTTTTCTGTGTCGTCCAAATTCTTGGAGAAACCCATCCATCCTTTAAGTCGGCATTGCCTTGAACCAAAATATAATCGGACGGCGTATCACTATATGTAGAGCCGTCTGGGGACTGCCCCATAGTCACTTGGCAAACATCTCCCAGCTTACGCTGTTCCCAAGCATCCGTAAAGCCCTTGAAACGCCATTCCGGAACAGTTGCCCCTTTTGAAGGGAACATTTTTTTCAAGCAGACAGCTTTATACTGTGTCAATAATTCAATCTGTTTGTTGTATAGCTCAATCGCCTCGTCCCATTTCATCAGGATTTCGGCAATCCGTGATTGTTCTTGCAAAGAAGGAGGGTAGGCAACGTGTATTTTTGGAAGAGTATCGCGATTAACCCCATATACTTTAAAACCTACCGCAAGCCGCTGAAACTGTTTTTTTACGATTTCCGATGAAGTAATATACTGCTTGTACCACTTTTCAAGACTATCATCTTTAGATTTTCCATAAATGATATGCAATCCGGCTATAAATGGCTTATCATCAGGATTATCAATCAACACAGCACGAGAGGTTCCTTCTAAATCTTCAGATGCATCCAAAAAAGCAACATCACCGTCTTCCATCAGGCAGGTTTCTTTACCGGTTAATGTGATATTGCACTTGGGGAGCTGTTCATATTGTTCGAGAGAAACCTTATTGAATGATCCCCGGTGCAAATCACCATAGTGGAGATATGCGTATCCTTCATCACCAAGCTGATCACGCGATTTGCTGAGTCCGCCGAAAAAATTGAACAGATCATCAAAAGTCTTATCCGTCACCCAGTCGCACGGAAAAACACCGAACTCGTTTTTTTTGTATCCGTCCGGTATTTCGCCTTTATTCAGTTTTTCAATGCGCTGCTTTATTTCTGAATTCATATTGTTTTCCCCTAAAACAGAATACCGTTAATGAGCCTTTATTTCAAACCCAACTCTTTCAGATATTCATCCATCTCTGCCTCAACCGTTGCGATTTGAGCTTTCAAATCAGCAATTTCCGCATTCACCTGATCGATATCGATGATTTCCTCTTCTTCGAACGTATCGACATAGCGCGGAATATTCAGGTTATACTCGTTTGCTTTGATTTCATCAAGCGAAGCGACATGGCTGTATTTCTCGTTTTCGGCGTTATCTCCGTTTCGATAAGCCTTGTATGTGTCGATGATCTTTTCAACATCCTCATCGCGAAGGACATTTTTAGCACGATTCTTCTTGAACTGTCTGGATGCGTCAATGAACAATACATCCGTATTGCTTCGGCCATTTCTGAAAACAATAATGCAAGCAGGAATCGAAGTACCGTAAAACAGATTTTCCGGCAAACCGATTACCGCATCGATCTGGTTTTTATCAATAAGTGTTTGACGAATTCTGCCTTCGGTCGCTCCGCGGAATAAAACGCCGTGAGGTGCTACAGCGGCAACGCGGCCATTTCCGTTCATACTCGCTATCATGTGAAGCAGGAATGCCCAATCGCCCTTGCTTGCCGGAGGAACACCCATATCAAAACGGTGAAACCGATCAAGCCCAGCTTCCATTTTAAATTCCTTTTTTTTTCCCTTTTTGGCTTTTTCCGTTTCTTCATCGACAGAAACCTCTCCTCCGGGATTGAATCCTTCCGCCCATTTATCTTTACTGAACGGCATATTGGCAACGATACAGTCGAATTTCATCAAGTTGCCATCGCTGTCAAGGTACTGCGGATTGGCAAGCGTATCACCCCAAGCAATCTTGGCGTCCTGAATATCATGGATAAACATGTTCATTCTTGCCATAGAGATCGCAGAACTGTTGACCTCCTGACCGTAAATCTGAACCTTATCAAAACCGCATATTTTTGCGGCACGGATCAGCAGGGAGCCGGAGCCGCAAGTGGGATCGTACACACGGTCATTATCAACCGGAGATACGATTTGTGCCATGATTTCGGAGACCTGCTGAGGCGTAAAAAAGCTTCCCGCCTTTTTGCCCGCCATAGTGGCAAACTCGCCGATCATGTATTCATAAGCATCACCGATAATATCAGCCGGAACCTTACCATCTTTAACCTCTATATTGCTCGGATGAAGGTCAAGATCAGAAAAGTCATTCAGCAGATTACGAAGAAGGGGATTTTTCTGTTCTTTCTTGCCGAGATTGCTTTCACTGTTAAAATCAATTCCACGAAATATGCCGCTCAGAACGGAATTTGAACTTTCAATGCCAATCAGTGCTTCGCTGATTTTCGTACCAAGATCAGGAGCAAACCGGTTTTCAAGCAGGTAATTAAATGTATATTCTCTCTTCAGGAAGAAGGGAAGATATGATATTTGCCTTTGAAGACGAATGCCGCTGTACTCTTTTTCAAGTTCTTTTACGCTTTCATCAAACATATCGCTCAGGTATTTTACAAAAAACATGGAAAGAACATAGTCCTTGTAATTAGCTGCATCTATATTATCTCGGAAAGTATTTGCTCCGGCCCAAAGAGCATTTATGATATCTTCATAAGTTGTTTTAGCCATTGTCTCTTCCTCCAGAAATTTGAATGGATTTCTTTATCAAATAATTGGTTCGCAGGTTTTCCAGTTCCGCCAACCTGATTCTTTTCTTTTTCAACTCGATACCATGGTACCACAATTCACCAAGCAAATATCTCCTTTTTTCGTCCGGATAAGGAACTTCCAACGACTCAAGATCATAACGGCTGATTGATTTCATAACTGCACCGATAGAACTTTCCTTTGATAACTCTCTGATCTTTTCGTTCAGGAACATTGCCAGATACTTGGCATCACCCTTCAAATTCGGTGTAACGATAATAAGGTTATTTCCGCAAAAGACCTCGCCCGGTTCGAAATCAATGTAATTTACAAACGTCGGCGTGATTCTTTTGACGACTATATCATGTTTATTCAAAGCCCATTCGTCATCAGGAACCACATTGTTAACCGTCGGCTTGTTGACGACATCGTTGTCAGCAAGAAAATTTGCGCAAACAAGCCATCTTGACGGTGCTGTTTGCTGCTTTGATCGCGAGGGCGTTAATGAGCAAAATTTTATCTTGGCACAATCGCCTAATTTAATATATTGCATATCAATAACCTCATAAAAATAACGGCGCAGTAAGATAGGATCCTGCGCCATCACTTTAATACCTCGGAAGCGAACCGAGGTTGTCAGCCTTGGTATTGTTGGCATCGGTACGGAGATAGCGATTGTCAACAACTCGGACATCTTCGCCTTCGACCCAACGACCATAACGATAATACTTCGTTTTGGTGCAATTGGGATAATTGTTAATGAAGTCAATCATTTCGCTTTTGGTACATTCGTCGGTAGCTTGCTGCGAAAGGAAGTTTGTCCACTTCATTCTTGCAATGTACTCGTTGCCGAATGCGTCTTGCTCATAATGAACAGCGTCAATGTATACCACAACTTTTGGCTCCTTTCCGCATTATTAACAAGCCTGGCAGCATCTTGACGAAAGGCAAAAAATGTGCTATACTCTAAATGCTACTCAAGAGTATCGTCAAGATGCTCGCCGACGCTCTGAATCCCTATCCGATTCAGGGCGTTTTTACTTGTTGTAAGAATTATACTGCAAAAAAATGCATTTGTCAATGCTTTTTTCGATAAAATTTTGCAGTATTTTTGTTACAGCAACATAATCGACGTAATTTTCTTCTGGCTTTCCAAATTGGAATGCTCAAAATTTGCGTCGCATTAAACAAAGAAAAGGGCATTGCTTCATTCAGGCATTGAGTGACGATGAGAACGATAAGGACGATGATTTTATTACCCCATATACCTTTCAAAATTTCCGTCCCCCAAGTGTAAGCACCACATCAGAACACCCCTGTTGGAGCCTGTGTGCCGATTTGTGAGCCTTTTCCAAAGAAATCGGAAAGTACCCGCCTTAGGTTATTTCAGGGGCTAAATATTCAGGCGTTCCACAAAATGAAGTCGCCTTTTCGTTTCCTTTGACCATTTTCGCCATTCCGAAATCGATTAATTT
>CAMHAV010000140.1 GCA_946182865.1 uncultured Clostridia bacterium
TCTGCTTATTCCGTTCTCCCCAGCATAGCTGGGGGATTAAGATTATCATTTATCCGAATATCCGAATCCGGAAAGGTATTCCTCCGCTGCCTGAGATTTTTCCCCGCTTTCGCGCCGGACTTGCCTGCGTTCTTCTACCTGCGTCATATACTGGATGGCGTCGTACAGCATATTCCGTACCGGCATGGCATAGTGAATCTGCGACTGATTTTCTATGACCAATACCAGATACGCCCTCTTTCCGTCCTCCATCGCCGTGACCATTTTCAGCACATCGCGAAATCTCTGTATCGGCTCGGGCTGCCCTTCGCTGCCATAGGGCAGTGCAATGGCAGTCGTATCGAGCGGTCGCAGTTGTTCGGGTCGGATGACCTGCCGCCCGCCGTACAACAGAAAATTGAACGCGTCCGCAAAAGTGGCGCTGTCCTGCATATATTCCTTGGGAAATGCTGATTAAAGGCGTAGCCGTCGATTCCGCGCCGCGAGGATACGTCTTTGAGCGGTGCGTGAATCGACTTAATCAGCGTTTCCCGTGGTTACCGTATCTTTATCCGCCATTTGCCTCACACTTCTTTCGATTTTATTATATCCTTTTTGCGCTGTGCTGTCAAGGCAAAATCCGTGAATCTCACGGAAGATGCTTTTCACTTTCCGTGAAACGATTGTATTTTGCTCTTGACATTTTCCCAAAATTTGCGTAAAATAAAGATTTGTAGAGTTTGAAACCCTAAAAACGGAAAAAACTTTCAATCGGGAGATAAAAAATGAGTTCCAACAAACTGACAAACGAAAAAAAAGAATACGGCAATGACAATATCGTCGCGCTGAAAGGCGCCGACCGCGTGCGCAAGCGCCCCGCCGTCATCTTCGGTTCGGACGGCATCGAAGGCTGCTGTCATTCGGTCTTTGAAATCCTTTCCAACTCCATCGACGAAGCGCGCGAGGGCTACGGCAGCAAGATCATTGTCACCCGCTTTGAGGACGGTTCGGTGCAGGTGGAGGACTTCGGCCGCGGCATCCCCGTCGATTACAACAACAAGGAGCAGCGCTTCAACTGGGAGCTGGTTTTCTGCGAAATGTACGCGGGCGGCAAATACAACAACGACGGCGGCGAAATCTATGAATATTCGCTGGGACTGAACGGTCTGGGTCTTTGCGCCACGCAGTACGCCTCGGAATATATGGACGCGGAAATTCACCGCGACGGCACCCGCTTCACGCTGCACTTTGAACACGGCGAGAATGTGGGCGGCCTGCAAAAGGAGCCTTGGAAGGGCAGACAGACCGGTTCCCGCATCAAGTGGAAGCCGGACTTGGAGGTCTTTACCGACATCAACATCCCCCTCGAATATTACCAGGACACCATCAAGCGGCAGGCCATCGTCAACGCGGGCGTGCTGTTTCTCCTCGACGACAAGGTGAGCGGGGAGAAATTCGAGTATTACTACAAGGACGGCATTGCCGACCATGTGCGGGAACTCGCAGGGGATGACGCGATTTCGCAGGTGCAGTATTGGCAGTGCGAACGCCGCGGACGCGACCGCGAGGACAAACCCGAATACAATGTCAAGATCAACGCGGCGGTGGCCTTCTCCAACCGCGTGACGCTGACCGAATACTATCACAATTCGAGCTGGCTGGAATACGGCGGCGCGCCGCAGAAAGCCATGCGCAGCGCGTTTGTCGCCATGATCGACGCGCGGCTCAAGCAGACCGGCAAATACACCAAGAACGAGAGCAAGGTCACGTATCAGGATGTGGAGGACTGCCTGATTATCGTGGTGTCCTCTTTCTCCAACCAGACCAGCTACGAAAACCAGACCAAAAAGGCGATTACCAACAAGTTTATCCAGGAGGCGATGACCGAATTTTTCCGCCATCAGCTTGAAATCTGGTTCATTGAGAATCCCCTCGAAGCCGACAAAATCTGCGGGCAGGTGCTTCTCAACAAGCAGAGCCGCGAACAGGCGGAAAAACAGCGCCTCGCTATCAAGAAGAACCTTTCGTCCAACCTGGACATCACCTCCCGCGTCAATAAATTCATCGACTGCCGCTCCAAAGACCCCAATGAGCGGGAGCTGTACATCGTGGAGGGCGATTCGGCGGCCGGTTCGTGCAAGAACGCCCGCGACCCCGGCTTCCAGGGCATCATGCCGGTGCGCGGCAAGATTCTCAACTGCCTCAAAGCCGACTACACCAAAATCTTCAAGAGCGACATCATCACCGATCTCATCAAGGTGCTGGGCTGCGGCGTGGACGTGAAGGGGCATCAGAACAAGAACCTTTCTACCTTTGACCTCAGCCAGCTCCGCTGGAACAAGGTCATCATCTGCACCGATGCCGACGTGGACGGTTTCCAGATCCGCACGCTGATTCTCACCATGATCTACCGCCTCATGCCCAAGCTGATCGACGCGGGCAAGGTCTATATCGCGGAGTCACCCCTCTATGAAATCACCTGCGGCAGCGACACCTATTTCGCCTACACCGAGCAGGAAAAGGCGGAAATCATGGAAAAAATCGACGGTAAAAAATTCACCATTCAGCGCTCCAAAGGTCTGGGCGAAAACGACGCGGATATGATGAGCTTCACCACCATGGCCCCCGCCACCCGCCGCTTGATCCAGGTCATGCCCACCGATGCGGAACCCACTGAGCGGATGTTTGATGTGCTGCTGGGCGACAACCTCAGCGGACGCAAGGAATACATCGCCCAGCACGGCAGCGAATTCATCGAACTGGCTGACGTACAGTAAGAGACAGAAAAGGAGAACCTATGGCACCGAAAAAGAGAAGAGCCACACCGCAAAAAGCCGCCATGAGCGGTTACATCAAAGGCGCGGGCGAAGTTGTTTCGCAGGCGATCGTTGACACACTGGAGGGCAATTATATGCCCTACGCCATGAGCGTCATCATGAGCCGCGCCATTCCCGAAATCGACGGCTTCAAGCCCTCCCACCGCAAGCTGCTCTATACGATGTACAAAATGGGACTGCTCACCGGCGCGCGGCAGAAATCCTCCAAAATCGCCGGTTCCACTATGGCGCTCAATCCCCACGGCGACGCGGCGATTTACGACACCATGGTGCGCATGACCGTCGCGTATGAAGCGCTCCTGCACCCTTATGTGGACTCCAAGGGGTCTTTCGGCAAGGCGTATTCCCGCGACACGCAGGCCGCCGCTTCGCGATATACCGAGGCCAAGCTCGCGCCCATTGCCGCCGAACTCTTCCGCGACATCGACAGCGACGCGATTGACATGGTCGACAACTTCGACAACACCATGAAAGAGCCGTCCCTGCTCCCCGTCACCTTCCCCACCATCCTCTGCAACAGCAACACGGGCATCGCGGTCGGCATGGCCAGCGCGATCTGTTCCTTTAACCTCAACGAGCTGATCGAAACCACCATCCAGCTTCTCAAAAATCCCAAGCACGACATCAGCTCCACCCTGCTCGCCCCCGATTTCCCCGGCGGCGGACAGATCATCTACAACAAGGACGAGCTGCAAAAGGTGTACCACACGGGGCGCGGCAGCATCAAGGTGCGCGCCCGCTATACCTACGACAAGGAAGCCAACTGCATCGACATCACGCAGATTCCCCCCACCACCACCTGCGAACAGATCATCGAAAAGGTCATCGACCTCGTCAAGACCGGCAAGATCAAGGAGATTTCCGACATCCGCGACGAGCAGGGTCTGCACGGTCTGCGCGTCACCATCGACCTCAAACGCAATGCCGACCCCGACAAGCTCATGCAGAAGCTCTACAAATTCACCACGCTGGAGGACAGCTTCGCCTGTAATTTCAATGTGCTGATCGACGGCTCTCCCAGAGTGCTGGGCGTGGACGGGATTCTCGACGAGTGGATCAAATTCCGCATGAACTGCGTCGAACGCCGCACCCGCTTTACACTGGAAAAGAAGAAAGACCGCCTGCACCTGCTAGAAGGCTTACAGAAGATTCTGCTCGACATCGACAAGGCGATCAAAATCATCCGCGAAACCGAAGAAGAAGCCGACGTGGTGCCGAACCTCATGAGCGGCTTCGGCATCGACGAAATACAGGCGGAGTATGTCGCGGAAATCAAGCTGCGCCACATCAACCGCGAGTATATCCTCAAACGCACCGAGGACATCGAAAATCTCCGCCATGACATTGCCGATCTGGAGGATATTCTCTCCAGTCCCCAGCGCGTCAAGAAAATCATCATCGCCGAACTCAAAGAGGTCGCCAAGAAATACGGCCAGCCGCGCAAGAGCATGATCCTCTACGACGTGGAGGAAACCGCCATCGACGACGTATCGCTGGTGCCGGATTATCCGGTGCATCTCTTTGTCACCAGAGAGGGCTACATCAAAAAAATCAGCCCCCAGTCGCTCCGCATGAGCAGCGACCAGAAGCTCAAAGACGGCGACGAGATCGTGCAGACCTTTGAGACGCGCAACGTGGCGGAGCTGCTCTTCTTCACCGACCAGTGCCAGGTCTACAAATCCAAGGCCTCCGAATTCAGCGACACCAAGGCCAGCGTGCTGGGCGAATACATTCCCGCCGTGCTGGGCATGGCGGAGGACGAACACGTCATCTGCTGCGTGCTGACTACCGATTACAGCGGCTATGTCCTCTTTGCCTACGAAAACGGAAAGGTCGCCAAGGCGGAACTCAGCGCCTACGCGACCAAGACCAACCGCCGCAAGCTGCTCGCCGCCTACAGCGACAAGGCGCCGCTGGTCAAAATGCTGCACATCCCCGCCGACTGCGACATCCTTCTCCGCGCCACCAACGGCAAGGTGCTGATTTTCGGTTCCGACGCCGTTGCCGCCAAGACCCGCAGCTCCCAAGGCGTGCAGGTCATCACCCTGCGCCGCAGCGCCAGAGTCAGCGATATGGTCGTCTTCGCCGAGGGTATGGTCAAAAACGAGAGCAAATTCCGTCCCAAAAACCTGCCCGCCGCAGGCTCCGCCGACGATTCCGACGAGGGCGAACAGATCACGCTGCTTTAATAGTGAGAAGTCAGGTGATTAGAGCGCGCAGCGGAGCTACGCTAAGATAATTACGCTAAGATAATAGAGAATAGATAAGAAATAATAACGAATAGATAGAAGGAAGGCGCTATTTTCCCCAGACGCCTAAAAAAATATATATTCAGCGCGCAGCGCTCATTTACTATTATCTATTCTTTATTCTCTATTATCTTAGCGAACGAATGTGAGCGCTAAGGAGACTGATACTGATGCGCACGATACCCGCCCTTTATGAAAAAATGGATGCATGGGGTATGCTGGACTACCGGGACAGCCGCTATCTGTGGGTCTTTGATATGAAATGGATTCCCGTCAAAAAGCTGTCGCCGGAGCCGGAGATTTATGTAGGTGATATGCCTTTGACTACCTTTGCCCGCGGCATGGGCGGCGATTACTGGTGTTTTCTTCCGGATGCGAACGGGACGGAACCTGCCGTCTGCTTCTGTGAACACACCGAACCGGAAGGCTCCGTTTTTGCGTCCTCTCTCCCCGACGCGATTTTCCGCGAGATTGTCTTTTACGGCAGCACCGCCTGTTTTGATGACGCACCCACGACTTCCCCGGCTAACGTGGTTGCCCCGGCAAACGTAGTTGCCCCGGCAAACGTGGTTGCCTCTAACGAGGAGGCGGCACACGCCCTTTTTCGGCAATACGCGGAGCGATTAAAAGACATTTTAAATGATAAACAAATCGCCATCCTCAAGGAACTGGCAAAAAAACCGCTCACATGGCAAACCACCCCCTACGGAGAATGGCACGCCCTGCTGTCGGATGTCGAGGTGGATCAAATCCTCTCCGCCGCCATCCAATCCCCAAAGCCCCCTCTCCCCTTTCCCATCCGCTGGACGGAGGATGAATGTGAAGTGTGAAATGTGAAATGTGAAGTGTGAAATTTCATATTGTCAAGCGTTGAGAAACTGCCCTTATCTCAAATGGAGATGGGGGCTGTTTTTATGCAAAGTGACCGATATGTGTGAAGTGCTGATGACTAACCACTTACCACTAAATAACTCAAACTTCCCACACGCAAAAGAGCCATGAAGCCCCAAAAACAGGGCAAAAACGGAATAAAAAAATAGCATAGTCCCCCGAAATGTGGTATAATTGAATTGACAAGAACAACCAACCACAGGAGGACTATGCCATGTCAATTATAACACAGGGATATGAAAACAATCAAGAGTGTGAGAGCAGAATTTCAAAGTTTTTTTCGTCTTACAAAATCGGTGACTTGCTTCGCAAGTGCGGAGCAGGTAAGGAAAAAGGCGTTGCAATCGTTCAGATATTCCGTTATCTGCTTTGCCTGATGTTTTCCGATCGCTCAATGTATATGCAGATCACAACTAAGCGGTTCAAAGAGGACTACTCAAAAAACACCGTCTATCGTTTTCTGAATAACAGCAGAATCAACTGGGAACGGTTTACCACGATGCTCTCAGAGCGAATTATCAACGGTTTTATGCGCTCATTGACAAGCGAAAACCGTGAAGATATTTTTGTCATAGATGACAGTGCTTACCACAAAAGAGGATACAAGAAAACCGAATTGGTGGCAAAGGTCTTTGATCATGTTTCCATGACATACGTCAAAGGTTTCCGTATGCTGTCGCTCGGCTGGTCTGACGGTAACTCATTTGTGCCGATCACACATAGGCTGCTGTCATCTTCGAAAGATGAAAATGTTCTCGGAGTGAAAACCGCATTTGACAAGCGTTCCATAGCCTTTAAACGCCGTCGTCAGGCAAGAGAAAAAGCGACTGACGTCATGCTGGATATGCTGAAACAAGCGCAAAAAGCGGGTCATCACGCGAAATACGTTCTTTTTGACAGTTGGTTTTCCAACCCTAAGGAGATCATCCGTATCAGCGAGGATTGTCATCTTCACTCCATAGCAATGGTTAAGAAAAGCTCAAAGATATGCTATGAATTTGAGGAAAAGAAACTGAACATCAAGCAGATTTTTTCCCGTTCCAAAAAGCGCAGAGGACGTTCCAGATATCTTCTTTCCGTAAAAGTCAAGGTTAGCTATACGGATGAAAAGAATGTATTGCATACCATTCCCGCCAAAATCGTATGCGTGAGAAACCGTTCCAACAGGAAAGATTGGCTTGCCATTATCTGCACAGACATGGAACTCGATGAAAAAGAGATTATCCGCATTTACGGCAAACGCTGGGATATTGAAGTGTTTTTCAAGACCTGCAAGCAGATGCTCAAGCTGGAATCAGAGTGCAAAAGTCTGTCTTATGATGCCCTGACTGCTCATGTTTCAATCGTTTTCACACGGTATATGGTGCTTTCCGTGGAAAAGCGATTGAACGAAGATGACCGCACTGTGGGTGAACTATTTTTCATTATGGCCGACGAATTGCAGGATATCACCTTCAATCAGTCAATGGCTATCATTGTTCAGGCTTTCATTGACAGCGTTCAGGAATTTCTTCATTTGACCGCTGATCAGATCAATTCATTGTTCGCCAACTTTGTATCACGTTTACCTGTCTATTTGCGTAATTCTTTGCATATTGCTCAGGCTGCGTGATATTGATTTCCCATTTTTGCCCTATATTTCGCGCTTTAGGCTCATTTTAGGTGTGGGAAGTTTAAGTTTTCAACTGTATCTTTCATACGATATACTTCGAGTGCCTTCACAGCATCCTTAA
>CAMHAV010000141.1 GCA_946182865.1 uncultured Clostridia bacterium
GCCCTGTATTTTCTAAAAAAATTCGAGATCAGTGGGCAGACACAAATATACAACTTAAAGCACAGAAAGGGGAACTCTTTTTACATGAAAAACAAACAGACCGTCCATGCAAAGGGCGGTAAAAAAATCAACGTTACCGCCGTCATTTTCTATCTGCTGATATTACTCATCTTCCTGGCGGCGGAAAGCATGGTGGCGCTTTACTGCTATATCAATTAGCGATAAAAAACAAAGGAGGTGCGCATGATGTGGCACAGACAAGAGATACTGCCATAATACAAAGCGACGGCAATGACAAACCAAACTTTTGAAGGAGGTTTTCTACTATGAAAATCAAAAACTTATTGAGGGAATACCTTGTCCCCCCCTGTTGCAGAAAATTTAATCGCAGAAACAAGCGTCTCGCGGGCATCCTCTGCGCGATGGTGGCGGTGGCGGTCATGGTCGCCACGGTGCCGATGTTCACGTCCTATGCGGGGACAATCAATGTGCCATTGGGAGGGTCAACGGATAAAAGTGGCGTCACCTACTCGCTCGATAACGACGGCAATCTGACTATCACCGGGACGGGTGAGATAGAGAATAACGCGTTCGCTGGCAATAGCACTATTACCTCTGTGGAGATAGGGAGCGGTATCACGGCGATTGGCAACGCTGCGTTTGTGAACTGCTCCTGCCTGACCTCTGTCACCATTCCGGGCAGCGTGACGTCGATTGGCGATGCTGCGTTTTCCGTATGCTCCCTCCTGAACTCTGTCACGATAGGGAACGGCGTGACATCGATTGGACAGGCTGCGTTTAACAACTGCTACGCTCTGACCTCTGTCACCATTCCGAGCAGCGTGACAACGATTGACAATGCTGCGTTTCAAGGCTGCACCAGCCTGGGAACCCTGACCTTTAAAGGAACGTCGCTCACCAATAGTGCCACCAATACCAAATTTAGCTATCTGTCAAACAGCACGACAGTGAAGATTCCCAACAGGTTCACCTTCAACGGCGAGGAAATAACCACAGGAGATACAGGAAATTCAACAACCTATTTCGGTCAAGCAACCGTGGAGTTCTATGACCCCACGCCCACCACCACCACGACGACCACCACCAAGCCTACGACCACGACCACGACCACGACCGCTACGACCGCCAAGCCCACGACCAGGACTACGACCCGTCGCACGACGACGACCGCCCGTCCCACGACAACGATGACGACGACGACCGCCAAGCCTACGACGACCACAGCAGCCGCCATTGTCACAACCACCACGACAACCGCCCCCTTGGAGACACTGGATATCGAGGGTGAACCGCGCAACGGCAGTAATCTCCTCGGGATAATTATAGTATCAATCGGGGGTGCCGTGGTAAGCGTTCTGCTCATCTTCCTTGTGGCAACCGGCAAAATGAAGGGTATTCTCACAGTCATCAAAACATCAATAAATCCAAGCCGTTCCAAGCAGTGACGAATATTTTCCGCAAATTTCCCCAAAAAAGTAAGCCTTTTCCACCGTCCGAATCCCGCCTCCGCTGTGCATATTTACGCGGTGAGAAGCGGGGGGTATGCGGGTTCGGGGGAATACTGTCCAAAAAAGCCGGAAACCACTTGAAATCGGAAGGGGGAACTTTTTTACATGAAAACCAAACAGACCGTCCATGCGAAGGGCGGTAAAAAAATCAACGTTACCGCCGTCATTCTCTATCTGCTGATATTCCTCATCTTCCTGGCGGCGGAGGGCATTTCAGCCGCCGCCCCTCGCGGAACTGTCCCCTTGTTTTCCTGATTATCCCAAAAACGGCGTGTTTTCTTCTTGACAATACTATATAAATTATATATAATATAGTACTGTCAAGATTTAGTATTTTTCTTATTAGGAGGAGTATTTATGAAAAAAATCGCGAGAGTGTTCAGCGCCGCGTTAGCCCTGACGCTGGTCCTTGTATTGCTGCCGTGCTTCGGCATGACCGCGTACGCCGAAGCTAAGGAAATAACACAGGATACACCAGTTGATACCGTTGTGAATGCAGGAGACTATATTTTGAACGATATTAGTGTCGCCCATTATAGAGTGATCCATCTTTATCATTATGGTGATTATAATGATACTGGTAGTTCCAATTATTATCGTCGGATAACCGTTATTAGTGGTGGGACTACTGAATGGGTAGCGGATCAACAGTATGTTTTAAAGTATGTGCACCTTATGTCTCCAACCGGTGCTGGTACTTACGACGATATTCTATATTTTTTAGAGGAGCTTCCTGTACCAGTTGCAGGCGTAACCCTTAACAAGACCTCCGCGAACCTCGCCGTTGGCGATACACTATCGCTGACAGCTACTGTCGCCCCGACCAACGCTACGAATAAAACTGTGACATGGTCGAGCAGTAACCCCCTTGTCGCCACAGTGAGCGATGACGGCGTTGTGACAGCTGTTGGCGCAGGCGAAGCAATCATCACTGCCACAGCCACCAACGGGACTACAGATACAAGTGACGATCAGACCGCGACCTGTACTGTGACGGTAAACAAGAAAAACCAGACCGTAACCGCTCCCGCCGCCAATACCGGACTTGTTTACACGGGTTCGCCCCAGACGCTCGTTACCGCCGCGACCGTCACAGCGGGCAACACCGCAAGCGGCAGCATATCCTATTCGCTTGACAATGCAAGCTGGAGCACTTCTCTCCCGCAGGGCACTAACGCGGGAAATTACACCGTGTATTACAAGGTCGCGGGCAATGATAACTATAACGAGTTTGTATGCTCCGCGCCTGTCAGCGTAACCATCGCCAAAGCCGACCCCGAGACACCGACAGGTCTGGCCGCAACCTTCGGGCAGACGCTCGCCGACGTAACCCTTCCCGAAGGCTGGACTTGGGCTGACAGTTCCCAGAGCGTCGGCACAGCCGGGGAAAATACATTCAAGGCAAACTTCGCAGGTAACGATAACTATAACAGTGCAAGTAACGTTGACGTTACGGTCACTGTTTCCACGATAGCCGTCACAGGCGTCACAGGCGTCACGCTTGACAAGACTTCCCTTACCCTTAATGAGGGCGACGATCCCGTTACCCTTACCGCTACCGTCACTCCCTCTAACGCCACCAACAAAGGCGTTACCTGGTCTGTCGCTCCCGAGGGCGTTGTCACCGTCGCTGACGGCGTGGTAACAGCCGTCGCTCCCGGCACGGCCACCGTCACCGTCACCACCGACGACGGCGGCAAGACCGCAACCTGCGCGGTAACGGTGAACCCCGTGATCAATAACGCCGGCGGAGGCAAAACTCACAGAATTAAGAAGGACGGCGCTCTGTACTTTACATTCGTATATGTCGGTCATGACGCCGACACATATCAGGCTTTTGTGGACGCCGATAAAGTTGTAACCGTCAGCGGAGAGAACTATACGAAGCAGCTTAAGGAAGGCACCGAGTTTAAAGCAAAATCCGGTTCGCTCAAACTGACGCTCACAAGGAACTATCTTGACTCCCTCAAGCCGGGCGACTACACCGTTACCGCAAAGTTCAGAATAAACGGTTCAGTGTACGAAAGCTCATCCACTTTCAAAATGGCCTCCTCCGACGGCAACAATCCCGGAACCGGCGAAGACATGATGCTCATCGGTGCAGCGATGATACTGTTCATCCTGTCGCTGTCCGTCTTAGCGTATATGGCGTATACCGACAAGCTCTTCCGCGCCAAGCTCCTGGCTGTCCCCGCGGGCATCACATCATTCTTCACCCGTAGCGACGCGGACCTCAACGAGAAAAAAGACGGCTCTGAGGATAATGAAGCATAGTCAACCGAAAGCAAAAAGTGATATGAAAATGTGCCTCGCTCACAATAGTTTTCACTCGTAATGATTATTCTTACGAATAATCATTTCACCACCTCCGTAGGAACGTCGCTCCGGCGTTTCTGCGAAGGTGGTTTTTTCTTCCGGCAGAAAAAAGAAGAATGTCTCTGTCGCGCAATCGCCCCTGTTCCTTTGCGTCTGCAAGAATGTCGTCGAAGCGGAGTACCCACTCGCCCCTTGTCATGGGCGAGAAAATCGGCATCTGGAATTGCAGCATCTTGTTTCTCCAAGCATCATCGAAACCCCGCGACAGCTTTTTCGGGTTTCCCATGTAACTGATGTATCTCGTTCATTGTAATATACGCAATCAAGCAGCTTTTCCGATATGACCAGCGCCTTGCTGTCCTCCACGGCAAGCACACGCCATTCGAGCGCCTGTATTTCACCACTTGCACCCTGCGGGTAGTTGCCGAAAGTAAACATATAAAAAAGACAATTACAAATACATCAAGTATATCAAATATCCTAATGCGCCTAAATACGCTGAATGGTATATGATGGATTACGATTATAGACCGTTTGATGACGGTGATTATGTCATCTATTCGATTCTTGGCAACAATATGTGTCTTTCACTTAGCCAGAATGTTCTTAACCAGGGTACAAATGTAATTATTTACCATAAGTATGATGGCGTCTATCAGGACTTTTATCTGAAGTATGTAGGCTCTGGATATTACAAGATTATCAGCAGAAATTCCGGTAACGTGCTGGATGCTGCCGGAAACGGTGGCAGCCAGAGCAATGTGACCATCTGGGGCGACCAAAATGGTTCCAAGCAGTTGTGGCGTTTTGTACCGACTGATGATGGATATTATCATATCGTAAATAAAAACGGCTGCTTTCTGGATGTAACCGGAGCAAACAAAGCGGACGGCGCCAACGTGCAGGTTTACACGCCCAACTTCGGCAGTGCCCAGAAATGGCGGATCGACCGCGTATCCACTCCCAAAGTGCTTCCCGAAAACGGCGCTATTTACGAGATTGAAACCGCTCTCGACGCCAATATGCGTCTTGATGTCAGCGGCAATGGCAAAAATGACGGCGACAACATTACCGTCTATGCCCGCAACAATTCCAACGCGCAGAAATTTCAGATGGTCAGTGTTGGCGGCGGCTACTATAAAATTGTTCATATGGGATCTGGAAAGATTGTGGACGCGAACGGAAACGGCTACAGCGAGAGTAATGTAACAATCTGGGGCGATCATGTTGGTTCAAACAACGTTGGTTCAAATCAATTATGGCGCTTTGAGGATGCCAAAAACGGATATTACTACATTATTAACAAAAATGGCTGTAGCCTGGATGTCTGCGGAGCAAACACAGCAAACGGCAACGTATGGGTTTACACGCCAAACTGGGGTAGAGCGCAGCAATGGAAGCTGCATCGCACATCGGCTGTTCCCGAAGCGTGAGCATCTTAGCCAAGCCTTTGTAGAAGAACAAGAACGTTCACGTATGTGTCGTATAGCTCATGGGTTCAAGCGATACATGGCAAGTTAAATAGAGTTAGAGGTAATAGTAAGTCGTATGTCATCTGCGAAAGCGGATGATGTTGGTTACCTTCTCAAATCAAAGTAGGACAAATAATTTAGACAGCACCGTATGAAGTTATCGAGTATTCTTTGTGCGGTGTTGTTTTAAATTAGCATCCTTTTAATAAAAAGAATAATACATAAAAAATTGTTCTAATTCCATACCCGCACACCCCATAGCACTGTTTTTGCTTCACGATAATGCTGTCGGGAACCTTGTTCCACCACTTGCGGCTGAAATTGGTGTTGTCGAAATAGGCTTCGAAGTGGGTGACAGGCGGTACTACCCACTCGCTGTCGTCCTGCTTATTGTCATGATCATATTTGATGAGCAGTTCCACCACCTCAGTAGGAATGTCACTCCGGCGTTTCTTCGAAGGTGGTTTGGTTTCTTCCGGCAGAAGAAAAAAACAATCTTCTAAATCATATTTCTTTCTCTGTAAGTCTCAATTTGTCTTGACTTATGCGCTCTCCTGTGATATTTGTTGTTGCGAAAGGTCAGGTGAGCAGCATGAAAATCATAGAAGATCTGTACTACGGACGCATATCGCCCTACGAGATGAGCATATCAGCCACACCGGAATGTCAAAAGCTGAAAGCTCTGGCGGACAGGAACGAGGATTTGTTGAGAGAATCACTCTCTGATGAGCAGAAGTTGTTGTTGGATAAGCTCATAGAGTCCGTGACGGATATATCCTCTATCTCAGAGCGGGATATGTTCATCGCTGGATTCAGGCTTGGCATGAAGCTGATGATGGATGTGATGAAGGAGGAATAATCACCCCTGTCGCCGCATCTGTGGCACTGTGAGCGATTGAATCCGCTCAGTTTGGAAAGTATGCGCCTCTCCAAAAACGGCTTAAATCGGGTGATTTGAGCCGTTTTGGTGGTTCGATTGACATGAATTCTATTTTTCAATTGCTGCCTTGATTGTCTCTTGCAGCGAGTACCGACATACTCCATAGCACTGCTTCTGTTTCACGATAATGCTGTCGGGAACTCTGTTCCACCATTTTCGGCTGAAGTTGGTGTTGCCGAAATAGGCGTCAAAGTTGGTGACGGGCAGGACAACCCACTCGTTGTCGTCCTGATTGTTGGCGTAATAGTATCTGACGAGCAGTTCCACCACCTCCGTGGGAACGTCCTCCGGCGTTTCTGCGGAGATGATTTGTTTTACGGCAGAAGAAAGAAGAATGTCCCTGTCGCGCAGCCGTCCCTGTTCCTTTGCGTCGGCAAGAATGTCGTCAAAGCGGAGTACCCACGCGCCCCTTGTTGTGGGCGAGAAAATCGGTGTCTGGAATTGCAGCACCTTGTTCCTCCAGGCGTTGTCGAAGCCACGCGACAGCCTTTTGCAATGCTCCTGCGCGGGTTTGCTCGTTACATCGGGATTCGTCTTCACAAAATCGCAAATGCCGTGAACATGGCGGCAGAACCAGCCCGCGCCCTGTTCGTCCACCAGTTCGGGGAATTCCCCGTGTAAATCGGAAAATTGAGTCTGATATTGCCAGTCTTCCTTCGGGCTGGCTTTTTTGCTGTCCGGCACGCTGCCCCACGCCCGAAGCGCACGGGCAGCGCGTTCGATATCTGGTTCTTCACCCTGCCACATATAGCCTCTCGCCACAATGGTCAGCACCCTTGACAGCCCCTCAAAATCCAGCAGCATATCAAAGGTGAACCGCCCCATATACGCTGTGTCACGCTTGTTCTGTGCGGAATATATAGGCTGTTCGGTATAGGCGAGAAATTCCTCACGTTCATTGATCACGGCGTTTCACCCCCAATACGGTGTGTTCCACCTTGTCGGGCAGCAAATCCCACAGCAGATTCCGCTTGCCGATTGCCACCACATATTGCACCGCAAGCCTCGATCTGACGATTTTGTCAAGACGGCTGCGGCAGACCTTCGCCACCGCTTCCCGATAGCTTTGTGAAAACGGTTTGTACAGATATGCCTTCATCATCTCGGTAAATGCTTCCGAATCCGTCTTGCGGAACAGCTTCTTGCGTTCTTCGGCGTTATTCTCGTCGTCAATATCGCAGATAAGATCGCCCAATATCCGATAACCTCCGAAGCGGAAGTCCGAGAGCAAATCATAATACTCCCCATATTCGGGCAGGAAGTCGGCAAGGAAATCCAGCCGTTCCTCTTTGTCCATCATGTGCCACTGCCGTTCTGTTATTTCATGGCGGATATCGGA
>CAMHAV010000142.1 GCA_946182865.1 uncultured Clostridia bacterium
CTATGAATAAGAGTATACATGAATCAAAAGAAATTTGCAATAGGCTGAGAGAAAATAATTTGATGAGTGCCATTTCGGAATATGCGCTCGGCTATATTGTATCGATATTAATCACTGCGTTTAGCTGTGGTTATCGTGGAAAAACAGTAGATATAGCAAGAAACAGTGACCGTCACCGTACAAGTATTTCACGCTTTTTGAGATATGAAGAATGGGATGACAGCGCATTGGAAGAAACCATGAGAAGGTTGGTCATCGAAATTATTTACGGAGAATCACGGAAAAGCGGCATGCCAATTCTATTCATCGTGGATGATACCATATCCTCCAAAACCATTCCTTCATCGAAAGCGTCTCACCCCATTGAGGCAGCATCATTTCACTTCTCTCACCTGAAAAAGAAACAGGATTACGGACATCAGACTGTCAGCGTGATGTTATCATGTAACGGAATTACCTTGAATTATGCCATCGTAATGTACGATAAATCGGTTTCAAAAATCGACATTGTAAAGCAACTGGCTCAAAATCTTCCTTCTGCCCCGAATCCTTCGTATCTGCTTTGTGACAGTTGGTACGTTTGCGGGAAACTGATGGATGCTTTTGCGACAAAAGGCTTTTACACTGTCGGTGCATTGAAATCCAATCGAATTTTGTATCCCTGTGGCATGAAAATGAATGTTTGCGAGTTTGCTAAAACCTTGAGTCGTATTGCGCTCTTTCACATCGTCACCGTGAAGGGTCGGAAATACTACGTTTACCGTTATGAAGGCAAGCTCAATGACATTGAAAAAGCGGTTGTTCTGATTTGCTATCCTGTCAGCGCATTCGGGCAAGAAAAAGCTCTCCGTACATTTATTTGCACCAACACCGATCTTGCTTCCGATAAAGAGATCCTGAATCTTTACGCTATACGTTGGGAAATCGAAGTCTATTTCCGCGATTGCAAGAACAAACTGGCTTTTGACAAATATCAGATTCGCTCTGCCAACGGCATCAAACGTTTCTGGTTAATTTCATCACTTGCCTATCTGCTGGCTTGCTTGGAATCTTCTTCTTACGATTTTGCGGAAGGTTACGCATCACTTTCCCAGACGATTCTCGTTGAAAGGGTTTCATTTATTTTTGACTTTGCAAAAAATGGCGGGGAGAAGTCTGCTCTTTTGGCTATGGTTGCTTAACTCTTTTTTGTGCATTTTGACGAACAAACCGCTTTTTTGCTCATTTATAGTTGCAGAAACAGCCTTTTCATTCATGCGGAGAACCTGTGCGATTTCACGCAGGGAATATCCATTCAGTCGCAAAAGAAGAATTTTCAGCGTCTTTTCCTCCGTATGGGACAAAATCCGGAACAGACGAGCATCTTCGATTTCGTCCAGCATTGCTTCAACCGTGAACACTTCCACACCGTCAACATCTTCCGTAGAGAATCTCACATCGTCATTGGCACCGTTCACATCATCAATCGACAGAACATTATGCTCGTAAAATCTTCTCTCCGCGTTGAAATCTTCCAAATCGCTCTTGCGGAGTTCCTCGATAAGCACTTCGCTCATACCGTACTTGCGCAAAATCTTTTCTTCTTCCTGCTTTTTGCGAAGCCACTCGCACTTCGCCTGTCCATTGTTAAAAATCATAATAAACGTCCTTTCAATTTCTGGTTCTGATGATCAATCCAGATATTGAAAGGCGGCGATCGGCAGCCTACGCTATGGGCGGTTAATGACAAATAATGAAAAGGCGCTTCATTTACACAAAGCACCTTTTCATATGTAACTATGACTGCGAATTAACACAGTTTTGGCATTACCCGACCAAAACACAAAAATTCCCTCCAAAAACCAAAGCTAGGAAGGAAATATAAGATATAAGATATAAGATGAAACCAGCCATAGCCTTGATGTTATTGGCTTATTCCAAAAAGTGAAAATTTTTTAGCCTAGCAAGATTATAATACACACACAGTGTGAACAATGTCGTTATATGTCGAGCTGATAATTGTTATTTATGTGACAATTGCTACCGGAGAAATAATGAACAAATCGGATTCAGGTTAATGTTTGGTCAAAGATTTCTTCATAATAATGTAATTAGCTATTGAAACAGAGCGGGAATGTGATAGAATATTATATGATATTCTTCTTTTTTGATTGTTTTTCATCAAATTGCACAAAAGCAGAATGAAAGGACGTTCAGCAGAGATGTTTGATTTTGGGAATGCAAACGCAGAACAGAGAAAAGCGATTGCTGCGGCTGATGGTCCTGTTCTCATCACAGCGGGTCCGGGAACCGGCAAGACCTATACACTGGTCCAACGTGCTATTTATCTTATAGAAGAGTGTAACGTTAAGCCGGAAAGCATTTTTTGAATATTTACAGCCGGAGCATATTACTTAGGCTCTGTTGAAAAATAAGTTGAACATTTCTCGGAAATCAATATCGGTTATACGATACTTGTAGGAGATTTTTGTTCAAGTTATTTCATAACAGTTCCTTACTATAGAAGCTGTATTATTGCGGCGAATGACTACATAATCAAATCCCAAAATACTGATCTTCTCAAATGGATACGCAGTCGCGGCAAGACGCATATCGGATTGACCGGAACAACGGACTACGCCTACTGCGGACTCATGTATCAGTTGTTTTAATTTCAACCTTTTGTCAGTATTCTTGATACGGATATGGACGTCGGCGTGGTTGACATCCGTCCTGCGCGGAATATTGCGAAGCTGACACAGCTTATCGGTAAATTTGAATATCTCCCTGCAAGAATAAATGATGAACGACATGAAAGGATAGTTTATGCTTAAAGATATAATTATAAATGAGCATAAGGGCGAATATTGACAAATGCGACAGCTTTCTGCATAATGGATTTCACTCATTACCTTTACATTGAAAAGGAACTCCAAAAATGAACAGCATAATAATGTATGACAACTGCAGAGGGAACGAAGTGTATACCAAGTGACTAAAAAGGCGGTCCGGAGCCGGTAGATATTTTCTCGCAAATTCTGTGATACTCTGTGTTTACTCCAGTTCTGAGAGAATGGAGATAGCCATGCGGTCAAAGTTGCCGTGGGTATGATGTCAAATCTTTTATTGGATATAGATTGGGATTATATCTTTTTAAAATATCCATTTGACGTCATGAGCGATTGGATATGTGTCATTGACAATGAGCTGTTCATATGATATAATCATACAAAATCTATCTGCAATATAAGATTATTCGTATAAAGTATAGAGAATAGAGGTAATACAAATGATAACAAGAGAAGAAGCATATGCCCTGCTGAAAAAATACAACCAAGACCCATTTCACATTCAGCACGCACTGACCGTGGAAGCGGTTATGAAGTGGTATGCCAATGAACTTGGTTTTGCGGAGGAAGCTGAACACTGGGGGATTGTCGGACTGCTTCATGACATTGATTTTGAATTGTACCCGGAGGAGCATTGCCTCAAGGCACCGGAACTTCTGAGAGAAGGCGGTGTCAGCGATGACATCATTCATTCTGTTTGCTCACACGGCTACGGAATCACTGTCGGATGCGGCGTAATAATTGATGTGGAACCAATTCATGAAATGGAGAAAGTCTTGTTTGCGACGGACGAGCTGACCGGTCTGATATGGGCAGCAGCACTTATGCGACCTTCCAAAAGCACAAAGGATATGGAACTGAAATCTCTGAAAAAGAAGTATAAAAGCAAAGGCTTCGCCGCAGGATGCTCACGGGAGGTCATTGAGCGTGGAGCCAATCAGCTTGGTTGGGAACTGGATAAACTGCTGGATATGACATTGAAGGCAATGGCGGCAAGTGAAGATATTATCAATGCAGAGATGACTTAAAGTGGAATCACCCCAAAAAGGAGATGGCGTTTTTATGAGATCAATTTTGATCAAGGATACTACCCGTGAAGAACGGGAACAGATCATCAGAGAGTCGCTTGACTGTGGCGGCGGATGTGAAAACTGTTCGTCCTGCTGGCTGGGCGGCGGAAACCCGCTTGACATCTATCAGGATTATATTGACGGCAAACGAGAAATCAGTGAGATCAATCAGACATATATGGAACAATACCGCCAGAATCGGAAAATCACATGAGGTGAAAGTTTATGGATACAGCACCGGAGATCAATCATTCTACTGTGGAAGAACGCAGAAACTATATCAAACAAAGATTTCCATGTATTGCAGACTGTGATATGTGCGGAATCTGTACCGTGTTTCACGGCAAAGACGCAGAATTAGCATATGAAGCATATATTTGCGGTGAGAGATCCTTTGAGGACGTTTCCGCTGATTACAGATAACCCTTTGAAGAAAAGAATAAAAAATGGTATTTGAATGCAAGATACGTTGTTCTGAAAAAAGGATAGGAGGCCAATAATGGAAAAAGCATCACTTGATTCACTTCCGGAATTTTTAATAGGTCAGGCGCAGGATCAACATGCTATGACAGGCTGCACAGCCATCATAGCACCACAAGGGGCAGTATGCGGCATAGATATTCGAGGAGGATCTCCCGGCACCCGTGACACTGCTGCGCTCAATCCACTCTGCAATCGAAAAACAGTTCACGCAGTTCTTCTTTCCGGCGGCAGCTCGTTCGGGTTAGATGCAGCTGGAGGCCTTATGCAACTGCTGGAGGAAAAACGCATCGGTCGTGATGTGGGTGTTACCGTCGTTCCCAATATTTGTTCCGCTATTCTTTTCGACTTAAAATGCGGCAGCGCAAAAATACGTCCTGATTCGTTGATGGGAAGGAGAGCGGGAGAAAATGCTTTTTCTCGCTGCCCCTTTCAAAGCGGGAATTATGGTGCTGGAACCGGTGCCACCATTGGTAAAACCAACGGTTTGGAAAATGCCATGAAAGGTGGAATCGGAATGTCTGTTTTTCTTCATGGAGATATAAAAGTTGGCGCCATTTTCGCTGTAAACTGTGTAGGAGACATTGTTGAAAACGGTAAAATCATAGCAGGCGCTCGCAAAGCCGATCAAACTGGATTTGCGGATAGTGAAAAAATGATTTTGAATTCTTATGCAACAGAAAAAGACTTTTTCAGCGGCAACACAGTCATTGGTTGTCTTATCACAAATGCCAGACTGTCCAAAGCAGAGACTTCCCGATTGGCAGGTCGTGGACAGGACGCTATTGCCAAAACCGTACACCCTGCTCATTCGATTTACGACGGCGATACAGTCTTCGCTCTTTGCAGCGGTCAGACAGAAACATCAATTGATGCAGTCGGAATTCTGGCAGAGTACGCAGCGTCGGCTGCCATTGTTGATGCTGTAAAATCCGCCCGATCATATAAGCATTATCTCGCTTTCAGAGAAATAGAAAAGATGGATCATTCATGATAATTGCATTAGCACAAGTGAAAATGGATTTCAGTATGGAGTCCAACTACCAAAAATCCGTACAGATGATAATGGAAGCCGCACACTGTGGGGCGGACATTGTATGTTTTCCGGAAGTCCAGCTGACGCCCTTTTTTCCCAAATATCAAAACATCAATGCAACTCCGTTTGTTTCAAGACTTGATGACGCCTACGTGTCTGGCATTTGCGCAACTTGTCAGACAAATAGCATTCATGCCGCAGTTAATTTTTATATGCAGGAAGACGGAAAATAGCTCGATCACAAAAACCGTATACTCATTTGCGAAGACCTTCGCTATATGAATAAAAAAGTGATAAGCAACGCTTATCACCGGCAATCAAAAGGAACGAATTTACAAAACGACTGTCCTACCGTATAATGATAATATAATCATCGAAAGAAGAGGATAGTATGCACACTTACGTTACTAACAAGCAGAATCAGAAAATGTGTTGTCGAATGTGGATTACCCGGACAAATTAAATGGCTGGGGCGTTCGACAGCATATCTATTCGCCTCAAAGGATTTATTCAAAAGAATCGTTCTGCCATTTGCCCGGGAGCTTACCGTCAAGCTCCCGTTTTTTTATTTCCTCATTATCATTCACAAAGGAAAAGGAGAAAACCGATTATGCATAAAAAAATCATCAAGCGCCGCATTCTGACAGCCATCCTGACTGTTTCGGCTGCGGCAGGACTCCTGTCGGCCGGTTCATTGCTGACCGCTGGAGCTGCACCCGGTTCCGGACAGCATTACGAAGAACCCGCAGACAGTACGGCACTGTCCGACCAGAATCAACCCGAAACGCTCTTGGAATCCGCCAACGAGGAAGGCACAGAAGGCACAGAAAGTGCAGCCCTTCCGGAAAGCAGCGAATCTCAGCAAAAGATAACCCTCACGGCGTCGGCTGAAACAGTCAAGACCAATGCCGTTGCGGAGAGTGTTTCTATCAGCGTTTCTCAATATGTAGAAAGCCTTGGCTCCGACGGAAACACGCCGAAGGTGACAATTACCGGCAGCGGATTGGACGAGGGAGATTACACCGCCTATTTGTATTACAAAGCGACTGGCGCAAGCAGCTTTAACAAGAAGACCAAAGCTCTTTCCACTGACGGAACAGCCGTCTTTACGCAGTATCCTACTCTATCCGGAGGAAAAAGCTATGTAATATACGCAGCCCTGTTTCTTTCCGGCAGCGAAGTCGCCCGAAGCGAAACAGTGACGGTCAACGCTGTCAAACAGGCAATCAACGTCAACACCGATGTCACCGTTTCACCCTCTTTTGAAGGACAGTCCACGGGCAGCATCACAGTCAATGGAAATTATCCGGCTCTCGCGTATTATCCCCATGGAAGCTCTATTGCCAATGCCGTAAAAGTGACCGGAACGACGATTACCGGACTGGCGGCTGGCGACTACTATGTATTTGTTCCGGCGTATTCGGAAGGCAATACGTTTTATATCAGATCCACCACGACCAAAAAGCTGACTGTCGGTGAAACGGAAGCGGCTCATTATTATGTCGGTCTCACTTCCGATGAACACAGCTCATGGTCGGATGGAGATGCAACGCTCAGCGTGATACAGGGCGCCGGACGGACGCTTTCGCTTCAGGTCAGTATTGACAATGAATACCGAAACGCCTACGTTCTTGACAGCGTGACAGTCAATCCTGCAAACGCCGTGCTGAAAACGGAAAAGGTAAGCGATACCCTCTGGAATGTCCTGGTTTCGGATATTACGGGAGACGTTACCGTAGCCGCTCATTCCAAGCCCATTCCCGAATATAGGGTCACGCTTTCCCAAAAAGAAGGAGCCAAATGGTTGGGAAACAGCGGCAACGAAAGTTTCAGCATTAAACCGACCGCGTCAAAATCCGTATATGTCAAGCCGACAGATACGGAAAGGTATTATATTTCCGGTGTCACTGCACTGCCGGAGCAGAACGCTGACATTTCTTTTTATCAAAACACAGGAGAAGTATTTGTGCAGAATGTGACGGGCAATGTGACGCTTGTTCCACAGGTAATTGAAAAGAGCGTGCCCGCATCCATCACCGTTACCGATGTTGAATTCAATCGAAACGGTATTTACAGCGAAGAAAACCCGTCTATACAGACAACATTTCGCGTTGAGGTCAGGGATCAGTTTGACCGGCCGATACCCGGAACCAAGCTCTATTTCAAGGATGATCAGAGCG
>CAMHAV010000143.1 GCA_946182865.1 uncultured Clostridia bacterium
TTCATTTTTCTTCTATAATACCATGTCTATGACCCGTTTGCAAGTCGCGATTTTATACTATTTAATTATTCCCCGTTTTACCGCGCTCAAAATTGGTTCGTTGAGAGCGGATTTTTATTTTTTATCATTAAACTATTATACGATACCTCTTGGGGGGTGTGCATTTTTCGGAGGGGGGTGTGCATTTTTCAGAGGGGGTGTGCATTTTCGGAAAAGGGGGTGTGCATCTTTTAATTATTCATAACGATTCTTCACGAAAAATAGCCGGAGCGCACCTGCTCTGGCTTGATTCATTCCCGACAATTCGGACAGTCAAGGATGTAATAATCCCTGCTCAACAACCCTTATTGAGATGGTGTCAAAGAACAGCACGACAGCATCAATGATTCTCCCTCAGTTTCCGGATCAGCTCTGTGGTGCCTTCAACATCCAGCTTCAACTTGAGAGAAGCAATGATTCTTTTGATATAACTGTAGGAAAAAAACAGCTTCTCGCCGATCTCCTTTCCGGAATAGCCCTGACGGAGAAGCTCCGCGACTTTTCGCTCATTATCCGTCAGTTGGGAAGCGATTTCGTCGGAGATTTCTTCTGATCGGAGGGTGCGTGAAGCAAGCTGCAAGGCTATCCTTACAAGCAGAACCTCACGGTGAAACGGTTTCCGGATATAATCCGCTCCGCCGATGGTCAATCCTCGGATTTCATCATCCGTATTTGTCATTCCCGTCAGAAATATCACGGGGATTTTTCTAAGCTCCTTGTCATTTTTCAAATGTTCCATCAGTGAAAAGCCGTCTGTATCCGGCATCATCACATCGAGCAGAATCAAGTCGGGAAGATTCCCTTCGGAAAGTGCCGCAAGTGCCTGCTCCGCGCTCGTCATCACACTGACAGCATATTGATCCTTCAGCATAATGGCAAGCTGTTTGAGCATTTCGATATCATCGTCAATCGCCATAATTTTCGGTTCGTTCATATTGTCTCCACCCCTGTTTTGAGCATATCAAGAGCTTCTTTAAAGGCGAAATTGTCTATCAATTGCAGTATCATATCATAGTTTCTGCCTGCTCCGTCGGCACTCCGCAAAGCCTCCACCGTCTCTTTTGCGTTGAGCCAGAGATTGTTTTTCAATGCATAAACCGCTTTTTCCGTCAGTAAATCGACACTTTCTGCGGTTGCTTCCTCTTCTTCGGTGGGAATCCTTTCCGCCAGAAGAGACGCCTGCCGCTGCGTGCGTTCCCATTGCATGAGCAGCAAAGGAAAAGCAGCCGACACATAATCGGAATCGTCCTGCCGGAGTTTCTGCTCCATTGTTTCCGCCATGTGAAAGAGAAGATGACCGCCGATTCCCTTTGCCTGCGCTTTCAGAGAGTGAATGACAAGACAAAGGCCTGTTTTGTCGTTCTGTGTAAAAAGCAATTCGGCTTTCTCTCTGTTCTTATCGTAATGACCGCAGAAAAGCAGCAGTATCCTGCGGTACATCGCAAGGCTGTTATCCACACGTTTCAGACCGTACTGAAGTTCTATCTCGCCATTTTCGATGAGAAAGTTCAGCCGGGCCACCTGCGCGGCCGTGACAGAGGACTGACTGTGATTTTCAAAAGCCACCTTATCCTTGGGAATGTAGCGGAGTAAAAGCTGCTCAAATTTTTTCCAGTCCACCGGTTTCGTCACGTATTCATCGAAACCGGCTGCCATCATCTTTGCGCCGGTTCCCGCGATGGCGTCTGCTGTCAGGGCAATGAAAGCGGCTTTGACTCCTTTCTGTTTCATCCGGGAAAGCGTTTCAATACCGTCCGGCGCAGGCATCATGTAATCCAGCACAATCACATCATACGTCCGGCTGACCGCAAGACGGATGCCGTCTATACCGTTTGTCGCACCGTCGATCTGCATCATGGTTCTGCTGAGAAGTGTTTTCAGAAGTTCAAGATTATCGGAATTGTCGTCAACAACCAGCATCCGGCATTCTGGCGCGATAAAATGCGTATCCGTATGGTTCTTTGCCGAAACTTCCTGCTTAGAAATATCCTGTGTCAGATGAAGCGTGAAGGTCGTACCCACACCGACTATGCTTTGGACAGTAATGACACCACCCATGCGATCCGTCAGTTCTTTGACAATTGCAAGACCGATGCCGGTTCCCTCTACCGAATGATTCTGAGAATTGCCGACCCGATAAAAGATCTCATAGATGTGCGAAAGCGCTTCGTCAGGAATACCTATACCCGTGTCTTCTACCTGAACGGTGAGTGTGTAATGCTTTTCCTCCACATCCGGAGTCGATTTCACACGCAGAGAAACGCCGCCCTGTTCCGTGTATTTAACGGCGTTGGTAACGAGATTGCTAATGATCTGCAAAAGATGTTCTTTGTCGCCAATCAAAGTAAGATTTTCGGGATATTCCCGTTTCACCGAAAAGGCAAGTTTTTTCTGCTCCGCCAGTTCGTCTCCAAGAATGGAAAGCTCTGTGACAACCTCCTCCAGACTGTACGGTTCGCAGGCAAGCTCCGATTGTCCTGACCGTATGCGTGTGATATCCAGAATATCCTTGATCATGGACATCAGCTTTTGTCCGAAGATCGTAATCTTACGGTTGTATTCCAACGTCTGTGCGTCGGTCGCGGTGCGGTCGACCATTTCGCTCATACCGAGAATCATTCCTATAGGCGTGCGGATTTCGTGGCTCATGTTGGCTAAAAATACGTCTTTCGCCTGACTCTGGCGGCTGACCTCCGAGAGCGCGTCTTCCGTTTTTTTCTGCTGGGAACGATAAAGTCTGGTTTGCAGGCAGAGCGTTATCCCAAGCGCGGTAGAACAGACCACCACGCCGGAAATGATGTCGAACGCCGCCGCTTCCTCACTCCCGAAAGGTATGACGGTCTGAGGGTAACGGATAGAGACAAGTCCGCAGATCACGTATTCCGCTATTTCCAGCGTCGATGTGATCAGTCCGAGTTTATTCTCCAGCATGAACACCGTGAACGAAACAGCCAGCGCAAAATACACAGGCATTCCGCTGAAAAGTCCTCCCGCTGTAAAAAACATGACAGGAAACAGTATCATAAAGATCAGGATAACGGTAATCAGATAACTGGCGCGGTAATGTCCTGTCTTTTTGGCAAAAGCAAGTAAAACGGCTGAAAAAAAGCCTGCACTGAACAATGTGACAAGATTGAGGAAGTCCGCTCCGTTACATAACGACACGAAAAATACTGCCAGACTGACGACACAACCTACACAGGCAAGAATATTAAAAATTGAAATGCGGATATTGGACGGATGTATCAGGAAACGCTTGATAGCCTCCGTTTTTTGTATGATGCCTTTCATTCCTGTTTTATCACCTCGCTCGACAGTTCAACCTAATAATAACAAATCGATGGTAAAAAATCAATGAATTTCCAAAACTGTGTACCTAAAGGACACTGTTTTTTTGTAAAAAGCGTGTTATAATACGAACTGTAAGATCCAATGCGGGAGGTTATGCAATGAAAAGGTCTTTTTTCAGAACGATCATCTGCTGTCTGACAATATTGACAATGACAATCTTCACAGGCTGCAGCGGTGACGATGCAGTTACGTCCGATAAGGATGTTGTCACTCTGCCCGGCGTTGAAAGCATTGTCGGTACTTGGCGGGAGGACTCGGAATACGGAATCAATATTCTCACCGTCAACGAAGACAGCAGCTATGCCCTCTATCATACGAGTGGCGGCAAGGAATCCGGAAAGGTAGTCATCGACAGCGACGTTCATTCCGACGGAACATACGATTCATGGTTCAGCTTTTATGATGAATCGGGAGAATTGTGGACAGGATTTCCGAATATGGCAGAGTACACAAAAAATCCTCCATCCGAGCTGATTTCAGAATCAGTCGACAGAATGAAGTTTGTCCGTATCGACGAAAACGAAAAGACGCCTGCAGAAGAATACGTTGGAATCTGGGGCTGCGGAAGATGCACCATCACGATCACCAAAGCGAAAGACAATTACAAGGCAAATGTCATCTGGGGAAGCAGCGCTTTTGAGAGTTCTGAATGGAATTACATTTGCCATTATGATGAGGAAAGCGCTACACTGATTTGCAACAGCAACGCCACGTTGGTCAACCACAAATACAACAATAAGGGCAAGGATAAGAAAACCACCGTCTATAAAGATGGCAGCGGTTCCTTCATTGTAAGAGGCGGCGTTCTCCGGTGGACAGACAACAAGGAAAGTGCCGGAAAAGAAATGTATTTTGCATATTCGCCCGTACAGGAATAAATGATTCGCTTTGAAAGAATGTTTAAAATGAAAAGGTTTCAATCACTAAGCAAATCCATTATTTTATGATTCAATTCATAGCGGGAGTTCTTTTGACTACTGAATGATGGTTCAGGATACTTTCGCGGAAAGGTTGTTCACTATGAAAATCAAATCCAGACTCGTTTGCTTCGTTATGACCGCAGCCATGGCGGTATGCGCAATGACAGCCTGCGGTGATTCCGCAGAAAACACATCTTCCTCTGAGTGGACTCCACATAAATTCGGCATTTCCGACACTACGGCAAACGGCGTGAAGCTGAATATGACGGTGGATGAAGTGAAAGCGGCAATCGGCGAACCGGACAAGGAAGAAAATATCACCGAAGATCAGTTTATTTACGGAGAGCATCTTAATATGACCTACGGTCAGATGTATCTTTCCTTCTACGACATCAACGAGGGAAACAACCTCAAGCTCGGCAGCATATCCTCCAATTCTCCTGAAGTGATCTTCGCAGGAGGACTCCACGTCGGAAATACAAAGGACGAAGTTCTCGGGGCATTTACGCAGGAAGAGGACACAACCGATCTGATGCTGTACGGCGAGAAGTATGGTAGCTTCATTTACGGTGATCTTATCAGCGACTACTTCATAGAAAGAAAGCCTACCGGAGCGATTGAATCCGCCTATATTCAGGATCACGACGCAAAGTCAGACGGCTATTATATGATCATCTACACCTATTACAATCCGCTGCAATGGAGTGATGACGGAAGCAGCTACACAGGTGACTACTATCATATGGTATTCTATGTAGACACCGCTACTGACAAGGTTAACTCAATCCTTCTCGAACATATGAACGCACTTGCATAATGATATCATATCAGGAGGAAACCAAAATGAAACACAACATACACTTTATTCTCCGCATTGCGGCGGTTGCCCTCTGCGCCATGATGCTGCTCACCGCTTCGGCTTGCGGTGAGGATACTCCCGACGTCAGCAGTGAAGATTCCGTCACCAATCTGAATATCGAAACGCTCGACCCTGCAATAATGGAATTCCTCTCCCGCTTTACCGACTGGTATTACGTCGAGGGCAGCGAAACCGTTACCTACGACAGCGAGAAGGCCGGCGACGGCACAACTAACATTCTTTACTGCATTCTCGGCGACGCCGGATGCGCTGACTGGACAAAGTATTCCTTGAGCGAGCCGAAGGACGTCTACAACCAGAAGAAACTCGACCCCAAGAAATGGGCAAAGGAATCCGGCGGCGCATACAAGGTATTTGAAAGCAAGGATGCGGACTGGATCGCAATGAACATCTTCAACGCCAGCGAGAAGGACATCGAAGCCATGCGTGCGCAGGGCGAGGCTAACAAGTGGTTTTACCTGGAGGACGGCAAGTATTACAAGGTCATCGGCGGCGTTGGCGATCCGTTTACTGATTACGTTATCAATTCCGCAAAGACCGACGGCTCCGTCTATTATATCAATTACTCCTGCTATATCGACATGGCAGAAGGTAGAGAATTCAGAGCCTCTTACACCGCCGAAATCCAGCAGAAGTCCATCAATGGCGAAAACTACTGGACCCTTCTGAATTTTTCTCAGGATGAAACCGTCGGATAAAAGAATCTACTTCTATAAGTCGAAAAAAAAATAACGAGAGGTCATGTTCACATGAAAAAATCAATTAAGAATTTAAAAAATTTATTCTCAGTTAAAAAACTCATTTCCTGCATTCTCATGCTCACCATGCTGACGGCAATGACCGCCTGCAGTGACGAGTCGGGAAAGAGTGCCGACGAAAAATCCGAAATCAAGGGAATCACCGGCACATGGATCGAAGTTTCTGTTTATCCCAGAACGCTCACTGTCAAGGAAGACGGCACCTACACCCTTGACGAAGACAACGGAAAAGTTACCATCGACTACGAAGATCATCCCGACGGTTCAAAGTCAGTCTGGTACACATTCACCACGAACGAAGGGGAATTCTGGACTTCTTTTGCAAAGGATGAGGAAAACGAGGTGCAAAACGACCTCTGGTCCGGACAGGACGGGGAAATGCATTTCATGCGCGATGGCATTGACGAACATCTGACTGCCGACGATTATTGTCTTCATACATGGAGCAGCGGCAGATGCTACATCACTTTTGAGAAGAGCAAGACGGGCTATGTCGCTTCCGTCAAATGGGCAAACAGCGCTGCCGACAGCACCCAGTGGACATACAATTGCGTCTTTGACGAGGAAACATCTTCCATGGTCTGCAAGAAGGGCGCAACCCGTGTGGAGCTGTCCACCTCCGAAAGTGGCAAAACAAAGACCAAGACTGTCTATAAGGACGGCTCCGGTTCCTTCCTTATCAAGAGCGGCACCCTCCGCTGGACTGACGATAAAGAGGGCGCGGGAAATGATATGTACCTTATCCGGATAGATGATGCCGAGTGATTGTTAGCAGTTGTACTAAGAAATAAAAACTACTCTTTGGTCAGCCCATTTGAAACCGAAGTAAAGTACTTCCGAAATGGAAATTACCGAATAGCAAACCGAGGACGTGATCATCACTTCCGCCATCGGATATAGCGCAAAAAAACAGACGGCAGGCGGTCGGATTTGAAAAGAAATCCGGCTGTCCTGCTGTTTTTTTTAAATAAATATGGGTAAATGTGTGATTGCTCTTCCCGACACTTTTTCATACTGACAACATATTATGCCCCGACCTTGATTTGTGTACCATTGTAGAAAACAAATGTGATTTGCCCGTCTTTGTGGATGATGGCTTTCTCGACCATCACCGTCCATATTGTATCATCCCACTCGGTAAGCAGCTCCGGCTGCTTCCTCAGTGTGCGGATGAAGTTTGCCATTGCTTTGTCCTGCCGGGTTCGCCGGGTGCGGAGAACCTGCAGGCGTTCCAGCTCCGCGGAAGCTGTTTCGTATCGCTGTGTGAGCGCTTCGTATTTCTTTTGATACTCTTCCTGCGACTGCGGCGTGGAGGCGTTGTCCTTGACGGCTGCCTTGATCATTTCGGCGATGACCTGTGTTTCCTCTCGCTGTCGCTCGATGTCCGTGTCAATGCTCTTGAAATCCGTCAGCGACTTCCGCATGAGTTCGCAGTCCTGAATGACCTGCTCCCTGCCCTGCATCATCTGGTTGTAGGCTTTCAGGAATAACCGCTGCACCGTTTCCGTGTCAAACGTGGGTGTCAGCGCCCGGGTATTTTGTCGTCCAGAAGTGAACGTATATTGTCAGTGAGA
>CAMHAV010000144.1 GCA_946182865.1 uncultured Clostridia bacterium
GGTACAACAAAAAAAGCCGCGCTGTCATCGTTCGTGTGACAGCGCGGCTGATTTTTTTCAGGAGATGAAATGGGGGAATTATTCCGCGTATTCGCCGTTGTAATTGACCAGCGCGGCGCTTTCCACGCCCTCGATAGCGGTGACTTTCTCCACAAAATGCTCGTCGATGGCATTGCTTCTGACCTCGATGATGGTTTCCACGCCGGATTTGCCCACCGTGCGGTTGCGAATCTTGCCCTTGATGTCCGCGATGGCCTTGTCAATGGCTTCGGTGGCGGCGAGATCGTAGCGAACGATGACCAGATAGGCCTGCTCCTTGTTGCTCAGCTTGCTCATGACAAAGCAGAAGATCGAAATGATCACCGCGCAGATCAAAGCAAAGACATACTGCTTCGCGCCGATGATGATGCCCATGGAGATGGCCCAGAAGAGATACATCAGGTCTACGGGATCCTTGACCACGGTGCGGAAGCGGATGATGGAAAGCGCGCCCACCATGCCGAGCGACAGCACGGGATTGGAAGAAATGGTGAAGATAATAATGGCTGTGATCAGGGTCATGAGAATGAGCGACATATTGAAGTTGTGGCTGTAGGCGACGCCCTTGTAGGTCTTTTTGTAGATGAAGTAGATCACACAGCCGATGGCAATAGCGAAGAGCAGCGCCAGCACATATTCAATGGGCGACGTGAGCGAGAATTGACTTAAAAACTTGTTTTTGAATACATCAGTGAAATTATATCTCATAATCAGTAAACCACCTTACCTAAATAATTGGTCTGTGCCAGACAGCACATGGCAAATTTAGACTGCGCCGACTGCCACAGATTGAGCGGGCGCAGCATTTTGGAAACAAACCGCGGCAAAAAATCGTCGTACTTGACCTCCAGAATCATCATGCCGTTTTCATAAGCCGGCACGGTGGGAAGGTGAGGGTCAAACAGATCCCCGCTGCCCTGTCCGGCGCGCAGGTTCATATCAAAGGTCATGCGCACGTTGCCCTCGTCGCAGATGAATACCTCGCGGTCGTAATCCACCGCCACAATCGGGCGGAGAATTTTGGTGGCGCAGTCGATATAGCCCATGCGCAGCGCCTTTTCTTTGCCGCCGTCGGTGTTGTGGCGAATCATGTCGCCCACAAATCCGAAATCCCCTCGCAGAATGCTCCGGCACTGGTCGTAGGTGATGACGGAAGAAGATTTGGAAATGTAGCTGTCAAATTTATCCTTGATCTCGAATTTGATCACGTCGCGGCTGAGGTCGTAAATGCGTATGCGGTATTTTCGTCGTCTGCTGACGCCGTCGGACTTTTCATTGTAATTGGAGCAGTAGATATCGTCAAGATACATGCTGCGAATGAAATATTTGCCGTCGCTGCCATGCGTGTCGTGCTTCATAAAGGACAGCGCGCGGCTGCGCAGTTCAACGTAATCCGCATAGGAAATACGGTATTTCAGCTCGTGGCGCAGGGGATGATTGAGGTAATGCAAGCCGATGTCACCTGATTTCCATTGATTTTTGTCATAATAACCACCATTATTTTGAATACTATAAAAAGATTATATCACATTTGTATAAAAAGTCAAGGAGAATCCAGATGAAAAGTATAAAAACGCCGGATCGGAGAATGATACATTTATAACAAACGGATTCTTCACAATCTTGATAGTTTCTGGTAAAAAATATTCAAAATGCCTTGACATCACCGCTTTAAAGTGCTATACTCACAAAGGTACAAATTCGGAGAGCCCCAAAACGGCGGTTCTCCGGCACGAAATTTATTTTTTTGGAGGTTTCACGACAATGAAAATCAAAAGAATTCTGTCTGTCCTGCTCTGCGGCGCTCTTCTCGCGGCTTCCGCTCTGGCTGTCACCGGCTGCAGCGATTCCGGCAAGAAGGACGCGGAAAAAGACGGCTACACGGTCGGCATCTGCCAGCTCGTGCAGCATCCGGCGCTGGACGCCGCCACCGAGGGCTTCAAGAAGGCGCTGACCGAGAAGCTGGGCGACAAGGTGACATTCGATGAGCAGAACGCTTCCGGCGATTCCGCCACCTGCACCACCATCGTCAACCAGTTCGTTTCGTCCAACGTCGATCTGATTATGGCCAACGCCACCCCCGCTTTGCAGGCGGCTGTTTCGGCTACCGCGGACATTCCGGTTCTGGCTACTTCCATCACCGAGTACGGCGTAGCCCTCGGCATTGACAACTTTGACGGCAAGACCGGCATCAACGTGTCCGGCACATCCGACCTCGCGCCGCTGGACAAGCAGGCCGCCATGTTTGCGGAGCTTCTGCCCGACGCAAAGACCGTCGGTATCGTTTACTGCTCCAACGAAGCCAACTCCAAGTATCAGGTCAACGTCGTCAAGAGTGAACTGGAAAAGGCAGGCGTGACGGTCACGGAATACAGCTTTGCCGACTCCAATGATATCGCGCAGGTTGTCACCAAGGCTTGCGAAGAAGTGGACGCGCTCTATATCCCCACCGATAACCAGTGCGCCAACAACGCCGAACTGATCGACGGCATCGCGGCTGCTGCCAAGAAGCCGATCATCGCGGGCGAAGAGGGCATCTGCAAGGGCTGCGGCATTGCCACCCTTTCCATCAGCTACTCCACCATCGGCTACAACACCGGTCTGATGGCGTATGAGATTCTTGTCAACGGCAAGGATCCCGCCGACATGGAAATCCAGTACGACGACGCGCCGGTTTACAAGTATGTCGCTTCCCGCTGCGAAACGCTCGGTATCACCGTTCCCGACAGCTATGAGGCGATTGCCGACTAATTCCGGAGACGGCATAATTCAATAAACAACATTTTTCAAAATCTGCGATAGGGCGATTTTTCAAATCACGCCTTATCGCTGATTTTGGTATTACTCATAATCTATCCATCTGATAACGAAAGGACAATGATTTTCCGTGCCATTTCTTAACGCCATGCCCGGCGCGATCACGCAGGGCATCATCTGGGGTATCATGGCGATCGGCGTGTACCTCACCTTTAAAATCCTTGACGTAGCCGATCTTTCGGTAGACGGCTCCTTTGCCACCGGCGGCGCAGTGTTGGTTTCCATGGTGACGGCAGGACAAAATCTCTATCTGGCGATGTTCTGCGCGTTTTTTGCGGGCTGTCTCGCGGGTCTGGCGACAGGTATATTTCACACCAAGTTCGGCATACCCGCTATTCTCGCGGGTATTCTCACCCAGCTCGGTCTGTATTCCATCAATCTGCGGATTCAGAACGATATGGCGAACCTGCCGCTCTCCTATATGAAATACAAATATCCCATCACGCTGCGCAATATCAATCAGTCGCTGGTCATCTGCGCGGTCATCGCGGTGCTGCTGATTGCTATTCTTTACTGGTTCTTCGGCACAGAGAGAGGACATTCTCTCCGTGTCACCGGCAGCAACCTCGAAATGGCCCGCGCCAACGGCATTAATACCGACAACAACAAGATTCTCGGCATTGTGCTTTCCAACGGCATTGTCGCTTTTTCGGGCGGCTTGCTGGCGCAATACCAGGGCTTCTGCGATGTAAATATGGGCCGAGGCGCCATTGTCATCGGTCTGGCGGCTGTGATCATCGGCGAGGTCATTTTCGGCAAGATTTTCCATAACTTTGCGCTCCGGCTGCTTGCCACCATCATCGGCGGCATTGTCTACTACGTCGTCATTACGCTGGTGCTTAACTTCGGCATGAAGGCAAACGATCTCAAGCTCTTTACCGCGCTGGTGGTCGGTCTTTTCCTCGGCATCCCCTACTGGAAAAACCAGATCAGCCAGAAATTCAACAGGAAAACCTATTCCGATAAAGAGGAGGTCATCGAAAATGCTTGAAGTCAAGGGACTGTACAAGACCTTTAATCCCGGCTCGGTCAACGAGAAAAAGGCGCTCAACGGCATTGATCTGACGCTCAACGAGGGTGATTTCGTCACGGTCATCGGCGGCAACGGCGCGGGAAAATCCACCATGCTCAACATGATCGCGGGCGTATATCCGGTGGATCGCGGCACCATCACCATTGATGGCATTGACGTGACCAAGCTCTCGGAGCATAAACGCGCCAAATACATCGGCCGGGTGTTTCAGGATCCCAGAATGGGTACCGCCGCCGATATGTGGCTGGAGGAAAACCTCGCCATTGCCAACCGCCGCGGTAAATTCCGCGGGTTGAATTGGGCGATTTCCGGCAAGGAGCGCAAGGAATTCAAAGAAATGCTGGCAAAGCTGGATTTAGGGCTGGAAAACCGCATGACCACCAAAGTGGGGCTGCTCTCCGGCGGTCAGCGTCAGGCCGTCACGCTGCTCATGGCGGTCATGAATCACCCCAAGCTACTGCTTCTCGATGAGCATACGGCGGCGCTCGACCCCAAGACAGCGAAGAATGTTCTGGAACTGTCAGACAAATTCATTCAGGAAAACCACCTCACTGCGCTCATGGTCACGCACAATATGCGCGATGCGATTGCCCACGGCAACCGTCTGATCATGATGAATGAGGGCAGAATCATTCTGGATGTGAGCGGCGAAGAAAAGAAAAACCTCACCGTGGAAGAACTGCTGGGCGAGTTTGCCAAGCTGAGCGGTTCGGAATTTGCCAACGACAGAGCACTTCTCGCGAACTGACAAACCGACTTGATAAAAAAAACAGGAACCCGATTGTGTGCGAGGATTCGGACTTAATCGGGTTCTTTTGGTAAGTGCAGCTTTGATGAAACAAAGGGTGATTGCAATGAGAAAAAACAATAGAACGGTCAGAATAGCAGCATTATTTTTCTCTGTTACACTGATGCTTGCCTCTGTGACGTCCTGCCTAGGGAAAGGGGAGGATTCTGTGGAATATCCCGTGACGGAGAAGCCTGCCTATATGATTTACTACGGTGTGGTGGATGACGAGGTGGTGGAAAACGCCAAGCAGTATGACATCGCTATTTTACATCCCGGTCAGGGAGCGCTGACGGCCAAGCAGGTGGACGCGATTCAATCGGCGGGTACCAAGGTGCTGGCGTATCTCTCGGTGGGTGAGGATTTGCGCACGGCGGGCAAAACGCCGGAGGAAATGCAGGAGGATCCGCGCTTCACGGGCGACGGCAGCGGCCCCCGCGTGGATCCCCGTGCCGAGGGAGATGACACGCTGGAAAACGCCGTCGTGAGCGGCAGCGATTCCCCCGGCGGTTCGGGCTATGCTTCCTATTATCTCGATGACAACGACCACGACGGAAATCCGGACATGAATCCTTATTTCACCTGCGCCTACACCAACATCGGTGACCCCAATTGGTACGAGGTTCTCGACACCATGACGATGGACGGCGAAGACGGTGTGGCAGGCATCCGCGAAATTCTCACCGAAGAATACGGACGGGGGCTGGGATGTGACGGACTTTTTCTTGATACCATCGACACCTGCGCGCCGAATGCCTATACCGAGGACGACAATCCCGCCAGAACCCGTTTTGAATGGACAGCGGTAGGGGTGGCTGATCTGATGGCACGCATCAAAGCGGATTATCCCGGCACGCTGATCTGTCAGAACCGCGGCTTGTTCTTTTACAACCACTTGCAGGAGCACTACCGCTATACGCCGAGAGCCAATGTAGACTATCTGTTTTTTGAAAGCTATCGGCTGGATTCCAGTACGGAGCATTTGTATCACGACGGCTTTTTTGCCGACAACAAGCACAATCTCGTTCCCCGCCTGGCGGTGGAATCCCGCCGCGATGACGGCTTTACCGTGCTGTCGCTGGGCTACGCCGAGGGCCCCGAAGAGTATGAACTGCTTGATACGCTGACCGGAAAAACCGACAAAGGACTGGAAGTGCTGTGTCAGGATGTGGAGGAAGCCGACGCCCTCGCAGGTTTTTCCCACTATATCACCAACGCCCTATTGACCCAGCCTAATGATTTTGTGATGACTCACCGAACAGCCGAGGATGACAAAGCGCCCGAGTGGAGCAGCGTCTATAATAATTCGACGGAGTGGCCGCCGCATGCGCCGGAGCCGCGTGTGGGGCTTGGTACGGTGGTATCGGAGGAAAGCCGCTGTGCCACGGTTTATTGGGATGTGGCGCTCGACCAGACGGGTGTGTGCTACACGCTGTACTATCAGCAGGGGGCGTTTGATTTTGAAACTGACCCCGACTTGAAAAATGCCCAAAAGGTGCTTCTCACCCCGACCGTTACCGAGGAATATGAGCAAGGTGCGGCAGACGCGTATCCCTACCGCGCCACGGTGGACGCGCTGGAGTCCGGCAAGGAGTATTCCTTCGTTCTGCGTGCTACGGATACTTCTCCGCAGCATAACGAAGAAAAGAATACCGTCGTAAAGACGGCTGTCATTCAGTAAAATGAAATTTTTTCCCTATGATACAAAAACAAGGTATGTCATTCTTGCAGCAGAATGGCGTACCTTGTTTTGCATTTTGTACCATGTACTTTTCATCCGGGGGGAGCGGTCTTAATAATGCACCATGCTGCGGATTCTTTCGTCCAGCGCGTCTCTGTCGATAGGGACATTGTTGATGCGGATGTCGTGCAGTTTTGTCAGCGGGTCAAGGTTGGGCAGCGCCGTGATATGCTTTAAGTCCTGCAATGACAGCTTTTCGAGGTTGACCAGCCGGCTGATGAAGTCAATGTCGGTCAGTTTCAGAATGCGCCACAGTTCCAGTTCTTTGAGCTGTGTCAGTTCTCCCAGCGCCGAAAGATCGTTGTTGCCGCAATACAACAAGCGAAAGCTCTCGATCGGCATATCCCGTAGAAACCCGAAATCCGCGACTTTGATGCCTCGCAGCGCCAGTTCATGGAGACGGGGCAGGGCGGCAATGCGTTCCAAATGTTTTTTTGCTTTTTGACCCAGAAAAAGCGAGTGCAGATTGGCATACCGCAGCAGCCATTCGCAGTCAAATGCGATGCCGCCCTTCATGGTGTCGGCCATGATGGACAAATCCTCCAGATCGGGAGACAGGTTTTGAAGAAAGCTGTAATCATGCAGGTCAAAAAGATTAAGGTGCAGCGCTTTGAGGCGAGGCAGTTGACACAGCACATGCGGGTCGATGGCGTCGGGGCAATTGACCAGCCAGCCCTCCACCCGAAGCCGCGTCAAGTGCGGCATATCGGTCAGGAACGGAATATCAAACGGCTCCATAATGGAAAAGACGCGGAACCAGAGGTCGGGACGCGCTTCCAGCAGGCGGTCGATCAATGCATAAGCCTCATCACACAGCGGGGACTGGATCTGCACCGTATGAATACGGGGGTTATCCGCGACTTGCCGGAACATTTCATCGTCAATGTCGCGCCAGCCGACATACCGAAGCACCCCGCTCCCCCAAGACTCCTCCGCAATCTGCACGTGGCTGCCAAAATTAACATAAGCTCCCATAAATAAACTCCTTTACGTTTTCTCAATGAGATAAATGAGAATTTAGCGGAATAACAAAAAGAAAAAAGAAAAAAGCGAAGCGTAACTAGCGAGCGAATGCGAGCGCGGGGTCCAGGGGAC
>CAMHAV010000145.1 GCA_946182865.1 uncultured Clostridia bacterium
TTGAAGTGACTTTATTATACTCTGCTTAGGTGCTGTGTGCAAGTCGGGATTTTTTAAAAAAATTACCTTTTCCATCCGCCTTTCGGGGGCAACAAACTACTTGACCCGCACCGCAGCTTGTATTATAATAAGGGATAGAAAACGATTGCATTCTGGAGATGAGTCACAGATGAAACGCACTGCACCTATCATCCTGCTTCTGACGGCAACCGTCATGACCGCCGTATGTTTGCTGTCCTCCTGCGGTTCGGCAGGGGGACGAAGGGCTTCCGACTGGAAAGGCACCTGGTACCGCGAAGGCGATTCGGTCTTTTCGCGCTGCTATGCCGAAATCAAGAATGTCAATTCCAAAGGTTTTGATTTCAGCATCACTGTCTACAACGGAAACAAGGCGGGCGAATTGAAAGACTGCCACGCCGATTTTGACGCCAAATCGGTTTCCTATCCCGAAAACGAGGACGGAGAAAACGATTACGGTCTCGAGCAGCAATATTTTGAAAAAAACGCCGCCTACTATTATGCTGAAGACCCTCGCTGCTATATCATGTTCTATTTTGACAGCCCTGAAAGCAAGGAACTCAATATTGTGTTCTGCACCACTGATGACTATCTTGCCGTGGAATGGACGGCCTTTGAGGGATTCGGGGAAAACGCGCAGATCACCGGCATCTTTTCCCGCAACGAAAGCTACATCAATACCAGCCTCAACGAGATGGGCATCCTCAGCAGGAAAACGGACGACGCGCTGCAAAAAATGATGGGCGATACCGTTTATATGCGCCTGCTCTGCTGCTTCCAGATGCACACATCGGAACGCAGCGACACCACCGGTACGGTCACTCCCTACGAATACGGCGGCGCCGTTCATAACCATGACGGCATCGGCGGGACGGTTCATTACGGCTCCATGGTGGGACAGCAATATGCCGCCTGCGTCATTGAATATGACGACGGAAGCGTCAGCGCGGCGCTGTCGCTCGAAAACGGTTCCCTCGCCTATTATTCCAACAACTGGGTCTATGAAAAAGACCAGCCCTTCCCCATCATCATCTGGGTAGAAAATTACACCAGAGAACAAAACGGCGAAATCGTAACATCAGGTTAATCCGGAATGCGGAGTAAGTGAAAATCGAGGCACCAAAAAAACACGTTGTCCTGTAGTAACGGACAGCGTGTTTTTCTATGCATCGTAAAAACTGCCTCACACGGAGCCTTTGCTCCGTGTGAGGCAGTTTGGTTTTGTTTGCTGTGTATCACATGAAAAACACACGGTTACATATGACGCGATTACACGCCGAAAAGCAGCTCGCCATAGGAGGGATACGGCCAATATTTCGCCGCTGTCTTTTTCTCCATCGCATCGCCCAAGGCACGCAATTCATCCATCAAAGCAAGTACCGTCTCACGGTAATACTGCGCGGATTTCAGATTGTCGCCCTTATACTGCTTGGCACTCTCCACCGCTGCTTCCAGTTCCGCCGTCTTTTTGACAAAGGCTTCCAGCTTGTCGGACAGCGTTTCGATCAGGGTCATTTCGGCATAAACCGACAGCTTCGCGGAAAGCTGCTGCTTGGCGAGCGCACTCTGTGTCAGTTCATTGACAAAGGTAATCACGGCGGGGGTGATATTCTTTTCCGCCATGTCGATCATGGTCAGCGCCTCGATGTGCAGCCGCTTGACATAATGCTCCAGTTCAATCTCATAGCGGGCGCGCACTTCCGCCTCCGAGATAATGCCGTTTTTGACAAAGAGGTCGATGTTCTTCTGATCGACATAATGCACCATCGCCTCCGGCAGGGTCTTGTAATTGCACAGTCCGCGGCGCGCGGCCTCCGCCACCCATTCCTCGGAATAGTTGTCGCCGTTGAAAATGATGTTCTGGTGCTCGGTAAAGGTTTTCTTAATCAACGCCTTCAGCGCGTTTTCCAGATCATCCACACCTTCGAGCGCGTCACAGAACTGGGAAAGCTCCTCGGCCACCATCGTATTGAGCATGTAGTTGGGGCAGCCTATATTTAAGGAAGAACCGAGCGCGCGGAACTCAAATTTATTGCCGGTGAAGGCAAAGGGAGAGGTGCGGTTGCGGTCGGAGGTATCCTTCTTGAAATCGGGCAGCACATCCACGCCGGTGAGCATCTTCGCCTTGCCCTTGCTCTCGTATTTTTCACCCTTGATGATCGCGTCCACCATGGCGCCGAGGTCATCGCCCAGATACATCGAAATGATGGCGGGCGGCGCTTCGTTCGCGCCTAAGCGGTGATCGTTGCCCGCCGTCGCCACGGTAATGCGCAGCAGGTCTTGGTATTCATGCACCGCCTTGACAATCGCGGCGAGGAAAAGCTGGAATTGCAGATTATTCTCCGGCTGCTTGCCGGGGTCGAGGAGGTTTTCGCCCGTGCTGGTGGAAAGCGACCAGTTGTTGTGCTTGCCGGAACCGTTGACCCCTTCAAAGGGCTTCTCGTGCAGCAGGCAGACCAGACCGTGCTTCTCGGCAGTCTTTTGCATCACCTCCATGGTCAGCTCGTTGTGATCGTTGGCGACGTTGGAGATGGTAAAAATGGGGGCCAGTTCGTGCTGCGACGGCGCGACCTCGTTGTGCTTGGTCTTGGCGAGTACGCCCAGTTTCCAAAGCTCATTGTCAAGGTCTTTCATAAAGGCGGCGACTCTCGTTTTGATGGAGCCGAAATAATGATCGTCAAGTTCCTGTCCCTTGGGAGCCGGCGCGCCAAAGAGCGTGCGCCCCGTATAGATCAGGTCAGGACGCTGATCGTACATCTTTTTATCAATCAGAAAATATTCCTGTTCGGGGCCGACGGTAGTAATCACTCTCGTCACATCGTTCTTGCCGAGGATGTGGAGCATCCGCACGGCTACCGAGCTGAGCCGCTCCATGGAACGCAGCAGCGGGGTCTTCTTGTCAAGCACTTCGCCCGTGTAGGAGCAGAACGCCGTGGGTATGTAAAGCGTAGTGTCGCGGATAAACGCGGGAGACGTGGGATCCCATGTGGTGTAGCCTCTCGCCTCAAAGGTAGCGCGGATACCGCCGGAGGGGAAGCTCGACGCGTCGGGTTCGCCCTTGATAAGCTCCTTGCCGGAGAATTCCATAATCACGCGGTCGTCGCCGGAGGGGGTGATGAAGCTGTCGTGCTTCTCGGCGGTAATGCCCGTCATCGGCTGGAACCAATGGGAGTAATGCGTGCAGCCCATCTCCACCGCCCAGTCCTTCATCGCGTTGGCGACGACGTTCGCCACGGTGATATCCAGCGGTTCGCCGTTCTGAATGGTCTTTTTGAGCGCCTTGTAGGTCGCGCGGGGAAGGCGTTCCTGCATCTTCTTGTCGTTAAATACCATGCTGCCGAATAATTCCGGAACATTTGCCATAAAAACATCTCTCCCATGATGAATTTGTTTGGATGGTGATTGTGTCGATAAGGAGAAAAGCGCCGTAAGCTCTGCTGCTTACAGCGCTTTTGCTGTACCTGTTGATGCAAGTATACCCTATTTTCACCCGTTTGTCAAGTAGGCAAGCCCATTCTTTTCTGTTTCGCCATCCGACGCTTCTACATTATATTCCACCTGCCATCCAATGTGCCAAACCAAAAGAGAGTGCGCAAGCACTTTTTTGTGCCCGCGCACTCTCCCATGAAAATGGCTGTTTCGGTATAGTCGTGAATAAAAGGTTACTCCACGTCCTGCATGGCGTCATAGCCGGTCTCGCCGGTTCTGACCTTGACAACGTCCTCCACGTCATAGACGAAGATCTTGCCGTCGCCGATGTGTCCGGTGTAAAGCACCTTCTTGGCGGTTTCGATAACGTCCGCCACAGGCACCTTGCAGACCACGATGTCCACCTGCACCTTGGGCAGGAGATTGGCTTCGATCTGTACGCCGCGGTAATACTCCGGCTTGCCCTTCTGCGCGCCGCAGCCCAGCACATGAGACACCGTCATGCCGGTGATGCCGATGCCCATCATGGCGTTCTTAAGAGGTTCAAGACGGGATTCCTTGCAGACGATCTCCACCTTGGTGATCTTGGGTCTGCCTTCTTCCACAAAGGAAGGCTCTTTTCTGACGGGAACCGCTTCGGCTACCGGGGTGTCGCCGTCCACCACGACGGGCGGCACATCGCCCTCTTCCACATATTCGGGCACCATCGCGAAGCCCGCGTAGGCGGAAGGCATACCGTGTTCGGTCGCGTCCAGACCGGTGATTTCTTCTTCACGGGTCACGCGCAGACCCACGAGCTTCTTGATGACAAAGAAGGTGACGGTGATCGTCACAGCCGTCCACGCTGCCACGGAAGCAAAGCCCAGAAGCTGCAACTCCAGCAGTCTGAAGTCGCCGCCATAGAACAGACCCACCAGCTTGTGACCGCTGGCGTCCGCGATGGAATAGCCGGGCGCCGCGTCGGTCGCAAACAGTCCGACGGAAAGGGTACCCCAGATACCGTTCATCATGTGTACCGCGACCGCGCCGACCGGGTCGTCGATGTGCAGCACATAGTCGAGAAGCCATACGCCAAAGACCACCAGCAGACCCGCGACCGCGCCGATAACAATCGCGCCGAGCGCGTCGGTCACGTCACAAGGGGCAGTAATGGCGACTAGACCCGCGAGGGATGCATTGAGACACATGCTCACATCGGGCTTGCCGTACTTAATCCATGTAAAGACCATGCAAACCACTGTCGCAACGGCGGGCGCGATGGTGGTGGTCAGGAAGATGGAACCGAGCTGCTCCACAGAAGTGGCAGCCGCGCCGTTAAAGCCGTACCAGCCGAGCCACAGGATGAATACGCCCAGTGCGCCGAGCGCTATGTTGTGACCGGGGAACGCGCCGACCTTCACGACCTTGCCCTGCTCATCTCTCTTGAACTTGCCGATACGCGCGCCGAGAATCTTCGCGCCGATGAGAGCGGAGATACCGCCTACCATATGAATAGCGCAGGAACCGGCAAAATCATGGAAACCGAGCTGACTGAGCCAGCCGCCGCCCCAGATCCAGTGTGCCTCAACGGGATAGATCACCGCGGAGATCACACCGGAATAGATACAATAGGAAAGAAACTTGGTGCGTTCCGCCATCGCGCCAGACACGATGGTCGCGGTGGTGGCACAGAACACGAGGTTAAACACAAAGCTCGAAAAATCAAAGCCTGCGTAAGAGGTAAAGAGATCGAAACCCGGCTTGCCGATGAATCCGACCAGATCCTCTCCCATCAGCAGTCCGAAACCGATCAGGATAAAGACCACCGTGCCGATGCAAAAGTCCATCAGGTTTTTCATGATGATGTTGCCGGTATTCTTGGCGCGAGTAAAGCCCGCCTCCACCATCGCAAATCCGGCCTGCATCCAGAAGACCAGCGCCGCGCCGATCAGGAACCACACGGCAAAGACCTGCTCGGTCGTTGCCTGTGTGACCAGCTCTCTCATTGCGTCATTCATAAATGACCAACTCCTCAAAAATAGTTTTTATAAAGAAAGCAGGTATCCTACGCGCGTCAATCCCGCCTCCGCGCGTCAATCCCGCGCGTAGGACACCTGCCGCCTTTGACAGAATCAATAACAGTATTCGCTTGTCAGAATACGGGTATATATTAGAAATGCATTACACCCCGAAAAGGATCTCGCCGTAAGAGGGATAGGGCCAATATTTCGCCGCTGTCTTTTTCTCCATCGCGTCGCCCAGTTCGCGAAGCTCGCCCATCAGAGCGAAGACCGTCTCGCGGTAATAGGAAGCCAGCGCGAGGTTGTCGCCCTCAAAATGCTCCGCCTTGGCGACGGCTTCGGACAGCTCCGCCGTCTTTTTCACAAAGGCTTCCAGTTTGGCGGAAAGCTCCTCCACCAGCGCCGTCTCGGCGTAAACCGACACAGCGGACGACAGGGACTTCTTGGCCAGGGCGGTCTGCGTCAGTTCGCCCACAAAGGCGCTCACGGCAGGGGTAATGTTCTTTTCCGCCATGTCGATCATGGTCAGCGCCTCGATGCGGAGCTGCTTGGCGTAATGCTCCAGTTCGATCTCATAACGGGCGCGGATCTCGGCTTCGGAGACAATGCCGTTGTTGACAAAGAGGTCGATGTTCTTCTGGTCAACATAATGCGCCATGGCTTCGGGCAGCGAACGGTAGTTGCAAAGACCGCGTCTCGCGGCTTCCTCCACCCATTCGGCAGAGTAGTTGTCGCCGTTGAAGATGATGTTCTGATGCTCGGTGAAGGTCTTCCTGATCAACGCCCTGAGCGCCGCTTCGAGATCGTCCGCGCCTTCGAGCGCGTCATAGAATTCGGAAAGCTCCTGCGCCACCATCGTATTGAGCATATAGTTGGGGCAGCCTATATTCAGGGAAGAACCCAGCGCGCGGAATTCAAACTTGTTTCCGGTAAAGGCAAAGGGCGAGGTGCGGTTGCGGTCGGAATTATCCTTCTTGAAATCGGGCAGTACATCCACCCCTGTGCGCATATCGGATTTGTCCTTGCTGCGGTACTCTTTGCCGTTGATGATCGCATCCACCAGCGCGCCGAGATCGTCGCCTAAATACATGGAGATGATGGCGGGAGGCGCTTCGTTCGCGCCCAGGCGGTGATCGTTGCCCGCCGACGCGACGGTGATACGCAGCAGATCCTGGTATTCATGCACCGCTTTGACCACGGCGGCGAGGAAGAGCTGGAATTGCAGGTTGTCTTCGGGATTCTTGCCGGGGTCGAGCAGATTCTCGCCCGTATTGGTGGAGATCGACCAGTTGTTGTGCTTGCCGGAGCCGTTGACGCCCGCGAAAGGCTTCTCGTGCAGCAGGCAGACCAGCCCGTGCTTCTCGGCGGTCTTCTTCATCACTTCCATGGTCAGCTCGTTGTGGTCGGTGGCGATGTTGGAGGTGGAGAAGATGGGCGCGAGTTCGTGCTGCGACGGCGCCACTTCGTTGTGCTTGGTCTTGGCCAGCACGCCTAACTTCCACAGCTCTTCGTCAAGGTCTTTCATAAAGGCGGCGACTCTCGTTTTGATGGAGCCGAAGTAATGGTCTTCAAGTTCCTGTCCCTTGGGAGCGGGCGCGCCGAAGAGGGTGCGTCCGGTATAGATGAGGTCGGGACGCGCGTCATACATTTTCTTGTCAATCAGGAAATACTCCTGTTCGGGACCGACGGTGGTGGTGACTCTCGTCACATCCTCCTTGCCGAGAAGGTGCAGCATTCTGACGGCAACCGAGCTGAGTTTTTCCATCGAGCGGAGCAGCGGGGTCTTTTTGTCAAGCACCTCGCCTGTGTAGGAGCAGAACGCCGTGGGGATGTACAGCGTGGCGTCGCGGATGAACGCCGGGGAGGTGGGGTCCCATGTGGTGTAGCCTCTCGCTTCAAAGGTGGCGCGGATGCCGCCGGAGGGGAAGCTCGACGCGTCAGGTTCGCCTTTGATGAGTTCCTTGCCGGAAAACTCCATGATGACTTCGTCGCCGTCGGGGCAAATGAAGCTGTCG
>CAMHAV010000146.1 GCA_946182865.1 uncultured Clostridia bacterium
CGAAGCCGAACGAGCGAAACGCGCTCAGATTTGCGACGGGGTCGGGCGAATACAGATGGGCTGCCCGTCCGAATTCGCCCAGCCCCGTCCTGGGTCTTGGCTCGTCTCGCTCGCGCCGTTTGCGGCGCTTGTGGGGCCTTGCCCACTCCCCAGCAGGGCCCGCCTTGCACCCGCCAGGAGGAACTAGTCCGAGATGACGCTTGCCGTCATCGGCTGGACTCCCACGCTCGCCTAGAAAAAAGACGCTCGCTAGTTATGCGCTGCGCTATGCTTTTTTTCTTTTTTGTTATTCCGCTAAATTTCCGTATTTACGCATTTTTTCAACTTTTACAATCGGCTAGCTATCAAGGGGAGACGATGAAATGATAAAAAACAACATCAGCAAAAAAGCAATGGCGCTCGCGTTGGCGGCGGTGATGCTGGCTTCGATTGCTTCGTGCGGACGCGGGAAAAACGGCGCGGCTGTGAGTGAAAGCGATACCGCTCCGCATTCGCAAAAGGCAGACGACGGGCTGTATTATCCCGTCACCAAGGAGTCTTTTTATGACGAGAACGGCGAGTTGTCGCGCTGTTACGAGTATGCCTATTCGACCGAGGGCTATCTGCTGAAGGAACGGCATTATTATGTAACTGACGGAAAAATCGATCAGGATTACAGTTCCCAATACAGCTATGACGGAAACGGCAGAATGACAAAGCAAGTCAGCGACTATACGGGGTGGAACGATGAAATTGACCAATGGAACTATGACAGATGGACCACGACCTATGAATATGACGACATGGGACGTATGATGGCTTACGAATATTTGTGCGAAAACTACCACATGAAGGAGAGAAAAGAGGTGATGGACGAGTCGGCGCTGACAGAAACCGACCGCCTTGTAATAAAATCGACCATTGCCTATTTCAACGACAAATTAACCGGCGGTTATCTGAGCAGACTGCGTTCTAGTCAGGTTGATGTAGACGGCGGGCTGCTTGATTTTTGGGAGGATACGCTGTACGACGCAAACGGTAAGCCGCTCTGGAAAAGTAACCAGTATAACGCAGGCTCGACTCGTTACGACGAATACCAATACGATAGCAAAGGACGTGTAACCTCACAATCAACCCGATATGTGACGGATGCATATATTTCTGAATCCCTTTACAGTGTGGAATATGACGACCAGTCCCGCGTCATAGCCCAAAAGAGAATGTACGACGGCATGAAGGATTCATGGGTCTTTTTTTACAACGAAGACGGTTCCTATGCCGGATGTGATGAAACCGATGTACACGGCTATGTATGTCAGGAACGATGTCAATATGCCGCAAACGGCGAGTTGATTTGTATGACGTTCCATCACGAGTGCGAGGACGCAGACCTTAAATTGAGGGACAGAAAAAAGGAATATTCCGATTACGACGCAAACGGCAACTGCGGCACGGTCACGCTCTATGCGCTGACCGATAACGGAGACTGGGAGCTGAATGAAAAACATATCTATGAATACGGCGATAAGATACCCAAAGGCGTCACATACGGCACATCGCAGGACAAACAGGAGAAGCAGCGGTTGGCGGTGCTGAATTTTGATGAGGACAAAAGGCTGTTTCACGAATATCTGATTCGCTGAAACAGGATTGCGAAAGGAAGGAACAGAATGATCACGAAATCTCTCAAAAGAGCGCTTGTGTTCGCAATGGCGGCAGTGATCCTCTGCACGGCTTCATGCGGGAAAGACGGGAAAAGCGGGGAAGCCGGAGAAGCCGGGAAAAAAACGGAAATGGTTTATCCGCTGGTGGAGGAATGCTGCTATAACAATTCGGACGAGCTGCTCAGTCGCACCGAATATGCATATTCGCCGGAGGGGTATCTGCTGTCGGAGAGAACGTCCGAGTATTACATTGTCAGAGGTTTTGATGGCGGAGAGGATTATTCGTCCGAATATGATCGGTCCTATCTGTACGGTGAAACCGACGTCAACACCTACCGCTACGACCAAGCCGGACGGCTGGTGGAGGAATACAACGGGTACCACTTTGATGACGGCAGCAAGGGTCTTCACTACAGAAAGTACACCGCAGCTTACGCGTATGACGACAAGGAACGCAGGATCAGCACGAAGGAAATCATCAGGGACTATACGGTCAATGACCCGTTAAAGGGTTTTCATGACGATAATATGACGCAGGATTCCGAGGACACCACCGATTCGGAGTGCGTCATCACCGACAATCCCGAAACCGGAGGCTGGAAATCCCTTGAAACCTTTACTTTTTCGGGCGACTATGCCTGTTACAGTGGGGAAACCGTCGAAATGGAATATGACGCGGACGGCAGACTCCTGTCCAGAACCAAAACCGTTCCCGCTATTGAGTGCGTTTATACCGCGCGTTATGAATATGATGAAAAGGGCAGACCTGTTTCGGCGCATATCCGGACGCATGACTTCGATGATGTGGAAACGGCTTACAGCCGCATTGCCGTAGCGTACAACGAGGATTCGCACATGGTCAGGAAAACCGTTGACGCGGACAGCGACATCATTGACGAACCGTTTGCCTTTGCCATACAGTGTGAGTATGACGATCTTGGCCGTCTGACAAAGCGGCAGCGTTCGCTCGACGGCGAAACAGGCTGCATCGAAACGGTCACCTACAGCGACGACGGCACGGCCGTCAGGGATCATATTTACCCGGACTGGAGCGAAGAGACTGACTGGCTCCAGAATGAAGAAACCGTCTATGCCGACCCCGACGAAAATGGCAACTATCATACGCTTTTCAAGTATGTATTGAAAGGGCAGGACAGGGATTATCTTTACCGAAAGATCACCCGTCAGTACGGTGAAGCGATCCCCTCCGGCGTGAAATACGGCACCTCCGGCATTCTCGCCGATGCAGAAAGCGTCTCGCCGGTGCAGCATAATTTTGATCTCGGCATAGCCAACGAATATCTGTACTATGGTTTTGATGAAACGGATGCATTATACGATACATTTTAGCCACAAACGCTAACAGCTAACAGCTAACAGCTAACGGCTAACTTTAAGGGGGATGTCTGATGAAACTACTGGTAACAGGCGGCACGACCTTTGTGAGCCGCTGTACGGCGGAATATTTTGTCCGCAAGGGGCATGACGTGACGGTGCTCAACCGCGGCAGCCGTCCGCAGGTCGAGGGCGTGACGCTGCTGTCATGCGACAGGCACGCCCTCGGCGATCGTCTGCAAGGGCGGCATTTTGACGCGGTGCTGGATATCTGCGCCTACACGGCGGAGGATATCGCGGCGCTGCTGGATGCGGAGATGACCTTCGGGGATTACATCATGGTGAGTTCCAGCGCCGTGTATCCTGAAACCAACCCCCAGCCCTTTACGGAGGAGCAGGACTGCGGTCCCAACGCTATATGGGGGTCTTACGGCGTGAACAAGCTCGCAGCGGAGCAATGGCTGCAAAGCCGCTGTCCTGGGGCTTATATCCTGCGCCCGCCTTATCTCTACGGGACGTGGAACAATGTCTACCGCGAGGGATTTGTCTTTGACTGCGCCATGCAGGGCAGGAAGTTTTATCTGCCGCACGACGGAGGCATGAAGCTCCAGTTTTACCATGTGGACGATCTCTGCCGCTTCATGGAGATTCTGCTGGAGCGCCATCCCGCGCCGCGTGTGTTTAACGTCGGCAATCCCCAGACCGTCACGGTCAGGGAATGGGCGGCGCTGTGCTATGAAGCCGCCGGGGCGGTGCCGGACTTTGCAGAGGTGGAAACCGGCGCGCCGCAGCGGGATTATTTCTGCTTCCACGATTACGGGTACGAACTCGACGTGTCGCGGCAATGCGCGCTCCTGCCCGACGTCAAGCCGCTCCGGGAGGGATTGCGGGAGGCATTTGCCGTCTATCAGGCGCATCCCGAAAGCGTGTATTTCCGCAAGCCCTATATGGAATATATTGACAAGAATTTATCGGCTGTGAATTGACATTTTTAACAAAATGCTGTATAATATGAAAGAATACGATAACACAGGCGGATGTTTGTGTTATCCATTGGAAAGGATATGAAAAAAGCTATGAAATTCAACGGACTTTCCGCCGAACAGGTGGAGCAAAGCCGCCGTCAGCACGGTTCCAACAGTCTGACGCAGATTCCCCCCGACCCGCTGTGGAAGAAGATTCTGGAGGGCTTCAAAGACCCCATGATTCTGATTCTGCTGGTGGCGCTGGTCGTGCAGGTGGTGCTGTTTTTCCTGCACCAGGCAGAATGGTATGAGCCCGTCGGCATTCTGATCGCGATTCTGATTGCCAACGGCGTGTCTTCTGTCAGCGAGAGCAAGCAGGAGGGCAAGGCCTCCGCGCTCAAGGCGGAGGAAGAAGCCAAGGAAACCGCCAAGGTCATCCGTGACGGCAAACTCGAAGAAATCCACGTCAGCGAAGTGGTGGTGGACGACATCGTCTTTTTGCAGGCGGGCGACAAGATTCCCGCCGACGGCGAGATCGTCGAGGGCGAGATCAAGGTCGATCAGGCGGCGCTCAACGGTGAAACCGAAGAAGCAAAAAAGGTGCCGGCGTCGGATGGCACATCCTATGACATCAAAGACCTGCTCAACCAACACTACGCCTATCGCGGTACGGTGGTCTGCGGCGGCGAAGCGTATATGCAGATCAAGGTGGTGGGCGATAAGACCCTCTTTGGCGAGCTGGCGCTCGAAGTGCAGGAGGATACCCGTCAGACCCCGCTCCAGGTCAAGCTGAGCAAGCTGGCCAAGCAGATTTCCACTTTTGGCTACATCGGCGCGATTGCCATTGTGGCTGGCATCATGGCGAAAACGCTGCTTTCCGGCAATGTGCCGACCGATACCTTCGGCTGGATTCGTCTGGTGATGGACGCCATCACTGTGGCGGTGACGATCATCGTGTGCGCGGTGCCGGAAGGTCTGCCCATGCTGACTTCCATTCTGCTCTCCTTCCAGAGCCTGAAAATGGCCAAGGACAACGTGCTGGTGCGCAAGATCAACGGTCTGGAAACGGCGGGCAGCCTGAGCCTGCTCTACAGCGATAAGACGGGAACCATCACCGAGGGACGGCTTTCGGTGGTGGAAATGGCAACCGGCAACGCGAAAGTCTTTGACGCGCTCGACAAAATGCCGCAGGCTTACGCCAAGGACGTGATTACGGGCATTGGCGTGAACAACGGCGCATCCGCGTCGGACGGCGAAGTGATCGGCGGCAACAGCACCGACCGCGCGCTCATGTCCTTCCTGATCGCCTCCCACGCGACGGACGGTCTGGACAAGGAAGAAGTCAAGACCTTCAATTCCTTTGATTCCAGCAAGAAAAGCTCCAGCATTACGGTGGTGCGTGACGGGCAGTGCGTGACCTTTGTCAAGGGCGCGCCCGAAAAGATCATCGACAGATGCACCTCTTATGTGGACGAAAACGGCAATGTGCAGGATTTCACCGACAAATCTGTCATTGTCTCGTATATTGACGGACAGGCGGCGCGCTCCATGCGTCTGCTCGGCGTGGCGATGGTTGACGGCGAAAAAGACGACGAAAACCTTACCCTGCTGTGTGTCATGTGCATCCGCGACAACGTGAGAAAAGAAGCGGTGGACGCGATCAAGGAAGTGCAGAACGCGGGCATTCAGGTGGTCATGGTGACGGGCGACCGCAAGGAAACCGCCATGGCCATTGCCAAGGACGCGGATCTGTATCATCCCGAAACCGATGTGGCGCTCACCTCCGCGGAATTGGCGGAAAAGTCGGATGACGAAGTGAAAGAACTGCTGCCGCGTCTTCGCGTGGTGGCGCGTGCGCTGCCGACCGACAAGAGCCGTCTGGTGCGTCTGGCGCAGGAACTTAATCTCGTGGTCGGCATGACGGGCGACGGCGTGAACGATTCGCCCGCGCTGAAAAAGGCGGACGTGGGCTTCGCGATGGGCAGCGGCACCGAGGTGGCCAAGGAAGCCGGCGACATCACGATTCTGGACGACAACTTCGCCTCCATTGACAAGGCGATTCTCTACGGACGCACGATGTTCAAGAGCATCCGCAAGTTCCTCATCTTCCAGCTCACGGTCAACGTGGCGGCGGTGCTGACCTGCTTCATCGGCCCGATGCTGGGCGAAAACGTCATGATGACGGTCGTGCAGCTTCTTCTCATCAATCTGGCGATGGATACGCTGGCGGCGATTGCCTTCGGCAGCGAACCCGCTATGAAAGAATATATGAAAGACAAGCCGATTCCGCGTTCCGAGAGCATCATCAACAAGAGCATGTTTGTGGAAATTCTGCTCGGCGCGGCGTATATCACGGCGGTCTGCCTTGCCATACGCTTTGTGCCTTTTGTGGGCGATCTTTTGGGCAGCCATGACCCGGTCTATCTCAAATCGGCGCTGTTTGCCACCTTTATGATGGCGATTACCTTCAACGGCTTCAACGCGAGAACCGAACATCTCAACCTCTTCAAGGGGCTGAGCAAAAACACCAACTTCATTCTGGTCATGCTGGGCATTTTTGTGATGCAGTTTGTCTTTGTCACCTTTGGCGGCGACGTGCTGAGCGTCACAAGCCTCACGCCGCAGACATGGCTGGTTTGCGTGGCGCTGGCGTTCCTGATCATTCCCATTGATCTGGTCAGAAAGATGATCGTCAAGCTGTTTAGCCGTTAGCGATTAGTTAGTGGTGAGTGGGAAGTGGAAAGTGGGAAGAAATTTATTATAACTTCACATTTCACACTTCACACTTCACATTTCACACTGTTTTCACAACGAAAGAGGGAGAAAAATGAGTGTCAATCTTCAAAAGGGTCAGAAAGTCAGTCTGACCAAGGGCAACGCGGGACTTCGCAGAGTCATGGTCGGTCTGGGCTGGGATGAAGCCAAGCCGCAGGGCTTCGGTTTTTACAAAGGCGGTCAGAAGCAGGACATCGACTGCGACGCTATCGCGTTTCTGCTGGATGGCAGCAACACCCTTGCTTCGCGCGATGATGTGGTGTTCTTCAATAACCTCAACCACAGCAGCGGGTGCGTCATTCATCAGGGCGACAACCTCACCGGCGCGGGAGAGGGGGACGACGAACAGATCATGGTCGATCTGGCGCGTCTTCCCGCCCGATATGAGCGCATCGTGATTCTGGTGAGCATCTACAAGGCGACCGACCGCGGGCAGCAGTTCGGCATGATCGAAAACGCGTTTATCCGTCTGGTGGACGCCGACACGGGCAAGGAGCTTTGCATCTACAATCTGTCGGAAAATTACGAGGGCATGACCGCGCTGGTGTTCGGTGAACTCTACGGCCGCAACGGGGAATGGAAGTTCAACGCGGTAGGGCAGCCGCTCAAAATCTGGTCGGTGGCGCAGCTCGCGGAAAAATACGGCCTGCCGCGTTCGGTATGGAGATAACGGAATTTAATCATTAGGCGATTGTAAAAGTAAAAAAGAAAAAGCATAGCGCAGCGCATAACT